>JAZLJP010000059.1:0-62081 GCA_045617985.1 Kiritimatiellia bacterium
CCCTTCGCGGCGACCTCGCGGATGTTGATCTCCGGGTTGAAGTTCGTCGCAAACGGATAACCATGGTCGCCGCCGTTGCAGTCGAGGATGTCCAGCGTCTCGATCGTGTCGAAGTAGTGCTTCTGCGCGTAGGCGGAGAAGACCTGGGTGACGCCAGGGTCGAAACCGCAGCCGAGAATCGCGGTGAGCCCCGCCTTCTCGAACTTCTCGCGGTACGCCCACTGCCAGGAATACTCGAAGTGCGCCTCCTCGGGCGGCTCGTAGTTGGCCGTGTCGAGATAGCTGACGCCCGCCGCGAGGCACGCGTCCATGATCGCGAGGTCCTGGTAGGGAAGCGCGATGTTCATGACGAGATCGGGAGCATAACTCTTGATGAGCGCCGTGAGACGAGGCACGTCCATCGCGTCGATCTGCGCGGTGGTGATCTTCGTGCGCTTGCCCTTCTTGCCGAACCACGGACGCTTCTCGATGTCCTTTTTGATCGCCTTGCAGCGCGCTTCCGTGCGCGAGGCAATCAGCAGCTCGCCAAACGTTTCAGGGTTCTGGCACATCTTGGCGGCCGCAACGCCCGCCACACCACCGGCTCCGATCAGCATGACCTTCTTGCTCATGGAGTGGATTCCTTTCAGTCGTATACTCTCAATATCGACCCGAATTCCATACTCCACCCGGAGCAGTTCAAGGGTTGGAGGTATTGTATCAAACACCGCCGGGAGAATCAACCGCGTTTTTAAGAAAATCTAGGGTGGGCTACGTTACATGTCCAGAAGCGAAAGACCGCGAAAAGAGGTGGCCCTTGATTTCAGTTCCGGATTCTTGGTGAAAAATGCCGACGATTTCATTTTAAGGGCACCAAGATCCAACCGATCAGCACCATGCTTGACTTCATAGAAGTCCAATGTGCCGTTTGCTTCGTCTTCACCTACGAGATCTATCTCGTTCTCGCCTTTACGATCCCACCATCCGCCGAGACGCATATAGCGCCCTTCGCCGATGAATTTCCATTGGAAATAGCGTTCGAGGGCCACCCCGGAAAAGACCTCAAAATCACGCTCGGCAATTTCACGCATTCTGTCGCGTCGGCCCAACTCAAGAAGATATTCAGACTTGAAAACGAATCGGAACCAAAATCTGAAGAAACAATCGTCTATCTGATAATGGCAATTCTTCGCAACCGTCCGCTCGAAGAGAGGTTGTTTTTTGGAAATCAACGCATAGTCCTTCTCAAGTTTTGACAGGTACCCGCCCACTTCGACGCCCAACAAGTTCTTGAGTTCGGACGAGGTCGTTTTTCCCGTGGCGATGGCCGCCATGATCGTAAAATAAGTTCCATAATCGGAGCCAAATTCATCGGCAAGAACAGTACGCCCCTCGTCGATGTAAGCCGATGTGGGAGAAAAGATGAGGTCCAGCATGTCACTCCGCGTAAACGCCCGGCGCGACATCATCAAATCGACATATCGCGCCACCCCTCCACTCACCGTCCAAAGCGCAAGCAGATCGTCGGGCGTATAATTCGGATGATAATGGCCGAATATCTCCTTAAGCAGAGGGACACTGAACGGCTGCAATTCCAACTTTGCAGTATTCCGACCATAAAGCGGCTCCGAATCATTGAAGAATATCTTCTTCATCAAGCGGTTGACACTGCCGCAAACCACCAGATTGATCTTCGAACGGGATTGATATTTATCCCAAATGTGTTGCACATCCCCAAATATTCCCGGATTGGTACGATCGAATTCCTGAAATTCATCCAAAACGAGCGTGAATGGCCGACGAAGCGACTCCCGCATCAATTCTTCAAACAACTCGCCGAATCGTCGACAGGTTCCGTGAATGCCCAGCCCCAAGACGGATTCCGCCTCCCGCTGCATTTGATCGCAAAGTGTTATCTCCGGCTGTCGGGTCACGGGAAGATTGAGATACGGACTTTCGGAATCATCAAATGCCTGACGCAGAAGAGCCGTCTTCCCGACCCTTCGGCGCCCCGTCAGGACAGTGAACTGCGCATTTTCGCATGAATATTCACGCAACTTACGCAATTCTGCTATTTCTTGCTCTCGTCCAAAGAATTTCATTCCATCACCTCCCTGTCGTTCCAAAACACTTGTTTCGTTAACAGCCATTTCGTTAACGGCAGTTAATGAACATGGAATGAGTATAGCACAATCACTCCCTCGACGTCAAGACCATTCCTACCTGTCCTATGCTAGGCGGTATCGGTAGCCGCTTCCATGGACGGTTTCGATTTTTCCGGCCTCCGTTCCGAGCTTTCTCCGCAAGGAGGCGATGCGCGTGTCGAGCGTTCGCGTGGAACCGGCGTAGGCGATCCCCCACACGCCGTTCAGAAGGCTGTCACGCGTCACGACTTCATTCGGATGCGCCACGAGATAGCGCAACACGCCAAGCTCGAGTTCGGTTAAATCGACCGTTTGGCCGTCGGGGAATCGAAGCGTGCGGCAAAGGCCGTTGACCTGAAGCGTTCCAAAAGCGAACTCGCCTCCGTTCGGCGGCGCCTCGCCCATCACGTTCGAACGCCGGAGCAGCGCCGCCACCCGCGCCACAAGTTCACGGATGCTAAATGGTTTGGTCATGTAGTCGTCTGCCCCCAACCCGAGGCCCTGAATCTTGTCCGCCTCCGTCGAACGCGCCGTGAGCATCATGATCGGCACGGCCTTATCCCGCTTCCGGATATCCAGGCACACATCCCAACCCGTCTTCTTCGGCATCATCAAATCGAGAATCAGCAAATCCGGCCGACGCTCCCCGTAGGCGGAAAGCGCCTCGACGCCATTTGCCGCGCGCCGCACGCGATAATGGTTCTGTTCAAGCGTATAGGCAACCCATTCGCGGATGTCGGCATCGTCTTCGGCAACGAGAACGTCAATCATGATTCGCATCCTTCGGTTGTGGCGTCACCCCGGTCTCGGCGAGACCGCTCATGTCGATTCCCACCGCCACGATATGCCGCAACTTTTCGGCCGCCTCGGCGATGGCCGCCAACGCCTTCTGCCGCCGCTCCGGCGAGAGCCCTTCGTCTTGCGCCCACTCCGAACAAAGGCAGATCGTCGTGAGCGGCGTTTTAAAGGCATGCGAGATCTGCCCGATGAATTCCACCTTCTCTCGCGCTTCTTCGCGCGCCTTCTTCGCCGCGCGCGCGAGCAGCCACCCGCCAGTAATCAAGGTGAGCAGCATCACGGAGAAAAAACACCCGCCGATCCACACCACGCGTTCGCCAACCACCGCGTTCTCTTCCGAGAACATCCGCATGGGCCGCCGCCAGTGCGGCGGACGGTGAGGCGGCGGACGCCGTTTCATGCGCTCTCCTTCGCCTGGATTCGAAGCGAGCGGCGGCGGACGATCGCCTTCCATCCGCCGTTCAAACGGCGGCGGCGCAGGGCGCCGCGCCGCATGCAATTCGATTTGCACCAACCGCAATCCCGCCGCCGAAAGCAGGAGCGTCGGGATCACGATGGCGAAAAAGAACAGTCTGAAATCGCGATTCATCGATTCCTCTTATTCAGCCGGCGGCGGAGGAGGCGGCAGACCGCGGCCTTCTTCCCCACGCGGGCGATCGCCGCGCCGCCCCATCGGCCCACGGCCCATAGCCTCTGGAGCCCCACGCCGCCCATCGTTCACAAAGAACGCCAAGCGCACCGGCGGCCGCCCTTTGCCGCTCTTGTTCTGGCGGCCCGCCGCCACGGCGTCGTCGATCTGCTTGAGAACCGCAGCCTTGAACGCCGCCACATCGGCATCCGTCGTTTCCGGCTTGAGAACGAGAACCGTCGGTTTCGGCCCGCGCTCCGGGCGCGGTCCGCGTTCGCGTTCCATGCGCGGGCCGCGTTCGCGATCCCCACGCAGAGCGCGTTCACGGCCCATGCGCGGGCCGCGCTCGCCAGAGCGTTGTTCTACCAGCGGGCGATCGCCTTCCGGCTTCGTGCCACGCGGCTGGTCCGCGAACGAGAAAAGCATCCCGGCCATCAAGCCGAGAGCGAGGAGGGTTTTAATGTTCATGTTTGGTATCCTTTCATTACACCCCCACCATGGGGATGACGCGGATATTTAACCAAAAATCCGTCCCCGAGTTGTTACCGAAATGTGATTCCTGCGGTGCCGCCGCAACGCAGATCATCCGCCTAGCGTCGCAACGCGAGGAGGCACTCGCGGAGGAACTTGCAGGCGAGGGCGGTGGAGCGGCCGGTAGGGTCGAGCCCCGGATTGAGCTCGACATTGTCCATGCCAACCACGTTCAGATTTTCGCAGATGAGCCGCATGTCGGCGACAAGCTGGGGGTAGCGGAACCCGCCCGCCTCCTGCGTGCCCGTGCCGGGGAATTCCGAAGGATCGAGCACGTCCATGTCGATCGTGAGGTAGACGGGAATTGTTCGATTGTTCGATTGTTCGGATTGTTTGATTCGCGAAACGACGTCGGCGAGCGTCGTATCCGCAAAGGGTTCGGTGGTCACATGGCCATCCTTCATGAGCTGGAACTCCTCGCGCGTGCCGGACCGGATGCCGAACTGGAAGATGCGCCCGTCGCCCACGAGGTCGTGGCAGCGCCGGAGCACGCAGGCGTGCGAAAGCGGATTGCCGAGATAGTCCTCGCGCAAATCGGCGTGGGCGTCGAAATGGATGACGACCACATCGGGGTACTTCTTCGCGACGGCGCGGAAGGCGCCGAGCGTCACCAGGTGCTCGCCGCCGAGGAGGAACGGGATCTTGTCCGCGGCGAGAATCTGCGCGGCACGCTCCTCGATCATCGCGAGCGCCGGTTCCGGTGCGCCGAACGGAAGTTCGATGTCGCCCGAATCGAACACCTTGGCGTCGTCGCAGAGGTCCTTGTCCTGCAAGGGACTGTAGGTCTCGATGCCGAAGCTCTCCATCCGCATCGCCGCAGGCCCGAAGCGCGTTCCCGGACGAAACGACGTGGTCGAATCATACGGCGCGCCAAAGAGTACGACCTCCGCCTCCTCGAACGGTTTGTCACAGCCGATGAACTGGTTCTTCTGCGCCTCGAGCGTCATTTCGCAACCTCTTCTTCCTTCAGGATGTCCAGCACATACGTGGGCAATGCGAACGCGCCGCGGTGAAGCGCCGTGTTGTAGTACTTCGTGTTGATGCGGAGCTTATTCCAGCGAGCCTCGTCGAGATTGCCGATGGGGTGGTACTTTTTCGAGGCGAAGCCGAAGAGCCAGTGCCCCGAAGGATAGCTCGGGATGTGGCCCTGGTAGACCGTCGAAACGGGGAACTCGACGACGATGTGGCGATGCGCGTCGCGTACCGACTTCTGGTGGGCCGAATAGAACGGGCTCTCGTGCTGGTTGATGAGGATGCCGTCTTCGCGCAGCGCCTTGTAGCACGTACCGTAGAACTCGCGCGTGAAGAGGCCTTCCGCAGGGCCGTAGGGGTCGGACGAGTCGACGATGATGAGATCGTACTCGGCTTTCTTGCCGCGCACGTAGCGCAGCCCTTCCTCGAACCACACCTTCACGCGGCGGTCCTTCAGTTTCGCCGACGTGAACGGCAGGAATTTCTTCGCGAGCATCACCACGTCTTTATCAACCTCCACGAGGTCGATGGACTCGATGGAACGATACTTCGTCAGTTCCCGCACCGTGCCGCCGTCGCCGCCGCCGATGACGAGCACGTTTTTGACGTGCGGATGCACGGCCATCGGCACATGGGCGAGCATTTCGTGGTAGATGAACTCGTCCTTCTCAGTGATCATCAATCCACCATCCAGCACGAGGACGCGTCCATAGGCCGGCGTATCGAGAATGTCGATTTGCTGCACGGCGCTCTTCTTGGAGGCGATCTGCTCGATGGTCTTCATGGAGAAGCGAACATCCTTCGTGTGTTCGTCAGTATACCAGAGTTCTGTTTGCATGGTAAATTCCTTTTCGCTCTCTCTCGATTTCTTGGTCTTCTGCAATCAATTTCCGTCTACACACTATTCCACCACATTCCGCCCGCGCGCGGAAGAAGCAGCCTCTTCCTTCGCCACCGGATAATAGCCGCCTGTCTTCTTGCTGCCGCGGTGTTCGATCCGGCCCGCCTTCACGAGCGATGCGACCGCACGCTTCACGGTCACACGGCTTAACGACGCCTCAAAAGAGGCTAGAACAGGCAACTGTACGCCGGGGCGCCGCACGACCACCCGCAGAAGCCGATCTTCCAAAGATGTTTTTAATGGATCATTTAATGGATCAATCGGCTCACACAGGGAGGTGTTCAAGGCATAGCGCGTCTCGGGGCCGCCGAGGCCCTCCGAAACGATTGCCCCCTGTGCTGAGAGCTCGCCAAGGTCTCGCGTTGCCGTCGGCTTCGACACTTTCGCCATCCGCATCCACTTCGCCGCCGAAAGCCCCGTCTTCACGCCTGCCTCGCCGTCTTCGAACATGCGGAGCACAACCTTTTTCGCCCGTTCCGAAAAACCCTGTTCGTATTTCGCGAGATAGTCGCGCTTGGCCTTCACAAAACGCATCGCCGCGACAAAAGAGTCCATCATCTCCGTCAATACGGGAATGAAGAACGCCGCCCAGTTCGTCCAGTCAAGCGACCGCGAGGCCTCGTTGATCTCGTCGTAATACGCCGCCCGATGCTGCGCGATGATCGTCGACACGGGCAGGACAAGCGGAAGCCCCAGCCCTTCCGCAATCGTCTTGGCGACGAGCGCGCGCCCCACCCGGCCGTTACCGTCCTCGAACGGATGGATCGACTCGAAGTGCGGATGCAGCATCGCCGCCTTGAGCGCAACGTCCGCCGGCTTCGTAACGGGCCTCTTCCACATCTTCACGAACGCGGCGATCTCCTTTGGTACGTTCGCGCTGGGCGGCGCCTCGTAGCGGATTTCGACCGTTCCATCCGCCTGGCGGCGGATCACGCGCATCGGTTCGGCATGACTGCGAAACGCGCCCACCGCCACGCGCGCCTCCTCGCCCGCCATCAGTACGCCATGGAAACCCGTGAGCAATTTCGCCGTCAGCGGCGCGTTCCATTGTTCGCGCACGACGAGCATCATCTGTGCCACGCCCTCGGCGCGCGCATCCTTCGTGAAGCCTTTTGGCGCATACGCGACCCCCAACGCCTTGCAGATGGACGACATGACCACGCCCTCGTCGACGTTCACGCCTTCGATCTCGCTGGTCTTCACCGCCTCGTCCGCAAGCGCCCGCGCCACGACTTCCATGTCCTGAGGCGCCTTGAGCGCTTTCTTAAGCGTCTTGAACGCCGCCTCGAACGCCTTGAGCTCGTCACGCAAGGCCAACCGGTTGCAAGACGCCTTCGGCCAACCCTTTTGCTGCCAGTTGAAACTCACCCGAGGATCTCCTTGGCCTTCGCTCAGGCGACGACGTTGATGAAGTCGAGGTTCATGTCTTCCGTTCCCGTCATGAAGCAGCCCTTCTCCTTGGCGAAGAGAATGTGGGCGAGAACGTCGGGCGTGATGCGCTCGCCTGGAGCGACGATCGGAATGCCAGGCGGATAGCTCATCACGAATTCGCCCGAAACAAGACCCGTCGAATCGCGCATTGCCACGCGCCGCTTCTTCGAATAGAACGCCTCTTGCGGCGCAAGGACGATTTCCGGATCGATGTATTCGTGGTCGAAGAGCCCCACGGGGCTGCGCTCGCGCTGGCGCTTGATTTCCTCAAGGGCCGAAATGAGGCGCTCGATATCCATCATGCGGTCGCCGCACGAGATGATCGCGAGGAGATTGCCGATGTCGCCGAACTCGATCTGGATGCCGTAGTCGTCGCGCAGATAGTCGTAGACTTCGATCCCCGCAAGGCCGATGTCGCGCGTGTGCACGGAAAGTTTCGTGCGGTCGAAGGCGAACACCGTATCGCCGTTCACGAGCTCCGGCCCGAAGGCGTAGTAGCCGCCGAGATCGTTGATTTCCTCGCGCGCGTAGTCCGCAAAATCCATCGTCTTCTGATACATGTCGCGCCCGCGGAAGAAGAGGTTCTTGCGCGCGATGTCCAGAGACGAGAGAAGCAGGTACGAGGCCGAAGTGGACTGCGTGAGCGTGATGACCTGACGCACGTAGTCGGGATTCACGGGCTTGCGCGTCAGGAGGATCGAGCTCTGCGTGAGCGAACCGCCCGTCTTGTGGATGGATGCGGCCGCCATGTCGCACCCTGCGGCCATCGCCGAAATGGGCAGGTCTTCATGGAAGTAGAAGTGCGTACCATGCGCTTCATCCGCCAACACCTTCATGCCCGCGGCATGCGCGATGCGCACGATTTCCTTCAGATTCGAGCAGATGCCGTAGTAGGTGGGATTGTTGACGAGAATCGCCTTGGCGGTCGGGTGCTCCTTGATCGCCCTCTGCACATCCCCAACGCTCATGCCAAGCGGGATGCCGAGGCGCTTGTCGATACCCGGGTTGATGTACACCGGCACGGCGCCGCACACGACGAGCGCGTTGATGGCGCTGCGGTGCACGTTCCGCGGAAGAATGATCTCGTCGCCATTCGTCACCGACGACATGATCATCGTCTGCACGGCCGAGGTCGTGCCGTTCACCATGAAGAAGGCGTCGTCCGCTCCAAAAGCCTCCGCCGCGAGCGCATGTGCCTCTTTGATGACGGACACGGGATGGCCGAGGTTATCGAGGGGCTTCATCGAATTGACGTCCATCGCGAGCGCCCGCGCCCCCAGATACTCGGTCAATTCAGGGTTGCCGCGGCCGCTCTTATGCGCCGGCACGTCGAAATGCGCGAGCCGATTGATGCGCTGTGCATCAAGTGCATCGGCAAGCGGCGTCTTGCGTTGACGCCGTGCCAGCTGATCTCCTGCTCCCGCAGATACGGATCTTGCCATTATAATCTACCACCTCTTACGATAGTGAACAACAGCCCGAATTCCATACTCCCGAGGAGCAGGTCTGGGTTGGAGGAATTATAGCAAATTCCCCCACTCGAAATCAATAAAGAAACACCCTGCGGGGAACTCGTCCGCCCCAAGGAGCTTCCGCTCCCCCGCCCCCGCCGCGAGCGCGAACATCATCGCACCCGCGCCAATCCAACGCGCGAGCGCCCCCATGCCAACAAGAGAATGATCGTATTTCATCGTTGCATCCGTTTTTGAAGCCTCACCGCCCCTCACCTGAAAAAGATGATCTGGTTCTGGCGAAGGATGCGTACGCCCTTTTCATCTCCCACCGCAATCGATACGGCGCCGTATTTGCCCTTCACTTTGAATTTGAGCGTCGAGAGATTCTTCGGCGGTTCCTTCCAGGTGACGAAATACGTCCACGCCTGCGGTACCGCGCGCGTTCCAAGGTCGATCGCCACCGTCGCACCGTCGACGAAATCCACCGTATTGCGCGACTTCGCGGAGGTTCCCGATGTGGTCCACACCGCCGTCTTGTCGGAGATGTCGATGGTGGATCCATTCGCCATCGTGCACCCGTAGAAGTTAGGCGAGGTCGGCTTGAAGACGCCGTTCACGACCAGATTCGTCGAGCCCGTATTGTAGTCGCCGCCGTTGAACACCGCGTCATATCCCTTCACCGTCAGCGGCGCCGTCGGCTGGAAGGCCGCGCCCATGCGGAAATCCACGTTCGGAGCGTTGAACGGCAACTCCGTGGTGAACCCGCCGCCGCTTGCGACATCAAACGTGCCGGAACACGTCATCGGCTGCCCGCGCCACCGCAGGAAATTCGTACCCACGGGAATCGTCACCGTCAGGCGGTGCCCCTGCAAATCCAGAACACCTTCGAAATACAAACTGTAGTTGCCGTTGCCGGCGATTGCGAGGAACGAGTCGGCCGTGAGCTTGAGGACCGGATTGAAGTGCTTTCCACTCACATACCCCGTCGCGTCGTAGAGGGTGCCGCCGTCGAGCGTGATCGTGTGGTAGCCCCACCAGTAGGATCCGTTCAGATCCAACGTGGCGCCCGTGTGCACGACGACCGAAATGGCGCCGTTCACCGTGAGGCCGCTGCCGCCGAAGGGATTGTCGCCCATCGACGAGGCAAAGCCGTTACGCATCTTGCCCGCCGCAATCTCAGTGCCGCCGCGATAGAGCTGCGCCTTCTTCATCGCAATGAACGTGCCCGCACCGTCTTTCACCAGTTTGAGATTTCCCGTGAGCGCAATCGCTTCGTTGACGAACGTCTCGCCCTCGGCCACGTCGACGTGCAGTTCGCCGCCCGTCGCCGAATCCGTCACCGTGAAGGCGACCGCGCTCGTACCGTTGTAACCGCGCACGAAAAGCTTGTGGCCGTTGAGGTCTATGACGCCGCCCGTCTGCACATCGGCAAGGTCGAATCCCCGCCAGTCGCAATCCGCCTGGAGCGTGACCGTTTTCGTGAACTCCAGCATCGCGTACGCGAACGGCGCACCCTCCGGAATGTCGAGCGCGACCGGGCCGCCCAGGCGCACGCGCGAGAACCCCTGCGGCGTCTTCCCGGACACTACGGAACCGAACACGTTCGTGCAGGCCCAGTTGCCCGGGTTGGTCACATCGGCATCCACCGCACCCGTCCACCAGGCGTCGTAGGCCACGTCGGTCTCGTCGGCCGCCGCCTTCGTCCAGATCTCAATCACGATCTCGTCGTAGGCCCGCGAACTCAGCGTGGGCGTGTTCTGCGTCCAGGTCCAGTCGATCGACCGGTAGCTATCCGTGTAGTGCCCGTCGATGAGATTCTGCTCCACCGCATAGTACTGCTGCGGGAAGATGCCGAGGCCGATTTCATAGGGGTCGTTACGCCCGGTCGCGAACGCGTTGAACGCGAAGACGGTCTTCGCGGCAAACGGACCTTCCGCGCACAGGCGGTGCACCTGCATCGACCCGCGCGGATTCGTCCCCCGCGAATCGTTCCAGTCGAGTCCCGTCGTGAACGTCTTCTGCGGCGAACCCGGCAGGCCACACGCGCGGTTCTCGCTCGTCTCCGGCCAGAATTCAAGCCACGCGCTCACCGTGTTATCGGTCGCGTCCACATTGTCCACACCCGGATCGTTGCTGTACACGTGAAGGCGTGTGGCGAGGCCCTGGAAGGCCGTGTCGGACATCGTGGGCACGCCCACGGTGGCGAGGTTGCGCGCCCCGAAGGCGTCCATATCGGCCCACACGAACCGCCGGTGGGCACGTCCCTTGCGCCGTAACTCCACATAGTAGCCGACGCGCGAGATATTGGCGGTTGCACCGTCCATCGTCTCATCCACAGGATCGTAAGTCGGCAGCACATCCATCGTGAAATTACCCGTCTCGGCGAGATGGAGCGTGCGGCAGAGCTTGAAACCCTCGCGATAGGCCGCGGGCACGTTGGCCTTGGCGCCCGCGAGCAGATTCGTCGCCACCGTCCCCTCGGGACGCGGCGCGGCGAGCGCGTTCGTAATCGCCGTCGCGAAACAGTCGGCCATCACGGTGTGCCCATACCAGTCGGGATGGCACCCGTCGGACGAGTAGGAACCCGTCGTCTGGGGAATCGCCTGATACGTGTCGGCAAGATAGACCTGGTTCGCCGGGAACGCACCGGGCTCGCCGGGTGCCTTCGCGATCTGCGCCATCATGCGCGCACGGAAATCCTGGATCGCCGTCTTCTTCGCGGCCGCAAAACCCGAGGAAACATTGGGGATCACCGAGCCGCACACGAACTTCGTCGTAGGACGATAGGCAATCGCCCGGTCGAGCGTCTCCTTCCACACGTTGTAGAGCTGCTCGCCCGTGTAGTTGGACCCGTTGATGTCGTTGTAGCCGAAGAGCAGCACCGCCACGTCCGGTACGCCCGCCTGCTCGAGGTAGGGGCAGATCGTATCCACCACGCCGCCCTGCGCCGCCGACGTGTGGGCGAACTGCCCGCCCACGCCCGAATGCGCGCGCCACGCTTCCGGCGCATCAACGCCCGAGGCGTCCGTGTGGTTGTTCGTGCGGAACCCGAGCGCCGTCGGCTCATAGCCGAGCGCGGTGAGCTTCTTCATAAGCGGCAGGCGCCAGTTCGGTCGCGGCTCCGCCCCCACGCCGTCGGTGATCGAATCGCCCACGGCGAGCACCGAGACCTTCGGCGGCTGCCAGTCGGGGTCGAGCGTCAGCCACAAACTGTTACTTTCCACGGTGAGCACGGGCGCCGCCGCCGCACAGCTCGTCGCGTCGAAGAAGTCGGCGAGACGCTCGACGGGGAACGTGCCGGCATCCCAGGACATGACCTGAAGGCGTCCCTTCGTCGCGGCGGCGTACTTGGCCGGCAGGGCGAACTTCGCCCCTTCGGCGATCGTCGGCGCCGTCGCGAGGTGCACGGAAACGGCCGAGGGGTCGTATTCGAGGCGCGCCGTCGCACCCAGGCCGAGCGACGCCCAGCTGAATCCGCCGCCCTCGGTGAAGGCGTAATTGCCGTCGATCGCCACGTCACCGCCCAGGCAGCGGTTGCGCGCCGCCACCGTATGGCGCAAGCCGTCCGCATACGGGAAATAGAGCTTCGCTGCGGCGAGATCCGCCGGCGTGTTCCAATACTGGCGGTAGTTGCCAATCGCCGAGGCGGGCGCCCCTTCCGCCGCATACCAGGTGAAGCGCGATTCTTCGTCGGCCCGGCTCACCGTGTCAAAGGTGAGGCCCACCACGTTGTAATAGTAGTCGCTCGCAAACGGATCGGGCCACGTCGCAGTCGCCGGCCGCGTCGTCACGTCGACACCCGGCTCAAAAGAACCGTAACCGATGCCGTTGGGCTGAATGTTCGCCCAAACGTCATTTCCCTGCTGGGTGAAGGTCACGCGCACCCACCGAATCGATCCATACTGGAACTGGACATTGGCCGTCGTCCCATCATTGGAAAGGACGTGCGCCGTCCAGGGCTTGCAGAGGTCCCCGGCATTGACGTTGAACGACTTCGAATAGGTAAGCGCCTGGAATTTCTTCACGTCTGCGAGCTGCACGTTCTGCCACACGAGGCGGCTCGTCGTACCGAGCGGTCCGCCATAGACATGGCCCGCGTCAAGCATGTTGTGCAGCAAAACGAGTTCCTCGTCCGAGAGCGCCCGCTGATAGTGGCGGAAGTCGTCCATGGGGCTATTGAGGGCGGCCCCACTTCCCACCGCGTTCGCGCCCGAGTTCGTGTACCAGCACCAGTTCGCATTGCTTGAAGAACACGTCTTCCAATCGAGCGTGCCCACCTTCACGCCGTCACAGTAGACGTCCACCTGCTTGCGGGCCGCGCGATAGATGGCCGCATAGGTGTGGTAGGCGGTGTTCGCCGTCGGCACGTCGAAGTCGATGATCTGGCCGGTGGTGAAGTTCTTGTTGCAGGCCATCGCCCAACGCATGCGGCCCGCCGTCTTACCATCCATGTAGAGGCCGAAATTGTCGAGATTCGCATCGACCATGCGGCCGTAGCTCCAGAGGACGGGATAGTTCACCGACGTCGCGCTCACCGGCCGCGCCTTGATGCGCGTCACCGTTGTCCAATCGCCCGAACCATAGGGGAACGCCGAACCGTAGACGATGATGGTGCCGCCCAAGGCCTGTCCGTTCGGCGAGGCTTCAAGCGGGTTGCCGCCGTTGTTGGCGGAAAACGTCAACCCCGTCCAACCGAGCGAACGATACTTCGTCGCCTTCGCTTCGCTATCGAAGCTGTACCAGACCGTCGGCGTTTCGATCCGCACATCGTAGCCAAGCGCCACAAACGCCGTGCCCATCACGCCGCCCAACGCCAAAAGGCGCCGAACCCAACTCGTTTTTCCTTGCGAAAGAAGATTCTTTTTCATGTCCGTTCCTCATGGGGAAATTCAAACACCACGTCAAAAACTGCGAATAGTATATCAATTCCACCTGTCCCCGTCAACTGCGCCGCGATTCCGAACCGGACTCGTTCAAAATATGGTATAATGGTGCCGATGTTTTCATTTCGACAGATTCTCTTCGCCCTTGCGGGCGGGATTTTCGGTGCCGCCTCGCTCTTCGGCGAAGTCGGGCGGGCGCTTTATTCGACGCCCGGGTATATGCTGGGCGACTACGCGCCCGCAGCGCCGGCCTCCCTGCGCTGCGTGCCGACGACACGACAGCTCACTTTCCCCGGAGCGACGCTTGAAGAACTCGTGGGGTGCGAATTCGCCGGCGTCATGTGCGGCAGTTCGATGAGTACGCGCGAAGATGCACGCGCCTATCACGTGAAGGAATACCGCAACGCCGCCGGGCGGCTCGAATTCCTCGTCGTTCCCATTCAAAAGGCGGACGACACCAAAAACAACTACGTCAAATGCGTCGTCATCAAGCTCACCGAAGAGACGGACGGCGTGTGGGGCCAGGCAGTGGCCGCCCGCTATTACAAGAGCGCCTCTGCCGCCGCAGCCGCGACAGACCAGAAAACGCTCGACTTCGTCAATGTATCCGCGAGCGGCACCCTTTCCTACAACCATTCGAGCATGACCGCCGTGGACCGTTACAACGCCTCCGGCTATGCCGTTGGGGCCTTCTGCGCGATGCGCTGGGTTCAACGCTCGGCCTCGCTCGCCTTCACGAACGCCGCGAGCGCGGCCCCGCTCACCTTGGACGATCTCAAGGGCCTCTCCTTCACCGCCCGCATCGCAGGTCTCTCCTGCGCCCCCAACAAGTACGAGCTCGTAGAGGCCCAGAACAAATCCGTCACCTTCGACGCAACCGGCCACGCGAGCAAGATCCGCCTTGAAATGCAGCTTCTTTCGGATGGTTACGTGAAGTGCCCCATCGTGGAACTCACGAACGGCGCAGGCGGCGTGTGGGCCCGGGCCGTCACCTCCCGCTACGCCCCGATTTCCTCGGGCGCCGCGCTCGGCTTCCCCTTCGTGAAGGCCGACGGCTCCTACTCCGGCGTGGATGGCGGTGCGTGCGCCACGCACATCCTCATGACGGGCTACGGCGTTGCGGGCCTCGCCGCCGTGGAGCCGCCCGCTCCGCCCCCGCCGCCCTTCGAGGGGCCCGACCGCGTAACGGCGACGCTCGCGCCCGGCTTCTACACGAATACCGTCGCGGTCGGCCTCGTCTATGCCGATCCCGAAGCCGAAATCCACTACACGCTCGACGGCTCCACGCCCACCGCCGAAACGAATGCAACGTGTTTCGTCTACACGGGCGCCCTCTCTTTTGCCGACATCTGCGCCGCGCCGAATCCGCTTTCTTCGACGATCCGCACGAACCCGCCCGAATTCGACACCAAGAACACCAACTACGCCTGGATTGCGCCGAAAGCCGATCCGCCGAACGTGCATGTGCTGCGCGCCCGCGCCTTCAAAGGTGAATTGACGTGTACGAACGAATTCGCCGGTACCTGGCTCGTGGGGACAGTCCCCAACAGCCACACCCTGCGCGTCGTTTCGATCATCGCCGACCACGAGGATCTCTTCGGCGACGCCAAGGGCCTCATGGTGCCCGGCAACATCTACAAGTCAAGCGGGTTCGGGTCGAGTTCCGTCGGGAAGCCGAACGCCAACTACTTCCAGAGCGGCGACACCTGGGAGCGGCTCGCCCACTTCGAACTCTTCGAAACGAACCACGCGCCCGCCGCCTCGTGTACGCTTGGCCTCAGGATGCATGGCGGCTTCTCCCGTGCCTGGGCCCAGAAGACGCTGCGCTGCTGCCTGCGGGCCGAATACGGCCAGAAGAACATCAACTACCCGCTCTTCTCGGACGATCCCTACTCGAAATACAAGCGCTTTCTCCTTCGCAACAGCGGCAACGACTGGTGCTACACCGGCTTCCGCGATGCCGTATCGCAGCAGATCTTCCGTCCTTTCCTCCGCAGCGACACCCAGGGCTACGCCCCCGTCGTCCTCTACATCAACGGCGAATACTGGGGCATCCTCAATCTGCGCCACCACTACAGCAAGCACTTCTTCGAGCGCAAGTACGGCGCCGACCCGGAGAACGTGGACTTCCTCAAATACGACGCCTCGGGCGGGCTTGAAACTGCCGAGGGCGACCAGGTGGCCTACAACGACCTCCTCTCCTTTCTGAACGCCCACCCCCTTTCCAACGCCGCCGCCTATCGAGAGTTCCTCACGCGCGTCGACATCGACAGCCTCATCGACGACTACATCCTCCACGTCTTCCTCGCCGTCACCGACTGGCCGCACAACAACCAAGGCCTCTGGCGCGAACGTGTTGCCTACACGAACGACGTCCCCGCGCCACATGACGGCCGATGGCGGTGGATGGCCTACGACACGGACTCCGGCTCGGCCCTTCCCGTGATCAACGGTTCCGTCTCCATCGATTCGCTCTCTTCCTCCTACGCGAAGAAGAACCCGCTCTTCAAGGCCTGCTGCGACAATCGCGAATTCATCACGAACTTCGTCTCGCGCACGGCCGACCTTCTGAATACCGCGCTCCTGAACGCGCGCAGCCAGGCGATCATCGATGAAGCGGCCGCAACCGTCGCCCCCGAGATGCCGCGCCACATCGCGCGTTGGACGCGCCAGACCTCGCCTGCGGCCTGGACGAACCAAGTGCAGATCTTCCGCGCCTTCTTCTCGAATCGCATCCCCTACCTGAAACAGTACCTCGACAACCGCTTCCAAACGGGAAGCGAACACACGCTCACCGTGGACGTGACGGGCGGCGGCCATGTGGGCGTCAATTCGCTCTCTTCCGCAGGGAAGGCGCCCACCGCGCTCGCCCTTCCCTGGCGGGGAACCTATTTTGCCAACTACGCCGTGACGCTGAAGGCGCTCCCGCAGCCCGGCTGGGAGTTCGTCGATTGGAACCTTTCCGGCCGCACCTCGACCTCGCCCGAACTCTCGCTCTTCCTCACAGGCGATACGCACGCAACCGCCGTCTTCCGTAAAGTTCCGCTTCCCGCCGTGCGCATCAACGAGGTGATGGCCGAGGCGGAGGGCGACGACTGGTTCGAGCTCTACAATGCCGATACAAAGCCCGTGAACCTCAAGGGATACTGGCTTGCGGATGATTCCGATAAGCATCTCACCGAAATCGCCGCCGACCTCACGCTTGCGCCGGGTGCGTTCCTCCTCGTTCGAACAGGCGACGCCTTCACGCCCGGCCCTGCCGGCGACGGCACGCTTCTCATGAACTTCGGGCTCTCGAAGAAAGGCGATGCCGTGCGGCTCTTCGCCCCCGATAAGACAACGCTCATCGATGCCGTCCTCTTCGGCGCCCAGAAGAAGAACGTATCCGAAGGGCGTAGCCCAAACGGCTCGGGCAACTGGGGGCGTCTCGTCCAGCCCACGCCCGGCGCGCCCAACGCGCCGCTCCGGCCGCACTTCTCCGTCTTCATGCGATAAAAAAATAACGGACGCGAATTCCCGAAGGAATTGCGCCCGTTTAACGCAAAGTCAGCGCTGAATTTTACTTCGTCGCCGGCTTCGCCGCTTCGGCGGCCTGCTTCACCGCGTTCGCCGCATCCGTAGCGGCCTTCTTCGTCGCGTCAGCCGCTTCCGTGGCAGCCTTCTTCGTCGCCGCAGCAGCATCCGTCGCCGCCTTCTTGGTCGCATCAACGGCCTTCTGCGCTTCCTGCTTCACAGCCGGAGCCGCAGGCTTGTTCTCTTCCTGCTTGTTGCAGCCCGAAACGAACGCCACGCAGAGCGCAGCAGCCGCGATCATCATGAACTTCATTGTTTGTTTCCTTCCTTGTTTGTCCTTAAACGAGCGTGGCGAGTTTTTCCGCCATACCCACGTAAGTTGCCGGCGTCATCGCAAGAAGACGCTCCTTATCCTCCGCCGGGAGCTCAAGCCCCGCAACGAATTCCTTCATGATCTCGGCCGTCACCCGACGACCGCGAGTCAACTCCTTCAACCGTTCGTAGGGATTGGCCATGCCAACCTTGCGCATCACCGTTTGAATCGGCTCGGCAAGGACTTCCCAGTTGTGGTCCAAATCATCCGCGAGGCGCGCCTCGTTGAGCTCGAGCTTCCCGAGCCCCTTGAGGGTGGACTTCACCGCCACGAGCGCATAGCCGAAACCCACGCCCATGTTGCGCAGCACCGTCGAATCCGTGAGGTCGCGCTGCATGCGCGAGATCGGGAGCTTGCGCGCGAGGAACGCGAACATCGCATTCGCGAGCCCGAGGTTGCCTTCGGAGTTTTCAAAATCGATCGGGTTGACCTTGTGCGGCATCGTGGAGGACCCGATTTCGCCCTTGATCGTGCGCTGCTTGAAGTAGCCCATCGAAACATACGTCCACACGTCGCGGTCAAAGTCGAGAAGAATCGTGTTCCAACGCTGGATCGCGTCGAAGAGTTCCGCCATGCCGTCATGCGGCTCGATCTGGATCGTGAGGCGGTTCTGCCGCAGGCCGAAGCCCTCGATCACGCCGCGTGCGAGCGCTTCCCAATCCACATCCGGATAGGCGGCGAGGTGCGCATTGAAGTTGCCCACGGCGCCGTTCATCTTCGCCGGAAGAACGATGCGGTCGATCTCCGCCTGCTGGCGCGCGAGGCGCGAAGCGACCACCGCGAGTTCCTTGCCGAGCGTCGTCGGCGAAGCCGGCTGGCCGTGCGTATGCGCGAGCATCGGCACGGCGGCGAACGCCTTCGCAAGCTCCGCGATCTTCGCCGTCACCTCGTTCTGCGCCGCGCGCAGCACCTTCAGGCCATCGCGGAGCATGAGCGCGTGGCTCATGTTGTTGATGTCCTCGCTCGTGCAGGCGAAATGGACGAACTCGCCCCGCCCTTCAAGCGACGTCCCCTTGATCTTTTCCTTGATGAAATACTCGACGGCCTTGACGTCGTGGTTCGTCGTCTTCTCGATATCCTTCACCCGCTGGGCATCCGCAACCGAGAAATCGCTCGCAATGGCCTGAAGCTGCGCCGCTTCCTCGGCCGTCAAAGCCAGGCATTCCGGCAGGGCCGGATGCGCCGCAAGAGCCGCAAGCCACGCACATTCCACCGCCACGCGCCGTTTCACGAGACCATATTCGGAAAAGACGTCACGGAGGTCCATCGTCTTGGACCCGTAACGCCCATCAAGCGGCGAAATCGCGCAAAGCATGTCAAGTGTAGCCATCTGAAATTCGTCTCCCTCGGGAAAAACACGCGACATTATAGCATATTCCGTCGCAAAGTGAAAGTCTTTTACTCCACTTCGAACGAATTGAGCCCCCCCGACCAGACGAACCCGCCCAATTGCCCCTTTGCGGCAAAGCGCACCGTGGTCCGATAGGCCGGCTCGCCAAGAGAATTCAAACCGGTCTGAATGAGCGGGGCGCTTGCGGAAACCGCCGTGATGATCGTGTTGTCGTTCGTCGTGAGCAGATTGGCTTCGGCCACCGCTACCGCCGGTTCCATAATAAAGCAGTTCGAGGAAAGCCCCCCCCAACCTTATCGAAAGAGGCTCATGAGAACTTCGGGCGTGAGCGCGGTGGACGAGGTGCCGTCGAGCACGTCTTCGGCCATCTCCTTCTTTTCGGCGTGGAGGTCGAGGACGCGTTCTTCCACCGTATCCGCCGCGATGAGACGGTAGACGGTGACGGGATCCTTTTGTCCGATGCGGTGTACGCGGTCGGCCGCCTGGTTTTCCACGGCGGGATTCCACCACGGGTCAAGGAGCACCACGTAGTTCGCCGCCGTGAGGTTGAGGCCCATGCCGCCCGCCTTGAGGGAGATGAGGAAGAAGTCCCCTTCGCCGCGCTGGAAGGCGTCCACAGCCGCCTCGCGGTCCTTCTGCGGCGTCGTGCCGTCGAGATAGCGGTAGGTCCAGCCCTTGTCTTCAAGCAGACGGCGGACGAGCGCGAGATAGTCCGTAAACTGGCTGAACACGAGCGCGCGATGCGCGTTCGAGCGCAAGTCGGCAAGGAGCAAGGTCAGCGTTTCGAGTTTCGCCGAGATCGTGAAATCCGGCAGCACGAGCGACGGGTGGCAGCAGAACCGCCGCAGGCGCGTGAGTTCCGCCAAGATCGAAATGCGATTCTCCGCCGCCTTGCCGGCAAGCGCTTCAAGGGCATGCCGGCGGCACCCTTCGTAGGCCGTCCGTTCGGCTTCGTCCAGCTCGACGGGAATCGTGATTTCCGTCTTCGGCGGCAGATCGGCGAGTACGTCGCGCTTGAGACGCCGCAGGATGAACGGCGCCACGAGCCGCTTGAGTTCGGGCGTGGCCCGGCCCTCATTCGTGTAGCGCGAAAGAAAGGCGCCAAGCGGCCCAAGCAGGCCCGGATTGAGGAACTCGAAAAGGCTCCACAGTTCTTCAAGACGGTTCTCCACCGGCGTACCCGTAGCGACGACGCGGAACTTCGCACGCAGCTCCTTCACCGTCTTCGACCGTTTCGCCGCCTCGTTCTTGATGGCCTGCGCCTCGTCGAGCACGATGCCGTTCCAGTCCACCCCCTGAAATGCCTCCGCCCGCGAAACGAGAATGCCATAGCTCGCAACCACGACATCCCGTGCGCCCACCTTCTCGCCCGGCGCCCACTCCCAGCCCATCGTCACCTTCAACGTGGGCGCAAAGCGCGCAATCTCGCGCCGCCAGTTCATGCACACGGAAGCGGGCGCAACGACGAGGGACGCACCCTCCGCCGCCCGTGCAAGAAGGAGCGCAATCGTCTGCACCGTCTTTCCGAGGCCCATGTCGTCCGCAAGGCACGCGCCGAAACCGCACGCCGCAAGCCGCGCAAGCCACACGTAGCCCTCTTCCTGGTAGGGCCGCAGCTGCGCCTTCAATTGCGCCGGCACATCGACCGGCGCTGCAAACGCGCGTTCCCACTCCGCCGCGCGCGCCTTCAAGACGCCCGGCAGATCCTCGCCTTCCGTTTCGAACGCCCGCGCGAGAAGCGGCAAGGCCGCCGGCGGCACGTCGATCGCGCCTTTCGCCTTCTGCCCCGCCGCCGCGAGCGCCTCCAGGCGCCGCGCAAGTTCCCCCGTCAGTTTCAGATAGGCCCCGTCGCCGAACGCAACGAAATCGCCCACGCGATGGGCAAACGCCTCCACGAGGCGCATCACGGAAAGGACCTGCCCGTCGTCGAACGCGAATTCGCCCTTCACGCTGAACCATCGCTCGGCCGCCCCGTCTCCCACACGCCACGAGGCCCCGCCAGGCTTGAGCGCCGTCACCTTCAACTTCTCGCCGCCGCGCCATTCCATCGTCACGGCCTCGCCAAGGACCTTCAACGCGATGAGCGCGCCGAGCGCCTCTTCCAAGGAGGCAATCCGCCACGACGACGCATCCACCGCCCAGTCCGCATACGCCTGAAGCGCCGCGCGAACGCCTTGGGCCTGCGCCCGTTCCCCCGCGAGATCGCGCACTACGACGAGCGTACGGCCCTTCGCGTTGACCACGCGCTCGGGCTGGCCAGCACCGGGTACGAAGAGGAGTTCCGCAGCGCCGGGAAATGGACGCACCTTGAGGACGATCGCCAATTCGTCCTCCACGAACTCAAGGCGTACGAGCGGCTTCGTTTCGCCCGCCACGCGCTCGAGCCCCGTCCCTTCTCCGATCGCCTCCATCTCGCCCTGGATCGGGAAGAGGCCGCCCAAACGCCCGATGAGCGGGCGCATCTCCGCCATGCCGTCCTTCGGAATGGACATCTTCGCCTTCGCGCCGAATTCGCGGAAGACATCCAGAACGCCCTTCACCTGCTTCCCCAAGGGGATAACGGCAAACACCCCGTTTCCCTCGGCGACAATCCGCCGATCGCCCTGCGCATCCACGCTCCACGCCGGCACGGCAAGATCCACACCGCCATCCTCGCGCGAGGTCACCGTGAGCGGCACCGTTTTCCGCCGCAGCGCAATCGGAGAAAGAATCAGATGCGCATTCTTCGCGTCAAACGCCTTCACGAGCACGTTGTCCATGGCCGTGAGAAGTTCCAGGATGGGCGTCGGCAAAGGCCCCGCCTGCTCGGCCCGTTCCTTTTCGATCGCCGCAAGGAGCGTGCGATCCTCCTCGGTGAGGCAGGCGTCGTACTTCCCGCTCCTTACGGACCTGAGCGTTACCGGTTTGTCGTTGCTGCAGTTCTCCGCCCCGCGTGGCCCGCGATAATACGGCTCGATCGAATAGCAATTGAACAAGGAGCCCGCCGGCGCGGCAAGGATTTTCGCCATCGCATCGGAGTCCCTTGTGGCGGCATCCTGCAGGTAGAACCGAAGCGCCCAGAAAATCCGCCCCTTCTTCGCGACGCCCGTCACTTCCTTCGTCTTTTTCCCCTGTGCCGGCAGGCGTTCCGCCAAGGCCGCGACGATCCGCTTCCAGGGCACCTGGCCGGCCGCATCGAACGACCGGAACCACACGCCGCCCGCCGCCGTCACCGCCCGTGCCGCCGCCTCCATGCGCGCGCGCCTCTCGCCGTCAAAGGCCCAGCCGAAAACGGAAAGGATCACACCGGCAAGCGTGGGCACATGATCGCGTACGGCCTGCTCAAGCGCCGCAAGCAAATCATCCGCCCACGCCGCCACCTTCTCCCGGGCGAGCCCGCTTGCGAGCGACATCACCGCCGCCGCCACGGCCGAGGCCGGCAGGCGATGATCGGCAGAGGCGATGTCAAACCAGGAAAGATCGCACAACACGAGGCAATCCTGAAACACGCGAATCCGCTCCGCCACACAATCTTCCATTCCCTCCGGCGCAAAGTTCTGTCCCCAAGCACCATTCGAATAAGGGCACAGCCGCGCCACCAGCGCCTTCATCCGCGTTGGCGTGGGCTTGTGGAAGGCCGTAATCAAAAGGACAAGGAGATTCGTGGCCAAAAGGCCGAAGAGGATTTCTCTCCCCGCTTTCCGATCGGAGGAGAATTTAAACCCGATGAACGGCGTCGAAGCGGAAAACGCTTCCGCGAGATTGCCGGCGGCAAGCGCGGCACAGGTCGTCTTGAAGGAGCGTACCGGCAACTCGAATCCGGAAACGTCCACCTCCTGCGCCCAATCGGAATGCCCCGCAAGGACGCAATGAGCCATGTACTCGACGGCATCCTCCGCCAACGCAAAACCCGCACCACGCGCATGATGCTGCCGCCAGTCCGCGAGAAGCGATGCAAATTCCGCCCCTCCCGTGAGACAGAGCGCGCCCAACAGGCGATAGATCCGATCGGGCGCATCGCGCGGAAAGCCGGCGATCGGAAACGGCCGCTCGTCCTTCGCATACACCATGAACCTTGAAGCCATCTCCCATTGGTCGGATCCGTCCCACTTGAGAGCGTCCAGCGCTTTCCTGATCTCGCGCCCTCCCACATACAGGCAACGGAGAAGCGCCTCCCGATCGCGGGAATACCAGTTGTCGCCGCCCTTCCACCACCCTTTCGAATCACCGGCCACAGCCAGATAGCGGAGAATGGAGAAATCGACCTTGCCCACGAACCGATACATGCGCGAGCCGGGCGTTTTCACGTTTTGCGTACAAACGAGCAAGCCCCGCACCGCCCATTGTTCGCAGATTGCAATCACACGGGGAAGCGATACGGAGAGGCTGCAATTCGCCAGGCGATAGGCAAGATCCTGCACCCGCCATTCTCTCTTCTTGAAAACGAACTGAAAGAGCAGGCCCTGCTGCAGGAGGTCGGTTTGTTGTAGATTTTCCACACCGGATATTATACAAGATTCCCGCCCGAAAGACATAGAAAAATCGACGCGATGGCGCAACAAAGGGCGCGTGCGGGCCTTCGGCCTCAGCAGCAGAGAAGAACGACGCCGAGGAGGACGGCCGTGAGCGCCAGGGTTTTGCGGCGGAGATTGCGCTCGTGGAAACAGATCGCGCCGAGGGCGAAGGTGATCACCACCGAGAAGCGGCGCATCAGGGAGGCGACGGAAATCGGCACGTCGGGGAACGCAAGGCCATGGAAGTACAGCCAGTCCGCCAGCGCGAGAAGAACGCCCACCGCGGGAATCGTCCACCGCCATTCGAAGGCCGTGCGCGGCAAACGGCCGAGGCGCCGCCCCGCGAGGAGAAGGCCGTAGAACGCCACGAGATCGATCTGGAACCAGAACTGGACCGTTTCCACCTTCAAGCCCGCAACCTGGAAGAGATACTTATCCCACAGGCTCGACGCCGCGCTGAAGCACATCCCGCCGAGGGCGAACCACACGGCGCGATTCCGCAGAAAGTCGATTCCCTCATGCCGCCCCGCCCAGTTGAACGCCCAATAGCCCGCGAACACGCAGAGCATTCCCACCGCCTGCACCGCCGAGGGACGCTCCCCGTAGAGGAAAAACGCCGCCAGAAAAACGAGCGCCGGGGCGCTCGCGCGAATGGGAGTCGCGATCGTAATCGGAAGCGTGCGCAGCGCCGTGTAGGTGAGGATCCACGAAGTCGCCACGATGAGCGTTTTCACGCCCGCAAACGCAAAGGTGCGCGCGTCGCAGGGAACGGACGCGGCGAGCGTGCCCGCGGCGGCGAGCGACGCCACGAAGGCGAGTGCACCGCAAACGGCCGAAACGAGCAGCACCGGCAAAACGGCGTTGCCGCGCACGCTCGCCTTCTTCGCGAGATCGTAGAACGCAAGCACGCAGGCGCTCGAGAGAATGAAGCCGATCCACATGATCCCCTCGAGCGTTTAGCGCGCGAGCGTCTCCTCCACAATCGTGCGCAACTGGTCCTTGATGACGCGCATCGAGAGATGCTGCTCGAAGAAGCGCCGCGCCTCGGCGAAATACCAGTCGCGCCGCGCCCAGTCCGCCCGATAGGCCCGCACCGCATCGGCAATCGCCGCGGCATCGCCCGGCGGAATGAACTTGATCGCCGCACAGTCCTTCGCCTCGGGCGGATAGCCCGTGCAGTATTCGTTGATCGTCGGCCGCGCACAGGCCATGCACTCGTACACCTTGTTGCCGATGACGCGCGACGCCTTTTCGGTGGTGCCGAAAACGCCCAGCACCACGTCATGCGCCGTGATCACCTTCGGCACGTCCACATATGGCACCTTGTCGAGGAAGCGGATGTTCGAAATGCCCGCCGCCTTCGCCTCCGTCTCGGCCTTGTAGGCGCCCCACCCCAGGAAGTCCCACTGGATGCCCTCCTTCTCGGTGAGACGCGCGGCCTCGACGATGTACTCGGTGCCATGGAGCGGCAAGTAGGCCCCGTGGTAGAGCACCTTGAACGGCGCGGAGGGCTTCGCCTCTCCCAGCGCCTCCCCTTCCACGGGCTTGAACACCGTCTCGTCCGTACCGGTGAGGAGCACGCGCAGTTTCTCGCGCGGCACGCCGAATTGTCTAGCGCAGAACTCGAGATGGCACGAGGTATCCCACGTCACCATGTCGGGCGTGTTCATCATCACCGTTTCAAGGGCGTGGAGCTTCTGCGCGCGCGGCTCTTCGGCCTTCCACTTGCGCTGCTCCAGCACCTTCTTATCCCAGGCGGAGATCATCGGGTCGAAGAGCACCTTGATCCCGCGGCGATGCGCCCAGCGCGAGGCCGCGAGAATATCGCGCTGCCGGCACACGGGCACCCACACGAGATCCGGCTTCGGCCGCCGGGAGAGGCCGCGCACGGCGGCTTCCACGTCGCCGAACTTCGGGAACCACTTCACGAAAAAGTAGTCCACCTCCCACCCGAGTTCCCGGAACAAGGCCGCATACACGCGGTTGCGCGAATAGCCCGGATCGAACCGGCCCCAAAACAGCACTCGCTTTGCCATGATGCCCCTGCCCTTGAATCTCATTCCCAGCGGAACGTGCGCCGTTCGTTCCCGAAGCGCCACCGCGCGGGCCGCGGCGTCTCCAGCCAGTCGAGGGGTTCGCCCGTGGGCTGCGGCTTCGCCGCACGCCGCAGCGCCCGTTCGAGCGCGGCGCGGCTTTCGGGCGTCGTGAGCTGCCGGCGCCACGAAACGAAGAGGGCCGTGCCGGAATCCGCCACGAGATCGAGCCACTGCACATTGAGCTCCCACGGGATTTTTCCCGCCTCGGTGAGGCCGAAGCAGTCCGCATCCACGCGATAGAACGTCTCGTTGTGGATCGACCGCACGCCGAGCGTGTTCGGCCCCATCTTGCGCGTGCGGCCCCATTCGCGGCCGCTCGTATCGTCGCCCGTGCGTTGCAGGTCGAAGAGCCCCGCCGCAAAGTGGTCGATCGCGTTGCAGCCGATGATGTGCACCTTCTCGCCCACGGCCTCGCGCATCACCGCGTAGAGCCCCTTCACGACTTCCGCCGTCGTGCGCGTTTCATCCCCCCATTTCGGCAGGTTCTGCACCACGGGCGAATCGCCGTGTGCGAATCCCCACTTGTTGCACCAGTCGTAGGTGATGTAGTCGATCTTGATGAGTTCGTAGCCCCAGGCGACGAATCGGCCGAGTTCATCCCGCATCCGCGCCGGCAATGCGGGGTCGGTGGGATCCATCGGAAGCGCGCGAGCGCCGGCGTCCGGCAAGAACGGGCGGTACCAGAGCCCCGGATGCGCATCCATCGCCTTGATCTTCTGCGCCAGTTCATCCATCGGCATCCCCCAGCGCCGGTTCACGCCCTTCCAGCGCTGGCCCGCCGCCTCGGCCTTCGCGCTTCCCGAGCCGCGCTGCCACCCGTCGTCCACCACCACGAAAGGACGCACCTTCTCGCCCTTCACGAGCGAGCAGATGAACGTGGCATCGGCGAGGAAGTTTGCGGCCGTGTTCCGCCCGTAGGCGCAATACCAGTCGTTGTAGCCGTAGATCGGCCCATCGGGCAGACGCGGCTTCGGGCAGAGCGCACGGCAGAAATTCTGCCCCGCCGCGAACGCGGATTCCGCCGCCGCGCCCTTGCGCGAAACGAGGCGGCACGCGGCGAGCGTACGCGCGCCGAGCTGCACGGGGCGCGCCCCCGCGCGGCAGTCGAGAACGAGGCGTACGCCGTCGGTCGTCGCATGCCAGGCGGCGAACACGTTCGGCTGCACTTCCACGCCGTAGCCGTCGGTGCGCGTGCCATCCGTCGCGAGGAAGTACCACGGCATCGCGCCCTTGCGCGGCCGCTTCGCCTCCGGCTGCGCGAGGCGGTGCCATTCGCTGTCGCCGTAGGTGCGCTCCCACTCGCCGCCGAGCACTTTCGTTTCGGCGCCGAGGTTCACGTTCCAAGTGAGCGTGACCCACGAAAGCGGCGTTGCGCGCTTCACGCGAATCCAGCCATCGGCGCCCACCGTGACCGCGTCACCCGCAGGCGCGCCGTCGATCTGCACCGTCGCGGGCTGCGTGAGATCCACGAAGTCGAGGGCCAGAGCCGCGCCACAGCCGAGCGCCGCCAGACAAAAAAGAACACGTGCTTTCATCTTCATTTTCCTCTTTCAGTCATTGGTCGTTACGAAGCGACGATCCGCCCCGGGCAATTGAACGCCTGGAGAGCGCGCACGAGCGGTTTCGCGCTCGCCGTCGTCACCTTGAGCCGCAGCGTCTTCACCGCCACCGGCTCGAACATCTGAATGCGCTTGTGGCCCACGCAGGACCCGGAGCAGAGCGCCTTCGTGCCGCCTGCGGCGAGATCGCCCTCGACCTCGTACTGGCGGATGCGATGCCCCGTTTTGATGTCTTCCTGGAGGATCACCTGATTCACTACGGTCGGCGATGCGAAGCGGATTTCAAGGCGGTCGCCTTCCCCCTGGGCGCTCCCGAGCGCGTTCGCGGTGCGGGCCTTGATCATGTTGCCGAACCACTTGTAGCGCGCGATGTCCTTCTCGGGCACGAGGCCGTGATCGTTCGGCGTCGCGTTCAGGAGAAGGTTGCAGTTGCGGCCCACCGAGCGGTAGTACATGTCGATGAGCTGGTCGTCGCTCCACGGCCGCCATTCGCCGCGGTCGCCCCACATCCACTTGCCGGGATAGAGCGGCACGTCGCATTCGCCCGGCGCCCAGATGCGGCCGTCGGGATTGCCGTGGTTGATCATCTCGCGGTCGCCGCCTTCCTGCGTGCCCGCATGCGCCGCCCCCCAGCAGGGATAGGGCGCAACGCCGCGCTCGTTGCCGATCCAGCGGATGATGTTGCCCGCGCGTTCGGGCCCCTGGAAAAGGATCGCGTGCGGCTGGTACTTGCGGAGAATCGGCACGAGGTCGGGCCCGCCCTTCTCCGGCGCGAGCGCGCCGCCGTCGAACCAGATTTCGAAGAGGTCGCCGTAGTTGCGCCAGAGTTCCGTGCACATCTCCTCGCAGATCTTGTTGTAGCGTTTCTGCGCCGCCTCGTCGCCGCCGCGGCCGCGGTTCACGCGCCCCGGATTGTCGACGCCGAGGAAACCGTTCGCGGAAACGGACGCATAGAGCCCCGGCTTGAGCCCGGCCCGACGGGCCGAGTTCACGAAGTCGCGCACCACGTCGCCCTTGCCGCCGCGCCACTTCGATTCCTTCACGCCGTAGGCGTAGGCGTTGCTCTGCCACTGCAGGAAGCCCGAGCAGTGCTTCGCCACGAACACCACGTACTTCGCGCCCATCGCCTTCGCGCCTTCCATCCACTGGTCGGTATCGAGCTGGTCGGGGTTGTACATGTCGGGCGTGGGATTATTGCGCCACGAGCGCCAGTTCCACCCCGGTTTGAACACGGGAAGATCGTAGTGGAAGAACATGCCGAGTTCCTGCTCGTGCCAGAGCAGCTGGTCGGCCGTGGGGTGCGCAAGCGCCCCCGGCGCGCCCCATGCGGGGTGCGTGAAGCCGCCCAACCCGAGCGCGCCCGCACCTGCGAGCGCCGTCTTCATAAAGTCGCGTCTTGTTTCCATCTGTCAAAGTCCTTCTCGTATCGGTTCAGCCGAGTTCGGCGCCCCAGGTGGCGAGGGCTTCGTCCGTCCAATCCGGGCGCAGGAGCGCGTTCGCCTCCGGGCAGTTCGTGAAGCGCATCGTCTTTTCGTCGAACGTGAGGCGGCGGCCCGGGAAGCGCGTTGCAATCGTTCCCATGAGGCCCATCAGCGTCACCTTGCCGCCGAGCTCGAACGGCGTGTTGGCCGGCCGCTTCTGCTGCACGGCGAGAAGGAACTCGGCCCAATGGTCCTTGATGCGCGGATACTTGCGCGGCGGCAGGTTCTTCTTGAACTCCTTCATCCGCGCGTGGGGAATGACGCGCAGGCCCGAAAGGCCCGTGGCGCCGAACATGAGCGTTTCCTTCTCGCACTTGACCCAGCCGCCGGCCCAGCCGTCTCGAACCGTGTCGAAACGCTGATTCGCCTCCAGCGCGGCCGGGCGCTGCGCCTTGCGCTTGACGTCGTACCAATGGATCGTGAACGGCCCGCGCGCGCCTTTCGCCGCATACTCGAACGTGTAGTGCGGATTCTGCGGGAACGAATAGGGCGCGGCCTTCGGATCCCAGCCGGGCGCATCCACCGTCACCGCATACGGCAGATCGAGGTCGAGGTTCGTCATGAACGGCCCCATCAGGTGCGCGCACCAGTCGCCCACGCAACCTTCGCCGTAGGGCGCCCACGAGCGCCAGTCGCCGCGGGGGATGAGCGTTTTGAAATAGCTCCGGCGCTTGGCCGGCCCCTGCCAGAGCTCCCAGTCGAGCCCCTCCGGCACGGCCTGGGGATGGTTGATGTTGTCGGGATTCGCCGAATAGTAGTGGTTGCAGCCGTTGCAATAGAGATGGACCTCCTGCGCCTGCCCGAGAAGGCCGCTCTCGTACCATTCGCGGAAGAGGGGCGTGCCGGGCTCGGAGTTGCCATGATGGCTCACCTGGGTGATGAGCTTCTTCTCGCGCGCCACGCGCATCATCGCGAGCGTTTCGGCCATCGTATGGGCAAGCGGCTTCGCGCAGTAGACGGGCACGTTGTACTTCGCCGCCTCGAGGAACATCACGCAGTGCAGATGGTCCGGCGTCATGATCGACACGGCATCGTACTCGCCCGCGCACGCGCGCAGCATCACACGGTAGTCCGTGAAGAGCTTCGCCTGCGGCTGCTCGCGCTTCACCCATTCGAGCGCGGGCGCGTACACGTCGGCCGCGCACACGATTTCGCAGAGTCCCGAGCGAAGGAAGCTATGAAGATCCGTATGCCCGCGGCCGCCCGTACCGATGGCGGCGATGCGCACTTTCGGCGCCGCGGCGGCGAAAGCGGGCGGAACAAGGGCGGCAGCGGAGCTGCCGAGGAGAAACGACCGACGATTGAGATTCATTAGAGACCTCCTTTAATGATTGAAATCACTTGAGCGCGGCGAGTTCCGCATCCGTGAGAACGCGGCGATAGAAGAGCTTCACGTCGTCGATCACGTTACCGGGTTCGACGTCCATGAGCCCGTCCTTTTCCACGCGCCCGCAACCATGCCGGAAAGCGGGCATCGTATCGTGCTTGTTGTAGCCGCCCAGCAGCTGCAGCGCATCGCGCGAATGGGCGTAGGCGATCGTGCCGGCAACGGGCTGGCCGTCCACCGCCACCGTCACCGCGCCGTTTGCGCCCCGAAGCGCATAGGTGTGGAACGCGCCCGCGTTTTCTACGGGAATCGCGAGCGTCGCCTTGACGGCCGTTCCCTGCGCCACGACGAGTTTCAGGCTCTTCGCCGAATCCGTCACAAGGAGGAGCGCCTCGCCCTTCCCCTGGAGCGCGCCGAGCGTGAAGAGGATGTCGTTCGCCTTCGCCGTCGCCTTGCAGCGCAGAACCGCCGTAAAGGCCGGCCCCACGTCGCCAATGCGGTGCCAGGCGGGCGAGCAGCCGAAGAGGCCCATCCCGCCGGGCGTCGCCACATATTTCGGGGTGCCGTAGGCAGAGGGCGATACCACGTCGCCGCGCGCATCGAAGCTCCGCCAGAAGTCGGGCGCGAGAGCAAGCCGGGAGGCGCCCTTCGGGCGGTGCGTGAGGAGTTCATCCACCACGGCAACCACGTCCTTGCGCGGCATCTTCTCCTGCACCACGAGGTGCGGGCCGTTCGGGCACGCGACCCACCTGTTGTGGCCCTGGTTGTTCACCATGTCGAAACGCCCGCGCACGCCGCGGCAATACTTCTCCCAGCCGCGCACGGCAAGGAGCACGGTCACTTCGTCCCATGCGGGATGGCCGTTCTTCTTGCCCCAGATGTTCTTCGTAATCGCCTCGGTGTAGACGCTCCGCACGGGGTTGTAGGCGTCCACGGCGCCCTTCGCCATCGCAAGGCCGCACTTCATGCCGTAGCCGTAGTCGTAGTCGAGGAAGTAGATCGGCGTTGGCCACGCGTAGAACGTGATCGCCGAAGACACGGCATCCGTCGCGGAATTGTATTCGCGGCCGTTCGGATACTTGCAGGCCATCGCCCAGAGGGCCTTCACCTTCTTCGCCACGAGCGCCGTGCCCGAGAGCGGCGAGATGGCGTCCGGCTGCGATTCGAGAAGGAGGCGCGTATTCGTAAGAAAGCCGATCGTGCAGATGACCACGCTCTTGTCGGGCGCGGAAGCGAGAAGCTTGCGGTAGACCTCCACGGCATCGGGCGCCGCGTCGCTCCGAATGTACTTCGCGAGGTCGGGCCGCGCGTTGATCGCGGCGACGAACTGCTGGTAGTGCGGGCTCTTGGGCGCGCGCGGATCGTTCTCCGGGCCGATGAAAATCCGCCGCGGCGCGCCCACGGGAAGATCCGGCCGGCCGTACGCCACGTTGATGAGCTGCACCATGCCCGCCGCAGGCGATCCGCCGCCCGTCGAGGAGACGACGCCGATCAAATCGCACTCGCCCTCGTCGGCGAGCACGTGCGCCAGCGCCACCGCGCCCGAATCGATATCCGTATACATGTCGGTATCGACAATGAGCTTCGGCACGTCAGCCGAAGCAACAAGCCAAGCGCAGCACACCGCGCCGAACAGCACATTCCAGCACTTCATCAAACCAATCTCCTCCAAAACGCCCCGCCGCCCCGGCACCCATTGCCAAAGCCCGCAAACGCGACGGTAATATGATACCAAAAACAGAAAGAGAATGTAAGAAGAATGTAAAACGACCCCGGCCGGCGGCGCATACTGGTCGGCGGCGGGGCCCTGGGGCTGGCCGCGCCACTGCCCGGGCGCCTTGTACCCTGGCGTGCCGCTTGTCGAGATGACGGCCAGGCTCGTGCGGCTCAGGCGCAGAGCGCACCTGCGCGGCGAGACCGAAGCCGAGTACGAGCGCATTCCCCACGTCGTCCACCATCACGTTCTCGGGCTTCACGTCGCGGTGGATGATCTTCCGCGCGCGACGTTTAACTTTTCCTTCTGACAAACGGTACAGTATAGTGTACAATGTTGCCGTTTTAAGACCTTAGGAGATCGTGTTCAATGAGAACATCAAAGATTCATACCCCGATCCAGCGTCCCCGCCTCGACGAGGGCGTCGTGCCCTTCACCGAATATCGTCGTACGCTCAATGCTTGTTTTGCCAGGACCGCACGTACGCACCGTCCTCTCGTCATCACCCAGAACGGGCATGCGACCTCCGTTGTCATCAACATCGCCGACTTTGAATCGACGTGGGACGAAATCGAACGTTGCCGTGCACGCGAAGAACTCTCCCGTGTCGTTGAAATCTCGCGTCGTCAATGCGAGCAAGGCCAATGTTCGACCAACGACGAAACCTTCGCCGAAATGGAAAAAATGTTGGACGACATGCAGACGCACGGGGAATGTAAATGAAGGCCGTCTGGTCCAACCACGCCAAAGAACAACGCGCACGCATCCTCCACAGTCGCATGCTCATCCGGCCCAACGACGTGCAAAGGGTCTAGGGGCGGGCGCATTTTACAGTTCAACCGTTGAACGGACATAAGACTTCCAGCCGTCCGTTCGTCACTATTGCCCTAAAGAGAACGCCCGCCGAGGGCGATGGGGGCGACCTCACGCCTTCAACTCTTTCAGAAGCGGATGGATGCCGTAGTCGCCGCGTTCGGGGCGAATGAGCGTCTTTTCCGCTTCCGCATCGTCGATGAAATGTTCCGTCTTCGGGTTCCACTTCAGTTCGCGGCCGAGTTTCATCGCCCAATAGGAGAGGCAGCAGACGGTGGTCGAACGGTGGGCCACTTCCACGGGCACGTTCGTTTCGCCGCGCGTCTTCATCGCCTCGAACCACGCGCGATGGTGCGAGAGCGCGTTACGCACGGCCTCTTTCTTGACGGGGCCGGCGACGAGCTCGGGGCGCGAAGCGTCGAGAAGCTTGAGCCGGCGGCCCTTCCCCGCGGTGGCGCCGCCGCCGAAGGACGGGTCGGCCGTCGTCACCTTCACGGCGCCGTTTCCGTGGGCGCAGTAGATCCACTCGCCCTTCTCGCCGATGTAGCGGATGCCATGCGGCACGGCGGGCTCGTTCTGCACGTGAACGACGCACCCCGCGGCATGAATGCCGTTATCGTGATCGTAGGTGAGCGTAATGTCGCACGCGCCATGAACATCCCAGAGGCGGCGTTTCGGGTAGACGCAGGTGCCCTTCACGCGGTCGGGCCCGGAAAGCTGCTCGCCGAGGCTCCACTGTACAAGATCGAGGTCGTGCGAGCCGTGGCCGGCGATCATGCCCATGCAATACTCCTGCACCGTGAGCCAGCCGGGGCGCGGCACGAGCGTGTAGCCGTTTGCGGGGTCCTTCTTCGTGCCGCGCGGGAACGAGCGCAGGCGCGAATAGGGCTTCACCGCACAGGGGCCCTGCCAGAGCTCCCAATCGAGGCTGGCGGGCACGGGCTCTTCAAGCGGCCAGTTGAATTCGGCAGGGTCGTTCGGAAGGCCGACTTCCACGCGCACGATCTTGCCGATGCGGCCGTCCCACACATATTCGGCGCATTGGCGATGGTGGGCGCCGAGTGCGCCGCGGCCTTCGCTTCGGAGCTGCGTGCCGAGGTGGAACACGCGGCCGTACTTCTTGACGGCATCCACGACCGCGCGGCCCTGCTCCACGCTCATCGCCATCGGCTTCTGCACATAGACGTCCTTCCCCCTCAGGCAGGCCTCCACGGCCATGCGGGCGTGCCAGAAGTCTGGCGTGGAAATCATGACGGCGTCGATGGAGGGGTCGGCAAGAAGCTTGCGGTAGTCCTGATAGCAGCGCGTGCGCGCAAGATCGCGACAGTTCCAGGTCGAATGCACCTTCCGGTAGAAGCCGTCCATACGGCTCCTATCCACGTCGGAAATGGCCACGCAGGTGGCGATATCGCGGCTGTCGAAGAGCCCCGGCGCATCCATCCCGTTCGCGATGCGCCCGCACCCGATGATCCCCACGGCAAAGCGCTTCGACGGCGCAAGAGCCCCCAAGACGCGCGCGGGAATGATCGCCGGCACGGCGAAAACCGTGCTCGCGGCCGCCGTTTTCAGAAAACCTCTACGCGAAATATCGCTCTTTTTCACCTTTCAATTCCTCCTTAGACCCGCCTACACAAGGCACCGAACAAACAATTTCTAAATGGTATCATACCCCCCTTTCGACCGTCAAGTTGATTTTTTCATTTTCCCTCTTGCGCGCCCCCGCCGTTTGTGATACAATATGCGCCGTTTTCAACCCACGTTGCCTCGTGGTGTAATGGTAGCACTGCAGATTCTGATTCTGCCTGTTGGGGTTCGAGTCCCTGCGAGGCAACCAATTTTATTTCGAGGAGTTTCCGTGAAATTGCGTTCCCTCTTTTGCGCCACCGGTACCCTCGTGCTCGCCGCAAGTTCTCTCTGCGCAGCCGAAGGTGTCTCTTCCGTCAACCCATCCCAGCCGATCGATCCCGCCAAGGCGACCAATGACTGGACCAGAATCTACGCGGCGGCACGGCCTTCCGTTTCGGCGGATGGCCGTCAGTTCGTCTTTGAATGGAACGACCGCATCTGGATCGCCCCCACGGCGGGCGGCAAGGCGCGTGTTCTTGCCTCGGGCGCGAGTTCGCGCGACAGCTGGCCGGCCCTTTCGCCCGACGGTACGCGCGTCGTGTTCTCGTCGAACCGGCTCGACAACGAAAATCTTTTTGAATTGACGCTCGAGAACGGGCAGCTGCGCCGGATGACCGTCAACTCCGCGCCGCCGGTCGTCTATTCCTACGCGGCGGACGGCAAGACGCTCGTCACCACGGTGACACGCGACCATGCCGACGACGATCACGCCTCGCGCGTGGCGCTCGTTTCGCCCGAGGGCGTGGAAACGGTGCTCTTCGACGCGATGGCCTCCGAGCCCGCCCTTTCGCCCGACGGCACGCAGCTCCTCTTCACCCGCGGCGGCGACAACATCTACCGCAAGCGTGCGAAATCGTTTTCGAGCTACGCCGCCGAAATCTGGCTCTACAACCTTAAGACGCGCGAATTCAAGCTGATCGTGAAGAACAAGACCGACTCGCGCTCGCCCCTCTGGGCGCCGGACGGCCGCGGGTTCTACTACGTCTCCGGCGACGGCGGCTCGAAGAACATCCACTTCCGCACGCTCGCCTCCGTCGATCCGGCTTCCGACGTGCAGCTCACGTTCTTCAGGGGCGACAACGTGCTCCAGCCCTCCCTTTCGGCCAACGGCAAAACGCTCGTCTTCCGCCAGGGCTTCGACTTCTGGCGGCTCGACCTCGGCGAGGCGAAGCCCCGGCCGCAGCTCATCCTCCTCCACCCCGACGCCTCCTGGGTGGCGCCGTTCGCCACGACGCGCAACCGCTGGTACACTTCGATCGGCAATCCCGACGGCTACGGCGGCTTCTCGTTCTGCCCGCCCGAAGGCAACGAGGTGGCCTTCACGGCCGGCGGCGACCTGTGGGTGATGGATATGGGCGCCAAGGAGCCCAAGCTCGTCCACGGCGGCAGCCTCACGATCGAGCGCACGTGCGCCTTCTCGCCCGACGGCAACGACCTCTACTACCTCACCGACCATGGCGACGGCACGGATCTCTGGGTGGCCCGCCGCACCGATCCGAAAAAGGCGTGGTCGCAGAACGACTCCCTCAAGAAGACGCGCCTTGTTGCTGACGGCACCACGCGCCTCGCCCTCTCCCTCTCGCCGGACGGCAAGCGCCTCATGTGGCAGGACGGTTTCCACCGCCTCCACTTCTCCGATACGAACGGCCTCAACACGGTGGACGGCCCCGACATGCCGGCTGACGACGTATTCGCCTGGAGCCCGGACGGCAAGTGGCTCGCCGCCGGCTTTGCCGACGCCCACAAGAACTACGACGTGTGGATCATCTCCACGACCGGCGACCACGCCCCCTGCAACGTTTCGCGCCACTTCCAGTGGGATGGCGACCCCGCCTGGAGCCCCGACGGCAAGATCCTCGCCTGGTGCGGCCGCCGCGAAGGCCAGGCGCGCCTCCTCTACCTCTTCCTCGACGGCAAGGAAGGCAAGGGCGGAAAGAACGAAATCGATTTCAACGACATCGACCTGCGCGTCCACACGCTCAACATACGCGCCTCGAATCCGTTCTTCAGTTCTGCCGAGCCCCACGTGCTCGCCTTCAACGACGGCTCGCAGACGGCGAAGATCACAATCCCGGGCGACCTCTCGCCCAAGCGCGTCACCGCCAGGCGCGGCATCGCCCAGCGCTGGGGCACGCCCAAAGACAAGGGCCGCCTCCTGTGGAGCGTCGATAACAAGCCCGCGCACTTCGAGTATCTGGCGGACTTCAACGTCTACCCGATCTTCAACCTCGTCGACTACCGCGAGCTCCTCGGCCGCACGGCCTGGGGGCGCATTCGCGACCGCTTCTACGACCCCAACTTCCATGGCGCGGACTGGGGCGCGATGAAGGCGAAGTACATCCCCGCCTTCCGCCACGCCACGAGCTATTCCGTGATCCAGCGCCTCATGTACATGCTCCTCGGCGAACTCGACGCGTCGCACCTCGGCTTCATGAAGTCCGACCTCGCCCGCTCGGAATGGCTCCAGGAGCCGTTCGGGCAGAACTGGCGCGAGGTCACGGTGCACCTCGGCCTGCGCTTCGACCCCGCCTACGAGGGCCCCGGCCTGCGCGTGCGCGACGTTCTCCATGGCGGCCCGGCCGACAAGGCGAACTGCGGCATCAAGCCCGGCGACATCGTCACCGAAATCAACGGGAAGAAGACGGAGCCGCGCGCCGACCTCGCCCGCCACCTCACCACCCACGACAAACTCAAGGCCTCCTTCGTGTTCGGGCGTCCCGGCGAAAACGCCACGAACGTCGTGCGCGTGGCGCCGATCAACTTCAGCCGCGCCCGCGAGCTCGTGGCCGAAGAAAACATCCGCGCGAACCGCAAGCGCGTGCACGCGCTCTCGAACGGCCGCATCGGCTACGTCTATGTGCCGGCCATGGAAGAGGCGGCCTTCCGCCGCTTCGAGAGCGAAGTCTTCTCCGAGGGCTACGGGCGCGATGCGCTCATCATCGACGTGCGCAACAACCACGGCGGCTACACGGCCGACCGCATGCTCTCCATCCTCTGCGCGCCGGACCACTCGTACGAGGTGTTTCGCAACGCCCGCCCGGGCTACCTCATCAGCTACACCGAACATCCCGTGTGGACGAAGCCGATCGCGGTTTTGTGCAATGCCGCGTCGGGCTCGAACGCCGAAATCTTCACCCACGCGGTCAAAACGCTCAAGCGCGGCATCGTGGTGGGCGAAACGACCGGCGGCGCCGTGATTGCCACGAACAACCGCACCATTCTCGACTACGGTTCCTTCCGCGACGCCGAATACGGTTGGTTCGTCAAGGGCGGCATCGATATGGAAAACCATGGCGCCGTGCCGGACTTCCCCGTTCCCCTCACCCCGATCGACGAAGTGAAGGGCGTCGATCCCCAACTTGAAACCGCAGTGAAGGAGCTGTTGAAAAAATGAAACCCACTCTCGTTGTTCTCGCGGCCGGCATGGGTTCCCGCTATGGCGGGCTCAAACAGGTCGATCCCGTTGGCCCCTCCGGCGAAGCCATTCTCGACTACTCGGTGTTCGATGCGCACCGTGCCGGTTTCGGGAAGGTCGTGTTCATCATCCGCAAGGATATCGAACAGGTCTTCCGCGAGCAGATCGGCTCGAAGTACGAAGGGCTTCTTCCCGTCGACTACTGCTTCCAGGACATCAGCGACCTCCCCGCGCCCTACACGGTGCCGGCTCAACGCACGAAGCCCTGGGGCACGGCGCACGCCATCCGCGCGGCGCGCCACGTGGTGCATGAGCCGTTCGCCGCGATCAATGCGGACGACTTCTACGGCCGCGACGCCTTCCAGAAGCTTGCCGACTTCCTCACGCGTTCAACCTCCTCCCAACAGTCTCCCCTGCCGTTCGCGATGGTCGGCTACAAGCTGAGCCTCACCCTCTCCGAACACGGGAGCGTGGCGCGCGGCATCTGCTCGCTCGACGAAGCGGGCCGCCTCACGAAGGTGGTCGAACACACGAAGCTCGTGAAAACGCCCGAAGGCGCGCATGACGAAGACCCCGAGGCCGAGCTCAAGGACTTCACGGGCAACGAACGCGTCTCCATGAACCTCTGGGGCTTCACCCCCGCCCTCTTCGACGCCCTCGAAGCGCGCTTCCCCGCGTGGCTTTCCACGCACGCGACGCTCCCGAAGGCCGAATGGTACATCCCGTTCGTCGTCGATGAAATGGTGCACGAGGGCAAGGCCACGGTGGACGTGCTCCCCACCGACTCCTCCTGGTTCGGCGTCACCTACCGCGAGGACAAGCCGTTCGTCACGGGCGAAATCCAGAAGCTCGTCGCCGCCGGCGAATACCCCCAGGCGCTCTTCCCGAAGAAGTGAGGAACGCTTTTGACGGGCGTTCTTTCCAATCTGCTCCAACGCGCGGCCGATTTCGTTTGGCCGCGCGTTTGCGCCGTTGAAGACTGCGGGCGGAACGTCGACCGCCCAAGCCGCCATCTCTGTTCCGCCTGCTTTGCCTCCTTCCCCTTTCACGAAGCCGGCGGCGCGTGCCGCGTGTGCGGCGCGCTCGTCATGGCCGAAACGAAGCATGCATTCGTATGCGAGGCCTGCCAGCAGCATCCGCCCGCCTACGAATTCGCCCGCAGCGCCCTTCTCTACCGTGAGCCCATCGATCAGCTCATCCAGGACTTCAAGTTCCGCAAGGCAACCTGGCTCTGCGCGGATCTCACCGATCTTCTCGAAGGTGCGGTGCGCGCGAAACTCGCCTTTTCGGAAATCGACGTGATCGTGCCCGTGCCGCTCTTTCCCGCGCGCGAGCATGAACGCGGCTACAACCAGAGCGCGCTCCTCGCCGAAGCGCTCGGCGAGCGGCTCAACCGGCGCGTCGATACGGCCTCGTTCGTTCGTACGCGCGATACGCCCCATCAATCGCGCCTCTCCGGCGAAGAGCGGCGCAAGAACCTCAAAGGGGCATTCGCCGTGAAGGATCCGCGGTTCATCCGCGGCCGCACCGTGCTGCTCGTCGACGACGTCACAACCTCCGGCACCACGCTCAACGAAGGCGCGCGTGCCCTCCTCGACGGCGGCGCCGCCCGTGTGTGGTGTGCCACCGTGGCGCGCGCCGTGCGTACAACCAACGATTGACGCGATTAAAAAGAGCGAAGAGCCGGCAGCCCGGCTCTTCGCTCTTCGCTTCCGTTCTCACGCGCGTCTTACCGCACGAAGATCGCCATGCCCGTTGTGAAGAACACGCCTTTGCCGGTGGCGTAGAGCTCGCCCACCTGGCCGCTCGTGAGCCGGTACCTGAGGCGATTCTTGGGCATCTCTCCCGCGCTCCAGGCAAGGACCTGATCGCCAGGGCGCAGCCGCCGCTTGCCCACATCGATCCACACGCACGTCCCCGCCGAGAAGGTCATCCACCCGCGGCCGTCCACATTGAACGCCTCTGCCGGGCGTGCGGCGAGGTCGATGACCACCTTGCCGCGGAAGTCCGCAAGCGGCGTGTTCGTTGCAACGCCGTCCACAAGCTGAAGCGTGCCTGGGAAGGAACCGATCGTGGAAATCCGCGGATCGCCGCCCATGAACTTCATCGTGCCCGTGAAATCGGCAAGGCTGCCGTTCACCGTGGGCGTACCGCCCAGCACTTCAAGGATTCCCGCACCCGACATCGAAGAGGCCGCATTGATGATGAATGTGCCTCCGCTCGTGCGGATCGTGCCGTCGTTCACCGCTGTACTCTTCCACGTTGCATTCTGATCGCTGCCAAGCGCCAAGATGCCCGCCGTATGGACGATGAGGCCGTCATTCAGCAACGTGCCAGGCTGCTTGTTCGAGTAGTCATAGTTCCGCAGCCAGGCATTGGATTTAACAGCGCCGATCGAGACCGTGCCATGGTTGACAAACGTTTTATACCACCCGCCCTCGTTCCCGAGCGAAAGTTCGGCCCCCACGTTCACCGTCACCGCGCCGGTATTGTTGAACCAATACCAATCGGTACGGATTTGAGACGTCCCCTCGCTCATCTCGAACGGGATGTTGAAACTGTAGGTTGTCCCCTTCGCCCATGTGGCGATCACACCCCCGTTCTTGACCTCGACCGGATCGGTCACGCTGATCACGCAACCATCCGAACACGGCTGGAGCACACCGCCATCTACGATCACATGCTTGCCCCGAAGCGTCGCGTCGCCGCCGCAGAAGGCAAGCATCGACGTGTTCTTGATCGTGAGCGTGTACGCTCCCGTATCCAAAACCGGCCCCGTGCCGCGGAAATCGATACGCGAACGGCCGCCGATCGTTGCATCCCCCGTGAGGATCACCGACTTGAGATGGTTGCCCGTACCATTCGAAGTCGACGTATTGACGATCGCGCCCTGGCCATCCGGTCCGTCGCCCGCGATGTAGAAGGTACGGCTGAAGACAGGCGATTGGCCGCCGGCACGGAGATTCAGGTCGAACTGCCCCTGGCCGCCCACCGTAATCGTGCCGGCCGTACCGAACGCATTGGCCGTCGTGATGCCGACGTTGAAGACGCCGTTTGAAACCGCAATCGGCACGGTGGCAGGAAGCGAGCCCTCCGCCCACGTGAATGTTCCCGGGCCTTCCTTCAGGAACGTCAAGTTGCCGCCGAAAGTGACGTGCTTATTGATGAATTCAACGCCCTCGGGGATTTCAAAGCACACGCACCCCCGCGCCGTATCGGTGATGTTGAACGCCGAAAGGCTGTTGCCCACGCGCCCGTAGAGCGTGAGACGGTGGCCCGTGAGGTTGATGGAGCCGATGAAGGAGTCGAAGATGAAATCGGTCCAGGCGCCGGAGGGCACATCTGCCGCGAGGGTAATGGCCGTGTCGATCGTCGGCACGGCATTCAGCACGGGCCGCTTGGCGAAATTATAGCACATCCAGTTCCCGGGCGAGCTGAAACGACCATCGCCCGCGAGACCCGTCCAGGTCGCCGTGGCCACATCGGTCGAATCGGAATCGACGCCATAGTAGACGCCCGTCGTCGTCGTCTGGAGCGTCACGCCGAGCGCCGCCGTTTCCGGATCCATGAAGTAGGTCGCATTCGGCGAGCGGCTCCAGTGGAGAAGCTTGTCGCCCACGGCAAGCAGGCGCCCCTCTAGGTCGAGCATCACCGTGCGCCCGCCCAGATAGGCATACCAGTTGCAGCCATCGATCTGGAACGGCCCCGTCTTCTCCGTGAGGTCGATGACCACATCGCCCAGGAAGGTGTCGATACGATATTCGAGCGTACCGCCGGAAAGGACGAGCGTTCCCATGGACTGGTCGAGCGTTGCGAGCGACGCCGTGCCGTTCGAGAGGCGGAATGTGCCCGAGAAATCCATAAGCGACCCTGTCACGTTCAACGCGCCGCCCGCGCAGGCGAGCGTGCCCGCCCCGGAGGTCGACCCCGTCACGTACAGGGTTCCGCCCTGCGTCGCCACACGTCCGTTTGCGACAAGCGAATCCGTGACCGTGATGGTGCCGGCATCGGATGCCAGTTCAAGCGCGCTCCCGCCATCGACAATCACGCTCGGCAACGTGCCATTGTTCCTGCCGATGCTCAACGTGCCACCGTCCGTTACATGAAGCACGTCATTAAACACATAGGCATTCGAATCGCAAGACAGCGAACCGCCGCCGGCCCCCACCGTCACGGGGAAGTTGAGCGCATACGGGGTCTTGCTGTTGCCGTTCCACGGGATAAGCCGCCCGCCGTCCAGGATCTCCACTCCTTCGGCGATGGCAATCGTTCCGCCGTCCGAACACGGCTGGAACACGCCGCCGTCACGGCAGACGACGCGCTTGACATCGAGATGCGTCGTACCGCCGCAGAACGCAATCATGTCGAGGTTCTTGGTCGTGAGCACGTAGTCGGATCCCGTGATGCCGCAGCCGTTTCCGCGGAAGTCGAAGCGCGAGATGCCGCCGATTGTCGCATCGCCCGTCAAGACGACCGTGGAGACATGGTAGCCATACTTTTTCGCCGTGGCGGAATTGTAGAGCGCACCCGACCCATCGGGACCGTCGCCCTCGATTTCAAACGCCTTGTAACGAACGGGCGACGACCCGCCCCCCACGCTGTAGTTGATGTCGAACTGCCCCTTCCCGGCCACCTTGATCGTGCCCGAGTCGCCGAACACGTTCGCCGTCGTCACGCCGAGGCGGAACACGCCGTTCGTGATAAGGAGCGGAATGTCGGCCGCCAAGGTGCCGCCGCCCCAGGTGAACGCGCCCTCGCCGTCTTTCACGAGCGAGATGTTGCCCGAGAAGGTGACGGCCGTATTCACATAGTTCGTGCCGGCGCCCACGAAAAGGTGCACCTCGCACGGGTCGCCCTGCGCGTCATTGACAACGGCGAATTCCGGCGCCGGATCGGCCGGCGCGAACGGCAGCTCCACACGATGGCCGTTAAGATCGATCCCGCCGCGGAAGGTCGTCGTATCAAAGCCGGCCCAGCCGCCCGGCGGCACGTCCGCATCGAGCGTGATGACGGTATCGGGATACGGCACGCCGCCCGGCACCGCGCACTGCCGCACGTTCACGCACGACCAGTTCGCCGGATCGGAGAAGTCGCCGTTTCCGGCCGCGCCCGTCCACCGCGCCGCATCCACGTATGCGGCGTCGAGGGCATCGCCGAAATAGAGGCCCGTATTCGTGGCATACGGCACGCGCCCCTGCTGGGCCGTCGCCTCGTCGAAGACGAACGTCAACCCCTCGGGCGGCGCCGACCACGAGAGCAGCTTTTCGCCGCTGACGAGGGTACGCCCCCGCAGGTCGAGGACGACCGACCGCGTGCCGAGCTTCGCGCCCCATTCCGTGCGGTCGAAGTCGAGCGCCTGCGTGCGCCCCGCAAGATCGATCAAGACGGAACACGGATAGCCGGCAACCGACGTCGCGAGCTTTCCATCCACCAGCACGAGTTTCCCGTTGAAACCGGAAAGCCCCGGAAGCGAAGCCGAACCGCCCGTGAGGCGCACCGTTCCCGCAAAGCCGGAGAAGTCGCCCTCCGCGACCGGCGAACCGCCCGCGAACTCGAAGACGCCCGAGCCCCTGATCACGCTCGCGGCATTCATGCTGAACGTTCCGCCGCTCGTACGAATCGTACCGTTGTTCGTCACGCAACAGACCTTGGCGAGATTGGCCGTCTGTTCGCTGCCGAAACGCAGATTGCCGGCGGTGTGGTCGATGAGGCCGTCGTTGAAGACCAAGCCTGCGGCGGCGTCCGGCGCCAGAAAATCAACAAGCCGCCAGGAAGCCGAGGCAATCGAGCCCGCGTTGAGCGTACCGTGGTTGACGATGGCGCTGTACCACATGTCGTTCTTGCCGAGATCGAGCGTCGCCCCCGCCTCCACCGTCACCGGCTTGCGGTTGTTGAACCAGTACGCATCGGAGCGGATCTGGCCCTCGCCCGCGCTCACGTCGATTGCGATATCGAAGGCCCACGTCTTGTTGTTGCCGGAAGAGGGCGACCACGACGCGAAAACGCCGCCGTTTTTCAGCTCGATCGGATCGGTCACTTCGATCTTGCACCCGTCGCCGCACGGCTGGAGAATGCCGCCGTCGGTCACCACCACATGCTTGCCCTTCAGCGTCGCGTCGCCGGCGCAGAACGCCAGCATCTGCGTGTTCTTGACCGTGAGCGTGTAGTCTCCCGCATCCAGAACGGGGCCCGCGCCGCGGAAGTCGATGCGCGCCGTGCCGCCGATCGTCGCGTCGCCGACGAGAATCACGCTCTTCAAGTGGTTGCCGGCATTCTTGGTCGTCGACGTGTTCACGATCGCCCCCGAACCATCCGGCCCTTCGCCCGCAATGTAGAACGTGCGGTTGAAAACAGGCGACTGGCCGCCCGATGCGATGTTGAGATCGAACTGGCCCTTGTTCGCCACCGTCACCGTGCCGTTCGTGCCGAACACGTCCGCCGTGGTGACGCCCAGCCTGAAGACGCCGTTCGTGACGGCAAGCGGGATATCCCTCGCAAGCGTTCCCTGCGACCACACGAACGTGCCCGCACCGTCCTTGACGATCGAGAGCGCGCCCGTGAAGGCCGTCTCACCGTTCGCAGCCGTGGTATCGGCCGGCACGGTGAGAACGAGTTCCGCCGGCGCGCCGCCGTTGTTCACGGCCCACGTTCCGCGCGGCGTCGCGCTCCAATTGAACTTCAAGTCGTGCCCGTTGAGATCAAGCGTAAAATCCTCGGGAAGGTCTTCGAGCGCGAAACCGCGCCAATCGCAGGCATCCGCGAGCGTCACCGCGCCCGCCACGCGAATCGCGAGGTGCGGCAGCACCTGCCCCGCCGGCCAGTTGAACGTGGTGGGCGAATCAAGAACGAGCGTCGTCTCATTCGTCGGCCGCGCCCCTTCGAGCACCGTGCCCGCCGCATTGCGGCAGATCCAGTTGGCGGAATCATTCACGTTGGCGCGATCGCCCGCGCCCGTCCAGCGCGCCGTGAGCGGGAGATCCGCCGCCATCGTCGCCACCAATGCGCCGTTCTCAACGGCAAAGGCAATCGAAAGCCCCCCTTCCGCGCGGAACTTCGCCTCGTCGCCGGCGGAAAGGCCGCCCGCGATGACGACCATCTTTCCGTCCGCGCCGAAAACGGCATCCGCACCCGGCGCGAATTCGAGCGTGACGGGATGCTCCGCCGAGGCGGCGGAGAGATCCACCGTACCCGCCTGGAAACGGTCGCAGCCGTCTGCCGTCACATCGAGAACGAGGCGCGTGCCACCCGCAAGCTTGAGGGCGCCCGCCACCGAACAGGTGCGCGCCACGCCATCCTGCAGCGCGAGCGTGCCTTCCGCCACGCTCAAGGCCGGATAGGCCGTCACCGCCGCCGCATCGAGCCTGCGGAGCCCCGCCTTCTCCAACTGCGCGCAGTCGGCCACGTAGGCCGTGAGATGGGCGGCCTCGAGCGTTCCCTCGAAAACCCTGAGCGTCGCCCCGGCCGTCTGATAGGCGATCCCGCCCCAGGTGAACGCGCCCGAGCCGGCGTTCGCGTAGAACTGACGATTCTGAAGGTCGTACACGCCCACCACGCCGGCGGCCGTACGATACGGCACGAAGTCGCGCTTCACCGTTTCGCCTTCGCTGATCCTGAAGGAAGAAAGGCGCATCTTCGCCTGCCGGCGCAACGCACCGTTGTTGCTTTCGGCGAAAAGCAGAATCGGGCTCTGGTACGGCGGAAGAACCGTCGTAATCGGATAGTCCGCGCCATTGACCGTGAGCCTGTTCGCCTGGAGGGTCGCCGAGACATCGGCATCGACCAAGGCGCTCGGCGTCGTCGCCTCGCCGTAGCTCGCATTGCAGAAAACGCCATTTACCTTGCCCGTGTCGTTGTAGAAACGCAGCACCACGGAGGTGTCGGGCTTGTCGTTCTCCATCACGCCGAAGAACGACGTCCACGCGGCATTGCCCGCGAGCGGATGGAAGCCGATTTCGTATTTCGACGCCGTCTGCGGCAGATAGCCCGTGTTGATGTACTGCGTACCGCTCGAAGCCACCCAGCTCAGGCGCACGTCCTCATCATCGGATCCCACGAACGTCCCCGTACCGGCATTCGTGTAGAACTTTCCCTCCACCCGGTCGAACAGCCCCACTTCAAGATCCGAAAGCCGCCGGCACGGCACGAAGTCACGCTGCCGCCCCAGCGCATTTTCAATCACGAACGAGTAGAGCTTCATCCGGCACCACGACCCGTCCGGCGAGGCGCCTCCGCTCGCGGCCGTATTGAGAGTGAAGATGAACATGGGGTTCACACCCCCGTCGAGCGTGCCCGTCGTCGTGACGGACGCACTGTCGACGCTGTTCAACTGCCACGTGGCGAGCGCCCCTTCGCAGACGATCGTCGTTCGCGCGCCGAAGGGGAAAATTCCCGTCGAAAAGTTTTCCACGCCGGAGCGATTGTAGACCGGCGCGCTGTTCGTCTTTCCCGACTTCGCGAAGAAGACGAACGCATGCTTCTGGTAGTTCGATTCGCGCGCACCGAAAACACCTGTCCACGTCGCAGGCTGAGCCTGCTCCACGAGCACGCTGCACGTCACCTTCGTCGCCGCGTCGTGGATGTACCCCGTATCGATGTATTGCGTTCCCGTAGACTGGATCCACTCGAGCGAACGAAACGTCGCCGGCAAATCCACCCCGCACGCGCACAACCAGCTCAACGCGGATACCCCCGCCGCCAAACAGGCCTTCACCTTCATACCTGCCAACAACATGACAATCCTCCTTTGATGTAATAAAAGCATTTTGCCTATTCGCCGAGAGGCTGGAGTTCGGCGAAGGAGGCCCAGGGCGAATTCGGGCGCTGCGGCGTGAGCGCGGTGAAACGCACGTAGCGCGCGGTCACGGGCGCCTTGAAACGCAGTTCGGTGAGGTCGTCCGTATCGGGCAGCTGCCCTTCTGCCGCCACCTTCCACGTGCGGCCATCCCGGCTCGTCTCCACGCGATAGCCCTTCACGCGCCCGTTCGGATTTCCGTCCTGCCGCGGCAGCACCGCAAAGCCCACCAGCTTCTTATCCGCGCCGGTATCGCAGACAATCGCGTGGGGATAGGCATCGGCCTTCCCTTCCCACTTCGAATGCCAGAAGGTATCGGCCTTGCCGTCGAACGCATACGCCGCCCGTTCACGGCCGCCCTGATCGCTCGTAACCGAAACGAGCTTCTGGCGCTTGAAGAGCAGCGACGCCCCCACCTCGGCCGGCGGCAAAACCGCAGGCGGCACCGCAAGCGCCGTCTCGGCGGCACGCGGCAAGATGGCGAAATCGAGGCGATAGGCGCGCGTCGTATCGATGATGTCGCGCGCGAGCGGGCCCGGCCCGCAGCTCGCCCCGCCAAGACCGCGCGTCTCGGCAAAGATGCCGAATTCGACCTTCGTCGGCTTCGGCAGTTCCGCCGGGTGAGACGTATCGATGATTTCCTGCGCGGAATAGGGGATCGCCTCGAAGGCAAACGGCGCACCGAGCGTCGCAAAGCCGATCGCCCCCGCGCGGCCCGCAAGCGTAACGGCATCCGTCTCTTCGAAGTTGTTCGCGTCTTCCGGGCGCGCATACGGCATCACGAAGTTCGCGAGATCCGTCTGCCAACGGCCGCGGAAGGCGCCGCTCTTGCGGTCGCGGTAGTTCTCGAACGGGCCCCGCCCGAACCAGTCGACCTGCGCGAACGCGAGCGGCAGGGTGAAGTGGTAGCCGAGGCGCGGCAATTCAACGGGCAAGCCGCGCTGCGGGCGAATCTCGCTCTGGCAGGTGGCCGTGCCATCGCCGTAGATGCGCCACCGCTGCACGGTGCGGAACGTCGGCACCGTCTTCGCCGGCTTGCGGTTCGTGGTCACGAGGCGCCCGCCAGGGCCGCCATAATTGTGGAGTTCCTCGCGCGCAACGCCCTCGTGGTCGACCTCGAGCGTAAAGGCGAGCGCACCCGCCTCTTGTTCCATCGCACTAACCGAAACGACGCGCGCCGTAAACGCGCGCCAGCCGCACGCGCTCCAGCGATGCGCCGGCCCCACTTCGTTCGAGCTCGGCGCACGATAGGCATCGAGCGTCATCGGCGCGAGGAAGCGTTCCACGCCCTTCACGCAATAGGACGAAAGCGCACCCGTCTTGAGGTTGAACGTGAGCTTCACGTCGCCGCCATCTGCCGTGACGACGAGCGCATCGCCCTCCCGCACGGTAGACGGCACGGGCTTGCCAACGGGGGCCGTAAACGGCGCCGCGGCCTTCGGATTCGGCAGATCCACCTGATCATCCGCAATCACATAGCCCTTCTCGAGGCACCCGTCCTGTTCGCGCACCGCGAACGAATAGCGCACGGAAACGGATGCGCCGGGCGCGATCGCCGCACGGGCGGCCGCCGGCACCGGCAGCGTCGCCTTGCCACGCGCCGGAACCCGATCGAGGTCCAGCTTCTCGGCCGTCGTCGCCTTTCCGTTCACGAGCACCGTGCAGGTGACGTCGTAGACGTCGAGGCCGCGGAAGAACTGCTTGTTGAACACCGTCACCGACGCCGCATCCGCGTTGAGCGTCACGCCCACGGGCTGGTAGACGTGCTTGATTTCCCAATACGCCGGCTCGAGGTTCCGGTCGGAGAGAATGCAGCCGTTCATCACGAACTGCCCGCTGTTCGGCTGATCGCCGAAATCGCCGCCGTAGGCGATGATCTTCACGCCGTCCTTGTTCAACTTGTAGAGGCCCTGGTCCACCCAGTCCCAGATGGTGCCGCCGATGACGACGTCAGACGATTCAATGGCGTCCTGGTAGTCCTTCAGGTTGCCCATCGCGTTCATCATGTTGTGGGCGTACTCGCAGATGTAGTAGGGGCGCTTCGCCTTCACGTCGCGTGCGCGGTGCCACACCCAGCCCACGCCCGGATACATGTTGGAGTCGACGTCGGAACTCGACCAGTCGCCCTCGTAGTGCGTGGGGCGCGACCGGTCGCGCGCATGCACCGCGGCATCCGCCGCCTTGAAGTTGGCGCCGGGGCCGCTCTCGTTGCCGTGGCTCCAGAAGATGACGGCAGGATGGTTCTTGTTGCGCTCCACCATGTTCATGTTACGCCAAACCATCGCAGTCTTGAACATCGGGTCGTTGCCGCCCTTCCAGTACCCGTGGCATTCGACGTTCGCCTCGTCCATCAGGCAGATGCCGTTGAGGTTGCAGAGGTAGTACCAGTAGTCGTCCTGCGGATAGTGGGAGTTGCGCACCATGTTGCAGTTCGCGCGCTTGAGCAGCCGCACGTCCTCCTCCTGGCGGTCATGCGGCACGAAGTGGCCGTAGCGCGGATCGGTTTCGTGACGGTCCGCGCCATGCAGCTTCACCTTCTGGCCGTTGAGGCAATAGCGGCCGTTGATGATCTGGCTTTCACGGAAGCCGAAGAGCGTGGAGACGCATTCGCGCGTGCGGCCATCCTGCACGAGCGAAAGCACCAGCTTGTAGCAGTTCGGCGTTTCGGGGCTCCACAGCTTCGGCGTCTTCACCGTGAAGCTGTTGACGCCCGAGAGGCGGCGCGAAAGCGCAACCGGCCGGCCGCCAAGATCGTAGAGCGCCACCTTCACGTCGCCCGTCGCCTCGCCGCCGACGGCAGCAAGTTCGCTCTCGACATCCAACACCCAGTCGCCCGTGTAGGCCCCCGGCCGTGCGGGGCGCGCGCGCGCAAAGAAGTCGCCAATGCGCGTTGCCGGGCGGCGCACGAGCCAGCTCGAACGGAAGATGCCCGAGAGGCGGAACATGTCCTGGTCTTCGAGATAGGAGCCGTCGCTATAGCGGTAGACCTCGAGCGCCACCACGTTCTTGCCGGGTTTCACGAAATCCGTCACGTCGTATTCGGCCGCGCAGCGGCTGTCCTTCGTGAAGCCCACGTAGCGCCCGTTCACCCACAGGTAGTAGAACGAGTCCACGCCGTCGAACTTGAGGAACACGCGATCGCCCGTCCAATCGGCCGGCACGTCGAAATCGCGCCGATAGCTTCCCACCGGGTTGCGCGCCTCGTAGTTCGTATAATGCCGCGGCGGCTCGTCCATCACGCGCGGCGGATTGCACTTGAAGGGGTAGGTCGCGTTCGTATAGATCGCCTTGCCCCATCCGCCCTTGCCGTTCGCCTCGAAGGCCTGCCAGCTGCACGGCACGCGAACGGTCTCCCAGGAGGAAACGTCGTACTCCGGCTTCTCGAACCCCACCGGGCGGCTCGACGGATCTTTCGCCCACTTGAATTTCCAGGCCGTCGTCGAATCGAGGCAGATCTGCCGCGAAGACTTCCACGGCAGAATCGCAAGCGCGCTCGCTTCGTCCGCAAACGGCGCGAACGCCGCCCGCGTCTTTTCGCGCCCCAGGCTCATACGCGTCATATCCTGCCATTCGTTCCCGTCGATCACACGCGCCTGCGGCGGCAATAAAGCCGCCACAAGCGTCCAAGAACTGACCAACGTTCCCGCCGCCAGCAACCAATACCGTCTCTTCATTTCGTATCTCCTTAATCGATTCTCCAAAAATCGGAATCCATTATAGCAAAACCCAGGCCCCGTGGAAAGGAAATGGCTCTTTCACTTCGTGCGGTACGGCACTTGGCTCGCGGGGGCGATCAGGATGGGGCTATCCCATACGGGGACCTGGCTGAAGGACTCCAATCTGCCGATACGGCCGCGCATGAGATCGACCCACAGGAAGCCTTTGTCCGGGCCGAGGAAACGAAGGTCGGCGCTCTCGTATTCGAGACGGTCGCCGGGGCGCTCCCCCGAGAACCAGACGCACCACAGGATTTGCGCCTCGCGCTCGAAACGGGCGATCGTCATCTCCTTATCGTTCACCTTCTGCGTAGTGACGGAAACCGGATGCACGGTATCGTCGAAATAGGAGTAGACGTTCTGCATCGCGAAAAAGCTCGGGCGGCGGTAGACGGGCTGCTTGAGCGTGTTCGAGCGCACGAGGCCGAAGCTCTGCAGCATGAAGGTGTACTGCAGGTCGATGAACGTGAAGCAGTTCGACGGAATGCCGCGCACGTAGTCGCCGATCGCGCGGCGGAGATCCCACTTCGCCTGCGCGTATTCGGTCCATTCGATCGAATGCATCGCATGCGAATATTCAAGCTGCGACGGGCAGCCCGTCTCGCCCTGCATGATGTCGTAGGCGGGCGAATAGCTCTTCACGAGTTCGCGCAACTTCAGCGCCATCGGATAGCAGCTTTCGGGAATCGGCGTGTAGGGGTGGTAGATCCACCACTTGACGAGGCCGAGCGCGTTCTCCTTTTTCAACTTCTCGAGCACAGTCACATAGTCGCATGTCTTGGGATCGCCGTTGTTCCACGCCACCGCCGTGACCATGCACGTCGCTTTCGGCTGAACCTCCTTGATGGCCTTGGCCGTCTCATAGACCATGAGCGCATACTCTTCGCGCTGGCCGAACGGTTCGTTCCAGATTTCCCATTCATCGACCACATCCCGATAGCGCGCGACCAGCGCCTTCACATAGCTGAGCCAGGCGGCGAACGCCGCCGGGTCGCCCGTCACCTGCCTGACTTTCATGCCGAGGCGGAAGTCGCTCCCCCACACGGGATTGCCATACGAAACGCAAATCCAGGGCTTGACGCCCATCGCGGCCATCTCGCGCACCTGGGGATCAAGCCACGTAAAATCGTATTTGCCCTTCTCCTGTTCCGTCTTCGCCCAACCGGAGAAAAGGCGCGCGTGCGTCACGCCGAGGCTCGGGAGGAGGGCCTTGTACTGATCCCAGTCGGCATAGTCGCGGTCCATCGTCTCGCAGCCGACGGACCACATCTTGGACTTCACCTCCTTCGCCGAACGCGGCTTGAGAAAACCGACAGGCGGCAGATTGCTGCTCATCCTGCGGATCTTCTGCAACGTCACGCACCGCTTTTCCCGGAACGTCCACGTTGTCGGCGTTTTGCCGCCATCCCCCCAGGCGTCCCAGGTCTTGATCTTGCCCGCATCCTTGAAGGACACGATTCCCGGCTTCGCGGCATCGGCCGCGAACACGCCCCACCCCGCCAAGAGACAAACACCAGCCATGACTGCGTTCGTTTTATAGAGCAGAAACCCGCTCCTCGGTTTTTCCGATACGATTTTCCCCTCATCAAACCGCACATACGGATTCCCGGCATACGGCTTTCCACTTAGGGTTGCGTTATTCATAGCGTGGCGTTTCCTTTCTTCTGCCTTTACAAGTCGTTGCTGATATTATACCGATTTTCTGCGAACTCCGTCAACTGCAACGAACCTGGAGTTTACCCATTTTCCAGCCTCCTGCGCGCCGAACGCTCCTGCACGTTCGTCACGCTCCACGCCCAACGTCCCTGCTGGCGGCACCGAAATCCTGACGTCTTCAAGGCGGCGGCTTGCCGACACCCCCCTCGTTGGTGACGATGACGGCGTACATTTCGCCGGGCGCGACTTTCAAATGTAGAATGGAAAATGGAGAATGGAGAATGGAAAATTATTTCTTCCCCTAACATTCTACATTCTCCATTTTCAATTTTACATTTAATCTACTGGGGACTGTCCCGCGATTTTATCGAACGGTGATCACAAAAACATGACGCGAGCGCTTTGCGGTGATTTGCGTAGACGCCGCATCCGGGCCACTCACACGAACTCGAGCCGACGACCATCCCATCAAAGCAACGTCGTTATCAGCGAACTGCCCTTCGGCAAGAAATGAACGTGTGCCCGGCGCATCAACCGACTCAAGTTTCCACGCATCGGGGAGCTGCCCTTTTGCCGGCTTCAGGCGAAGCATAAGATGATGTGTGTCCGTCGTTTGGGCGAACAGACACATCCCGTCGGCATTCCGTACGACAAGAGAACCGCAATCGAGGGCGAAGGAAAAACGAGACTCGGAATCCGTACCGAACGAGCTCGGCGCATTCGTGGGCGAAAGTGTCGCCAGAGCGGCGGCGAACATGATTGGAGACGCGATCATTGTTCGTCTCCTTCCAGATTCAGTTGCTGAAGCGGCTGACTAGTTGAAAGAAGCTGGTTGGTGATTGTCACAAAACGGCTCCGAGTCTTTGCCCAACAATTTGAAACGGAAAGGATGTTCAACGCAAACTCTAAACGGTTCGAGCTAAAACTATAGTTTTGAATAGCCGAAACAAATAGTTCATCCAGGAAAAAAGCGTTCTCCCAATCCTTCATCCGATTCCGATAGAGCATGGCAACAGCCTGATCGCAGGCCACACATACGTCCTCATTAGACGAGATAGATCTCGTCGTTTTGACAAGTTGGGCATACTGGTCCGAAGCCTCAGAACGTTCGCGTCTTCCGAAAACAAGGGAATTCGTCATGACCGCATCAACGAAATCCGTCGTCGCGCGACTCACACCGCCAAGTTGAACCGCAGTTGCTATCGCATGTCGGCGTAGATGTTCAGGGAATGTCTCATTCATTGCCAGGCGACGAATTGAAGCTTGAGCATCAGTATAGTTCATATCAGCACACTGGGCCACTGCCATGCCAGCATAGCGGCGCCATAGATTTGTTGGAGAACTATAATCAATATCCCCAAGTCCTGAGACAAATTGATCAAAGGCCCGCCGTCTACTCTCCCTCGTCCATCCCACTCCTGTATTGATCATGCCAAAGAACACATCCTGGCTTGTGGAATTCAGTGTTGGCAGTCTCTCTCCTTTCAGATTGTCATTAACCGACGTCGCAATTCGCAACATCAATCGAACGACTTCATTTGATTCGACCTCCGTGTAGGCAAAACCACACATTCCACCAACGGATAAAAACAACACACAGAAAAACGCCCTCAGACGCGGTGACATGTTCATCTCAGATCTCCCGTTTTAATTTTTTCCTCAATGGTCGTAACACCGACTTTCGCCTTTCGTTCCTGATTTCCCACACACAATCCTTGCACACCTCCATCGGGAATATCACCGACTGCGTTGACGCCATCGTTCACGCCAAACATCAGGAATTGTTGTATCGTGCGACCAAGAGTATCTGACTTCTCATAGAATCCTCTCCCTGTTTCACTTCCCCAATCGCCAACAATCGATTTAAAGAATGATCTTGAAAGCGGTCGGTTGGCAATACAAACCGAGGTTGAATCAGGTCTTGATTGAACCGCGCCTCAACGACAACCGTTCCATTCGTGGCCGTCGCCTCAACCTCGGCAGACAATCCGCCCGAAGAAAAAACACGGCCAGGACCTTTGACAACACTCCATACAACATTCGTTCTATCAAGTTCACCTTTCATCCCAACTTTCAAAATAGTATTCGTTCCCCAAACAAGACGAGGCGGGTTCACGATTCGGCCCTTGCATTCTTCTGTTGTCACAAATTTTCGCAACGGCTCGATTACCCGGAATGTCGCCGAGGTCGTGCACGACGTCCCGTTCGTGAACACGATTGCGGCATCGACTCGCCCCTCTCCGATTTGGGCGCAGGACAGATAGACGGTCTTCGTGTCCAAGAACCATTCGCCTTCCTCCACGCCCATCGCGAACTCCAGCCGGTTCGTCGGCGCGTCCATGCACGGATCGAACGACAGCCGCGAATCCGCCCCGTTGCATTCAAGCGTCACCGCCCCGCTCACGCCGTTCGTGCCGGTCAACGCCACGTTGACGGCGTAGATGCGTTCAAGCCGCCTGTCGTCGTTGAGGAAGAGGACGTCCTGGCATGAAAGCGAGAATCCCGTCGGCGGCACATGTTCGGGCCCCACACAGACCGTCACGACGTTCGTGAGCGAATAGCCGCCTTCATAGCGCGTGACCAGCGAAAGGAAATTCGTCGCCCAGTCAGAAGCATCGACGGCCGTCCATGTGACCTCCGTCGCGAGCGATTCTGGATTGGAGAACGAGAACCCCGGGCCTCCAGACCAGGTACAGCCAAGGAAGGCGTTAGAATGGCATTGGTGGAGTTCGCCCGTGAGGACATGTGTCGAACCCGGCGTGAAATGTCCGAAGATGCCGCCAGCTCCGTCGCCCTGTCCGAAATAGACGACGTCGCCGCCATCCAGAAAAATGTCCACTTCCGCCGAAAAGCAAATCCCCCCTCGGCCGGGAGCGTCGAGATGCACCGTGAGGTTCCCGACCGATCCCTCATACGGGAAGGCGGAACCGGGCGCTTGAAAACTCGACTCCACTGCTCCCACATCGTTCGTCCCATGCAGAGCAATCGTGTCGATCCGCCCATTTGCGCATGAAATCGAATACCGTTTCCCATAGTCGAGGACGAACTTCAACGCCTCTCTCCCGTCGCAAAGCACCGGCACGTCGCCAACCATGAGTCGAACGGGCAAGTTCCCGTTCGCCGAGGCGACGGTCAAGCCGACAAGGCGGCGGTTCGACTCGGCAGCGCGGACCGCCACCCATGCGGCATAGCCAACAGACGCGATTTCCGTCGCGTTGCTTGGATAGGCCAGCATGGCCCAGGCGTCGCTCTGGTTCCAGCCCGCGCCGGCATCGGGCACGCGGGGATTCGGGTCAAGGTCGTTCGGAAGTCCGTCGTAGTCCCAGTCTTCAGGATGAACCCGACGGAACACGACTTCGCTCGTGTTCGAACCGACCGTCACGAACGTATTCGTGCCGTTCACCGTCGGGCCTACCTCGAAGACCGTCTCGCCGATTAGCGAAAGGTCGTAGCGGAGCCGAATCTCGCCGAGCGACGGATCGAGGTCCAGGCGTGCGCTCGCGATTTTCGAAGAATCGTTCCCGATCGCCCCGTTCTCGACGGCGACGATCAGGCCGCCAAGTTCGTTCGTCGCGCACCAGGCCCGACTCGCCGCGAGATTGTAGCGAGCCCAGTTCGCGGCGGGACAGAGGGCGAACGGCGCGAGGAAGCGGATCTGATCGGAGGTATCACGGAAGGAATCTCGCAAGACGCCCTCGCAGCGCATGAAGGCGTTCGACCAGCCGTGGTCGTCAAAGGGGAAGTTCCAACCTTCAAACGGAATGTTCCACGCGCCGAAGACCACCCCGCGACGTTGGGCGTTTTCCCAGACAATGTTCGAATGTGGGAATGTTTGAATGTTCGATTGCTCGAATGCAAAGATTGATGCGTCAACGAAATTAGACGAAACCGAAACGACGCGCCACCGATTTGAAATGTCCTCATCTGAAACAAAGGAAGCCGTTGGCGACGGACTGCCAAGATGCAAGCCAAACCATGGGCGTCCCAACAGGTTCGGCGGAGCGTTCGTTCCCGCATCGTCGCCACCGACTTGTTCCACGCCATTCGTCCCGCCTTCCACTTGCCCGACATCGTTCGTGCTTGAAAGGTCTCCGCCAGCTTGCTGCGTATCGTTCGTCTTGGCACCTGCAATGTACACGCTCGTCACAGTCATTCCACCAAAGATGAGCGAACCCGCAAGCGACGCCACCGCAAGGCACTTCACGCCGCCGGAAAGGAATTTCATAACCCGTGCGACACCATAGGCGACGACAGCCACACCCACCCCTGCCGCGCAGGCGTAGGCCGAATTAATGCAAATCGACTGGAGATTTTCAATCATCAGACAACATTCCTTTCGGAATCACTTGATATTATACTAAATTATCGCTCACTTGTGCGGAGCATCTCGCCCACGCTTTTCAATCTGGTGGCTCGAAATTCTTTGGTGCTGACGGCAAAGCTTTGCACCCGGTACGGCATTTCGCTTGCATCGGTTGCCAGATTTGGTGATGGCCTCGCACTGCCGACGAGGTGGAGTTGCCTTCAGTACGTTTGCCAGCGAGACAACCGACACTACGTTCGGCACAGCATTCGTTGTGGGTAGTTCGCCAACACATAATGACGCCGCGAGTAGTACAAGAATCAAAAAGACAGATATCCTCATTTTTCCTTTCTCCAGTTGGCAAGTACGACACCGATAAGAATGACGACACTGCCAAACGATGACATCGGTGTCAGATGTTCCCCCAGGATGGCCACCGCAAAGACGACGCCCACAAGAGGTATGAGATAAAGCCCGACACTCGCGCGGACGACTCCTATTTCCCTGCACGTCAGATTCCACATCGCAAAGCAGGCGGCCGAGGCGAGAAACCCGAGGAAACCGAGGTTCAACCAATTAAGTCCATTGGATAGGCGCTCGACATTCGCGTGCCAGTCCAGCGTCACGGAAAACGACCCGTCAAGCGCGCAATAACCCGAATCCGTCACACCCCACGCGCAAAGCGGTAGCATCATCAGAAGCGACCATCCGAACGCCTTGCGGATGACGAATTCCGGCGGAAAGCCCTTCTCATTCGCCTTGCCGATCAATATCGAATAGAAGCCCCACGATACCATCGCCCCGAGCGCCATCACATCCCCGAGCGGACGCAGATGGAGATCGAAGACCCCGTTCATGCTCACCAACGCCACGCCGACAATGGCAATCGGCGATCCGATCAAAAGCGACGCAGAAAGCGAACGGTCTTTCGTAAACAGCCGCGCAAGCACTGCGGTGACGATCGGCCCGAACGACATGAAGATCGCAACGTTGGAGGCGTTCGTGTAGTAGATCGCGCAGTTCTCAAGAAACTGGTAGAACACCACCCCGAAGAATCCCATCGCGGCGAACAACCCTTCGTTACTCCACCCCCGCCGATAGGACGGTCGCCCCGCGACCGCCGCACGCCGCCACTCCCAAACCCACAGCGCCACCCACGCAAGCGCAAACCGCCCGACCAGAATCTCCAACGCAGAGAAATCCTCAAGCAACACCCGCGTATTGACAAAAGTCATTCCCCAAACGAGAATGGCAATTGCCGCAATCACCCACGACCTAAAACCCGAACACATTCGCATCATTGACAAGATTCCTCAACGTCCTCGTGAACGCACCACTTCTTAACAACAAGTCGACTAAACATTTACGAGCAAATCCGCATTCATCCATTATCTATCGCAGCCCTCAATTCATCGTGCCATGACGCAGGATCTCCCTCACGATTGAAGTGGTCGTCAAACATCTTGTAAATCGTTGAATACTCTAGCTTACGTTCTAGCATTCGTCTCAGCATTTTCGTGTCAATCGGCATAATCTTCATCCCATCAATGTGTCGCCTACGGTCCGAGGAATCGTAGAATGTCTGGTGTTTTTTACCACGATAGTCAGAGATGACATTCAAGTCAAGGTTTGTCGTCGTGAACGTGCAGTAAGAATAACGTTCCGTCGGATGTGCCAACATGTAATTACCCATGTGCCGAGAAACGGGCTCCATCTCCATTCGTCGCTGCGAATCCCGTTCCGCGAGAGTAACCTCCAGAAGAAGCGCATGTCTGTCGTAGTGCGGAGGATTGGCAGAATATTGCCATACAATGTCCGCCTCTCCGCCACCAGCATGAGTCTTCGGGAGAAAGTCTGGTCCAAGCGAAAGATTCATGTATTCAAGCACATCGCCTTTCTCGCCACTTACATAATACCATGCCAACCCGACAATATACTCGAATATAGTTGGTACATCGGCATTGTCAGTCACAAGTTTCTGTACTTCCGCATCGTTAGCCGATCCTCAACCATTGCCAAGAGGCTCCTGATGGTTTCAATCGGAAACTTCTGATGAAGCATTGTTGAAAAACGTGTATAACGTTCCGACTTCAAGACGGCCTTGGTTCCTCCACTCGCATTGACCGATTCCAGCGAGCGTCCAACTGCAGCGACCACCAACGCCTCCTTTTCGGGAAGTGTCACCGTGACAATGCGCTCAAGAGGTACATCTTGATCAAGAAGTTCACAGTCGTGGAACGCTTCCATTTCCAGCCAATCGCCAATCTTCACAACAAACGCCTTGGGCAAAATATCAAGTTCAACGATATCGTCATTAAACACTACGACGTCCGTCAACTGAAAATAACGACGGTTCAAATCGGCATAATCCTTGAATGTCGCCTTGGCCTTCAGCAAGTGCATGACTTTGAAGAAAGCACACCGGAAATCGTCCTCAGTCTTGACTTGCAGAATCTCATTGTCGCGACGAAGCGCAGAAAAAAGGTCTTTGGGCAACCTTCTACCGGAACCCTTCTCAAAAAGGTACTTCAGCCAGTAGTCCTTAAGTTTACACAAGTCGAGCGCCTTGACTAAGACATGCAGCCTTGCCAATGAAACCCCTTCGAACACAATCTCGTGTAAGGCCTGGAAGATTCCAAAATAAGGCGCGTCATAGCGGGCCATACCGTTCGCACCACTTTTCCTGTTCATCCCGATCAGGCAGATCAAATTCTCATCAACTTTTATCGCCGAACGGAACTCGGCAAGTGCCTCCCAGTAATTTTCCATCCGCATAAGCAAGGAAATAATCGTTGTATCAACATCTATCGGACGGTTCGAACGCCTCGCCTCATTGATTGTCTCAATGATTGTCTTCGTTGTAAACGAGTCCACACACATCGGTAGGAGATTGGCAAACTCTGATGAGGTCAAATACTTTCGATTGGCGTCATCTGGGGCAACCTTATTCAAGGCATGGACCAACGGAGTGCGAATAGTATACCCAAAAAACGCCGGGATTTCACGCGGCGTTTTCGTTTCTTATTGCGGTTGTTGAAAGCGATTGCCGAGCTTTCTGAGAATATCGCTCGCGGATTAGAGCAGCGTGTAGCCGCCATCCACGATGAGGTCCGAGCCCGTTACGAATGCGGAGGCCTGGGAGAGGAAATAGACGTAGGCGCCGATGAGGTCTTCCGGATAGCCGAGGCGCGTGCCGGGCGGCATCATGCCCTGCCACACCGGCAGCATGTCCTTGAGCCCGGCGATGAGTTCCGTTTGGATGTAGCCCGGGCTCACGGAATTGACGCGGATACGATGCGGCGCAAGTTCCACGGCCATCGCCTTCACGAGCTGGATCACGGCGGCCTTCGAGGCACAGTAGTTCGCGATCGTCTGCGGACGATTGACGATATGGCCGCTCATCGAAGCCGTCGCCACAATGCTCCCGCCCTTCTCCGCCTTCACCATCTCGCGCGCCGCCGCGCGCGCCACGAGGAAGACGCCGCCCAGGTTCACATCGAGTACGCGGCGGAAATCCTCGGGGCTGATGTCAAGAACGCCGTCCCCCGTGAAGATGCCCGCATTGCACACGCAGAAATCGATTGCGCCGAAATCGCGCACCACCTCGGCGACGAGCCGATCCGCCTCCGCCGCCTGCGCGACATCGCACCGATACGCCCGGACAACGCCACCTGTACGCGAGGCGATTTCCTGCGCCTTCGCCTCCGCGCGCGGCAAGTCCCGCGCCGCAATCGCCACCTCGGCGCCGAGTTCGGCAAGCGCCTCCGCCAGACAGGCGCCGATGCCCATCGACCCGCCGGTCACAATGCCTTTGAGTCCTTTGACGGAAAACAGATTTTGAACGTCGACTTTCATGTTCGTCACTCCTTTGTCAATTAGTCAAGCAGATGTATAGAGCAGCCCGATCGGATAACCCTTGAGAAGCGAGTCAACCACCGCCACGTCGCGCTTGCCGTCGGCGTAGATGTAGTTGCGCTGGTACTCGGGCTGGATGACGAGCTGCCCGCCCCAGCCGAACAGCCCCTTGCCCTCCAGTTCACTGTATTGGAAACCCTTGCAGATCTCCTCAACCGTGACGTCGGTCAGCAATTCGGTCTTCATGGTTGCGTTCCTTTCTTCAGCCAGGATTTACAGGATTGACAGGATTTCCTCCGCGCTCTCCCCCTTCTGGATGTCGTTGTACTGCGTGTAGAACTCGTCGTTCTTCACGCTCTTCGCCTTTGTCAGCTGTCTGTTTTCACGCATCGTCTTTTCGACCTTCATTTATTCAATGAGTAACGCGGACAGTATACCCAATCATTCAGCATGATGTCAATCCGATTTCGATTCAATTCTATTTATCACTTTCAATTCTAAAACATACTCCATTTCTCTACCAAATAAAATGATTTGGGAAAATTGCCGCAGGGTCTAAAACATAACCACCAGCTGCATGCAGAGAGTTAGTTTTCCCCAGATAGACAAATTTTTCACCACAAATTTCCAGTGCCCCCCCCCCCTTCATAATAAACCTTCCCATTCTTCGAGATCTCTCGATAGCGATAATAAGTATAATCCTCATCGTTTTTCATTCGACATCGCATAAAACTGAAAAACCAGACATTCGTTCCCCCTCCCATATCATAGCACAACCTAGTGTGCGGCTTTGACTGAATCAGACGAGTCTTCAAGCACTTCGATTGAATACGAGGTTTTAACTTGGTACTATCCACTAGATTCTTTTCCAAGGTAGTTCCATTCTCATTCTGCCGCTTCAACGTTATATCCGTAAATGCCACAGCCACTTCCTTTTCCTTGTCTATCATGACCTTTTCAAGAAATACAGACTTGACAGCATAACCATAAACGGACAATCTCAAATCAAGCTCATGAAAATAACCCCGTCCTAATAGTTTGCCTGCATATTCACGTCCAGAACTGGGAATTGAAAAGTCTTTCAGTGCTAACCTGCGGGCATAATGTTCGGAAATCACAAGATACAATGTCTGCCGCATTTCAAGCGGAAGATTACAACCCAAATATAGTCGAAGTTCTTGTGACAAGCGTAGTTTCCTGTCTCTGATCGCAGTAAAGACTCTATCAATCCTGCACAAAAAATCTCTTCCAGTGACAGCGGAATTATTTCCGGTTGAATAAAATGAAATCGTGTCAACCAGGTCTTTGTCTATTCTACACAATAGTTCTGCATCGTTGACACGAATTCGCTTTATGCCATCGTCTCCATAAATAGCTGCTGCGAACATCATGAGTTCCAGACCAACAAGTAGTTTAATTGCTTTTGCAATTGTCATTTCATCCTCCAATGGTTGAAAATGGCGTTGGGTTTGTCGAAGTATTCTTCAGAACCATCAATGGTTTTCTTTCCATCCCACAGTGTCACATGGCCAGATGCGTCATTCCATCCTGTGACTTCCAACACTAAAATTCCCTGTTGAGCGCATTTCTCAAAATCCTCGCGAGTCTTGTAGATTGTTGGTTTACCATATCTCTGAGAAAGGTATGTCTTCATTTGCTTTACTCGAAAAATATACCACCACTTAGCGACAATCTTACCTTTTGTCATTGCTTTGCCAGAAGATGTCTGACCTTTTATATAGGGAATCATATCCCCAGATTTATTTAGTGCATGACTTAATCTAACGGCACAGGAATTATTGAACTTCCCAATTTGAGCATTTAACAACACTTTCCCCCCGATTAATTGCCATATGTTGTTCGCCATTGTTATATCTGTTGGGTATGCAGATCTCAAAGGGTATTTTGCAGCCAGATCCCTATATGCTGCCAGACCCAATATGTCGAAGAAAGTCATGGCGTTATTCATACATGCCATATAGAGATTCAACCCTCCATCTTCTTCTATCGGATCACGATTAAGCCAGCGCACAAGGATAGGATGGTAAAAACGGTTACAATAGTAATAGAGGCCGATTTCGGAATCAAAATATTTTGTTGAGAAACGGAATGAGAAAAGGTCGAACACCGAACCAGAAGAAGAGAGCATGCGCCCGAAGTCGTCGTAGGTGTAGGAGGCGACGATGTTGCCGTTCTCATCGAGGTACTTCACGATGTTGCCGAGGTTGTCATAGACCGGGAAATAGAACTGGCCGTTGCGCGAGACCGCGAGGAGGCC
>JAZLJP010000060.1:0-4513 GCA_045617985.1 Kiritimatiellia bacterium
CCGGTTCTTGCGCGAGACGAGGAAGGTCGTGTCGTCGAGCGGGTACGGATGCAGGTTCATCGGCCACGTGCCGTTGTAGAGCTGGTCGCGCACGATGGGCTCGACCGGCTTGCCGTAGCCCGGCAGCAGCTGGAGGGCGCCGTCGGCCTCCTCCGTGCCCTTCGTCACGTCGAAGAGGCCGAGCTGGCCCTGGCGGCGCAGGCCGTGGTGGCCCGTCAGGACCGCGACGAACTGCGTGGGCTTGCCGGGGATCGGACGCGCGGAGAACATGCTCCCGGGCCAGAACGAGTTGCTGCCGTAGAGGGCGCGCTGGTTCGTGCCGTCGGGGTTGCAGGTGAAGAGGATGCGCGAGTTGGAGTGCGGTAGATCCGTATATTCCCAGCGCAGATACATCACGCGGCCGTCGGGCATGATCTCGGGGCACCACGCATGCTCCTGGTCGTTCGCGAGCAGTTCCATTCCTGAACCGTCCGCCCGGCAGCGGAAGAGGTTCGCCACCGGCGTATCGCCCCACACGCACGGCACGGCATACTTGAGCGCGGTGCAGGTGAAGACGATGTGGCCGTCCGGTACGTAGCAGGCGTCGTAGTGGTTGATGTCGGGCGCGTTGTCGCGCGTGACCTGGCGCACCTTGCGCGAGGCGAGGTCGAGTTCCATCACATGCCAGGCGTTCGAGGCCGCGACGCCCGAGAAGAGCAGCTTGTCCGCATTCCAGTGCAGTTCGACGTCGAAGAGCGGACGTCCCGCTTCCGGCTTGTAGAGAACCTCGCTCTGCCCGGCGCGCGGGCCGCGGATGTCGAAGAAACACAGTTCGTTGTCGTGTCCGTCCTTCGGCAGCATCGAGTTGCTCTGCCAGTTGATCGGCAGATGGAGCCGGTTGTTGTTGCGGCGGATGAAAAGCAGGCGGTTAAAAGAGATTGCCGGATTGAGATCGATCATCAGCATGCGGCGAATGTCGTCCATGCGCGCGAGCATGCGTTCGGAGGTCGCGCACACGGCCGCAGAAACGGGTTCGGATCCCGCCAACAGCTTGACGGCCTTGCGCACGGTCGCGAGTTCGTCGGCGACGAGATCGAGTCCCGCCGCAGAGGCAGGATCGTTCGCGGCGCGGCGATGCGCGTAGAGGCGTTCAATCGACGCCAGCTGGTTCATCGCGAGCGCGACGCATTCGGCCTTGCGCTCGCGTTGCGAAAACTCGCCCGCCTCCGCGACGAACGTGCAACTGCCCTTGCCAGGCGGCGAAACGAGACCGCCCTTCGCCTCGAAGCGGACCGCCCCCGGCGGAACCGGCAGGATGAGTTTGGAGGGTGCGTGCGCGAAGAAGAACGTTGAGAACATCTCGCCCGCAATGCCGACGGACGTCTTCGAAGTCAGTGGATTCCGGTTCTTCCCCAGCTGCGCATAGCCGACGACGGCGCGGCGCGGTTCAAACGTCGTCGCGTCCACGCGCGTACCGTCCTTCATCACGAAGACGGGATTGCCCCACACGGCCTGGTCCCAGTCGTAGTCGTCGGGGCCCACCGTCACTGTCAGCTTCACCTCTTCGGCATTGGCGATTTCCACCGACACCGCTGCCGTCTTGTCGCCGCCGCGAATGACTGGCGTCTCCACGGCCTCCACCCCCGCTACGGCCCCTAGTGCCCCAACCAAAATCAACAGATTCAATTTCATGTCTAATCTTTCAGTTTCACCATCAGCATCCCGCAGAGTTGACAGAACCGCAACCGCCGTCCATCTCACCGCCCGAGGCGAACCTCGATCGTCGAGATGGCAGGGACATAGGCCTTTATCGTTTTACGGTCGAGCACACGCACCGTTGCCGCGCTCTTCACCGCCTCAGGATTGATCTCGTTTTCAAAGGCGAGCGTCACGGGGCGCATCCGCGGCCCCTGGTTGCCAAGTTTCACCACGAGGTCGCCCGTCGCCGCATCGACCGTGTAGGACGAAGCAAGCTTGAGCGCATCGCAGCTCACCGCCGTCTCCATCACGATCCTGCCGTCTACGGCCGCCGTCATTTTGCCCTCCTTGAAGGTCACCGCGACGTCATACCAGCGGCCCGTGTCGAACGAGCCGGGATGGAACGAGCGATCGGCCTCGTACCCGTCGAATGCCTCGAACGCGTTCTTTGCATTACCCCAGCCCGCGAGATTCGCACACACGGGCCAGCGTCGGCCCTCGCCCATGAAGAACCACACCATCACGCCGTGCTGGCCGCCCGTCTTCCGGAACTTGAACGAGACGCGCCCCACGCGCCAATCCTCCCGGCCGAACCGCAGCGCCGTCACGCTCGAACCGGGATTCGTCTGCACAAGCGTCTCGCCCTTCACGGTCCACCTTCCGTCCTTGTCGGCGCGGCAGCCGGCCAGCGCCGGCGGGCCGACCTGAAGGTCCTTGCCCTCGACGTCCGTCACGCGGAGGTCCTTGAACTCCGCCGCCGTCTCCCACGGATGGAGCGCGACGAGCCCCGTGAAGCGCGCATACACGTCGTCGACCGTCGCCTTCACCGCCGCGCCCTTCCAATCGATCTTCACGGTCGCCTCGGCAGGCGCGAGGTCCTTATCGATCCACACGCTGCTGCGCCGCGCTTTGCCGTTCAGCCGCGCGTAATTCGCCACGCGCGAGGTGAGCTTGCGCGGATCATCCCCCTCCCAGCTGTAGACGATCGGCCCCCTCTGGTAGGCGATCTTGCCGCGGCAGGCGGCAACCTTGTCGGACGCGACCACCTTCTGTTCCGGCAGCGGGAGTTCGAAGGAGATCAGCCCCTTCGCCGGAAAATCGCGGTAGCCGTGCGCAACCTCAGGTTCGGCGCGGTACATCCACGACTCGGTACGATTCGGAAAGCGCACGCGCACGCGGTCATACGTGCCGCGCTTGATCGTGAGCTTCACCTTGCCGTCGTTCGGATAGGCCGTCTCCATCTTGAACGCATCGCTTTCCATATCGACGAAATGATCCACGTAGAGCGTACGACCGTCCACCGAGACAGCGAACATCCGGTCCTTGAGCGCAAGGAGCGTGCGCGGGATGTTGCCCACACAGCACGGGCAACCGTGCCAGGGGCCGCGCCGCCGCGTATCGTCAGGCGGATTCTGGTAGAAGAACGCCGTACCGTCCGCCGAGATCGCACCCAGCACATTGTTGTAGAGCAGGCGCTCGCGCACGTCCTCCGGCCGCGCGGAAGCGTCGGCCTCGTGCAGCTCGTTGCTCCAGAACGCAAGCGAACACGACGCGCACGCCTCGCAGTAGCCGTTCTGCGGCAGCACGTAGTCGTCCTCGAACGCCTCGCTGCGCCAACGCGAACCGACACCGCCCGTCAGGTAGAGCTTGCAGTCGGCCAGATTCGCGAAAATGCGTCGGCCGGCGGCGGCAAGCTCCTCGTCGCCCAGGCGCGAACCGACACCCGTGAGGGGCGTGTAGAAGTAGCAGGCGCGCACGGCATGGCCCATGGCGTCCTGCATCTCGATGGCGGGCTTGTCGGCCTGGCAATAGACGGGACCAAACGTGCCCACGTTCGCAGTCCAATGCTGATGCCGCACAAAATATTGCGCCAACTCCGCGTAGCGACGGCCCCGCGCCGGGTCGCCCTGCCGCGCAAACTCGTCCGCCAGGCGCAGGAACGCGATGCCGATGCCGGGGCACCCGTTCGACCAGGTGCGCTTCGGCTCAGGCCCGAAGATCGAATCGATGTGGTCCGCCAGCCGCACCGCCGCATCGAAGAGCCTCCGGTCGCGGCCCTTCGTCAGGCGCAAGTGGGCGAGGCCCATCTCGATGAAGTACCCCATCACGTAGAACTCGTGCTCGCCGATGTTCGCGAAATGGGGCCTCCCCGTGAGCGCATGAAACGAATGGATGTAGCCGCTCTTCTCCTGCGCCGCGAGAAAGATCGGAATCCATTCGTCCACTTTCGCGCGGAGGGCCGCCTGCGCCGCGCGCCATTCGGCATCCGCCCCCGGATCGACCTCCAACGCAAGGCAAATCGCCTCCGCCGTGTTGTAGGGATAGGCGTCACTCCACATGCAGCCCTTGAACTTGACGCTCGGCTTCTTGCCCGCATTGAGTTCGCCCGTCGCAACAAGGTTCAGCATCTCCTCGCCGCGTCCGCCCTTTTCCATCTGGCGCACGCAGTGCGGCAGCCACTTCACGGTGAGCATTCGAAACTGCTCGCCCCAGAACCCGCCCACCTTCACCCCGGTCTGCGGAAGGGATTTGAGGATGCGCGAATCCGCCTGAACCGGCGCCGCCACAAGGCACATCGCCGCCACAATCCCCAATGCCATCTGAACCTTCTTCATTCTCTTTCCTTTCATTGTCATATCAATCGAAACGGAGGACTTGCCCTCAGCGAATAATCACCGAGAGCCCTCTTCTGTGGCAGACATAAAGCGCACCGTCCTCAACCACCACCTGGAACTTCCGCGTTCCACCGATCGCCCGGAATTTCATTTCATCGCCCGGACGCAACCCCGAAGCGATGACCTTCACACCGCGCTCCGAAAGGTCGTCCTCCGCCGGC
>JAZLJP010000061.1:0-9992 GCA_045617985.1 Kiritimatiellia bacterium
CCTTGCCATGCATCAACAAGGTTCTCAACACGTTTGGGAGATCGTTTTCAAGTCCATAAAAACCACGTTGACTTTCCCGCCCCCAATCCTGTCCGCCGCCGTCGAAGAACTGCGGAATCAAACTGTTCTCCCCGCCAAAGAAGACTCCCACGCCGTCGACGGCGATCGTCTCGTCCTGCGTCAACGTGCGTTCGGCACTCTCCGTATAATCGCCCCTCGCCATCAACACAGCCACCGCAACGTACAGGCTCAAAAGCGACTTGACCATCCCACGACGCCACGTCGAACGCTTCGCGTCCGTCAGATCGTTGCCGTCGATCCCTTCCAGTTGCTTTTTCGTCTGTGTCATACCTTCAAAAGACTTGTTCGCCATAATCTGTTTCTCCTCGCTTGGAAAACCGATCTCTCAAAACCACACTAGCAAGTCCTTGTTTTAGAACATCCCCCGCCGAAAGTCAACTCGGTTTTTCGTCTGGCATTTTCATTCTTCAAGAACGACACGGAAGCCGACGTCGTAGACTCTCTGCCACGGGGCGTAGCCCTGGCGCCAGGAACTCGTGGCGTCGCGCGGTCGTGAAGCGTAGGAGCCGCCGCGGACTACTTTCTTCGCCTTCGGATTGCCCGCGTTGCGGCCGTCGTTTTCGACGTAGGGATAGGGCGCGTAGTCGGAGCGCGTCCATTCCGCCGCGTTGCCGTGCATGTCGAAGAGGCCCCAGCGGTTGTAGTTGGCGCGGCCGACGAAGTTGAGGTTGAACCAGTCGTCTTCCCAGCGTTCCTCATGGAGCGGGAAGTTCTGGTCGATGCGGTAGGGCTTGCGCTCCTGAATATGCCCGCCGCCATGCCACCGCGTGACCTGGAAACGCACGGACCGGTCGGCAAGATTCGCGAACTTCGAGAAGTCGTCATCGAGGCCGCCCCACGGGAATGGCGTGGCGGTGCCCGCGCGCGCGGCCCATTCCCACTGCGCCTCGGTGGGTAGCGAGGCCTTCACGCGGCAGGTCTTCGAAAGCCAGGCGCAGAAGCGCATGGCCTCTTCCCACGTGACACGCACGACGGGCTGGCGGCGGTGGTTGCCGATGTGGCCCGGGTCGACGAGATCCTTCCCGAACTCGTTCTGATAACCGGCGTCGTATTCCGGATCGAACATGTGGTACTGCTGGTTCTGAATTTCCATCTCCGCAATCCAGAACGGCTTTTCGATGCGCACCACGGTTTCGGGCTGCTCGTCGAGATAGCCGGTGGCGGCCCCCATCACGAACTCGCCGGCCGGGATGCGGCGGAAGGCGATCGGTTCGCACGCGCCGATGGGGAGAAGCTTGAGCGTGACCGGCGCGATTTGGGTGATGCCGCCGATTTGCGCATCGGCCGCACGCAGGTCGTTCATCGGCCAGTCCTTCGCCTTGGGCGTGGGGGCGGGCGCCACCTCGTCGTGCGGGAGCACCGGCACGATCTTGCGCCGGGCCACTTTCGCGGCGTAGTCGTCATGTTCCTTCTCGGGATTGTCCGGTACGCGCGCATAGCGCTTCTGCAGTTCGAGCCGGCGGGCCACCTGGTCGGGCGTACCGGCCTTCAAGTAGCGATCGCCCTTCTTGACGCCCGGCGGATTCCACTTGCCCCAGAATGGCGTGTTGAGGTCGATCCACTCGTAGATCTTGAGCGCGTCCTTGGGATCCAGCTTCACGCCGTGGTGGCCCTTGCGGAACATCTGCACGAGCGGACTCGTCGACGCATGGAAATCCATCGGCGTGAGGATCGTCTCCTCGTTCTCGGGGCCGGGGCGGCGCACGTACGGATGGAGCGCCCTGAAGGCGTTCTCGGCCGTGTTCATCAAAATGCGTTTGCCGGAGAGCTTGCCGCCTTGGGCGAAGCCACCCTGATCGGCCTTCGCCTCCGGCGCCTTCGCGGGATCGCCATGGCAGCCGAGGCAGTATTTCTTCACGACCGGGAACATCTCGTTCGCAAAACCCCACGGGCGCACCCCATCCGCATCAAGCGGCTTGATTTTCTGAATCTCGCCCCGCTGGTATTTCACATCGGCCATCGTGCGCTTCGTCTGCACGGAAGAGCGGTTGTCCTCGTGGCAGCCCGTGCACGACACGCGCTCGCCCGGCATGCCTACGATCCACGAGCGCATCAGCTGCACGGCACAGCCCTCTTCGTCGAGCGGCTGTAGGGAGATCGGTACGTTCGCAGGCATTTCAAAGCAGCAGCTGCCGTCCGGCTCGAGGTCGACCGTGCCGAGCGGGCGCTTCACGTCCCAGCCCGATTCGACGCGATCCTCATACGTGCCGCGGATCCAGCCCACCGACGAATGTCCACCCGTGCGATAGTAGTTGAAGTGGTAGCTGAAGAGGCGCAGCTTCTTCACCGTGCCGCGCGGGATGCCGGCAAGACCGGGGCCGTTGTAGATATCGGCAATGTGCACCGAGCAAGTGCTCTTCGCAAGATCGCTGCGGTCGGGGATGATCGGCGGGCGCTTCCGCGTACGGAAGGGAACAGGTTCACAATAGAGGCCGTCTTCGGCCTCGGCAATGAGCGTGAGGTTGTCGAAACGGTCCACGAGGTAGATGCCGATGAGCCCATCGGGCGCATTCTTGACGCCGGCGAGATGGTAGTCGGCGCTCAGCGGGTACGGATAGAGGAAGTAGGGTTTGCCGCGTGCGAACTGGTTCTGCGTGAGCGGATCGGCCACATCGCCCTCGACCGGCTTGCCCCAGCCGGGGAATTCATGTACCATGCCGGTTTTCTCCTTGGGGAGGATTTGCGTGGGGATGCGCAGCACATGGTGGTGGGGCCCCCACTCGCGGCTCGGCGCTTCGTACTTGAAGGGATAGGCGCGCGCCAGCGAGGGATCGATCATCAGGAAGCGGCCCACTTCCGCACGGTCGTGATGGCCGCCGGCCATCATGGTGATGAGATGGGGCTCGTTCGGCACGACACGGGCCGAGTACATGAACGTGGGGAAGAAGGAGCCCGTACCCCATACGGAAAGCTGGCCCACGCCATCGGGATTCATGGCCATCAAGACGCGGCTGAAGTTGTGAGGCAGGTCGGAATATTCCCAGCGGGTGTAAAGAATGCGGCCATCGTGGGTGACGGAGGGCGTGTAGTCGCTGTCCTGCTCGTAGGTGAGCTGACGTACCTCGCCGGTCTTGCGGTCTACGCGGTACAGAACGGCCATCGGCTCGTTGCCGTCAATGCAGGGCAGGTACTGGTAGGAGCCGGTGCCGAGCATCACCACCTGGTCGCGGTTGGGGAGGTAGCAGGCGTCCCACCATTGTACGTCGAACTTGCCGTCCTCGGGCGAGACGAGCACGGGGGCCGAAGCCTTGTCCCCGCCCAGCTTGACCTCGTAGACGCCGAAGAGGTTGTTGACGCCGCGATGGCAGGTGAAGAGCAGGCGCGAGGCGTCGAAGTCAAGATCGATGTCGCGCACGACCGATGTGTTGTCCGCCGGCTTGTAGAGCGGCGTGAACGTCGGCTCGCCGCGCAGATTGGAGAGGTAGCCGATTTCATTCCGGAAGCCGGTGTGGGGGCAGCTCGCGTGGTTGTCGAAGTGGGTGGAGATCATGCCAGAGGCGCGTCCGCCGAAGGCGCTGCGGGGATTCTTGAGCTTGCGGTGCACGCAGAGGATCCGGTCGAAATCGAGAATCGGATTGGCGAGCATCGCGGTGCGGTAGGCCGCAACACGCGCAACGGCAGCGGTCTTCGCGGCCGCATCGCCCGTCTCGAGTGCCACCTTCGTCTCGTCGAGGTGCGCGACAAGCGCTTCGACGGCGGGATTGTATTTCGCCCAATCGTATTTCGGATTCGCCTTCAGGTCCGCCATCGCGCGGCGCGCAGCCTCGGGCGAGAAACGCGCGAGCTGTTCGCGGGCGCGCCGCACGGCCTGCTCGGCACGCGACACTTCACCGGGCGCAGGTTCACCCTTCACCCGAAATCGGCCCGTACCGTTGTTTCCGTAGAACCTGCCCGCCACGCGATCCCACAGGCCCGGCTCGCCTTTCGGATTCGCGCACGGCACAAAGTCGCGCTTCAACACGCCCGCCTCGCTAATCGCAAACGAATAGAGGCGCATGGCCTGTGGACGGTACACGCGGTGCGCCGCGATGAACGGACCGCCTTTCGGCTTCGCGCAGTAGGCCGCGAAGAGATAGAGCGGGTTTGCGCACGGCGCCTGCTTCGTCGTAAAGGTCGCCTTTTTGCCATTCAGGGTAAAAGCCCCCCACTCCAAGGTAAGCGCCACATCGGCCTCCTCCCCGGCGACGATCTTTCCCTCCTTCTGATAGTCTGCATTGCCGAACCAGGCGTTCAGCGTATCCGAGTTGCCGAAATAGCGCACGACAAGACCATCCCAGGATTCGTCGGCCGACGTGCAGCCGAAGAAGTTTCCCCATGCCGTCGTACATTCACACGTATTGAATCGCGCCTCGATCTTCGTCTTCGCATTCGGCGCATACCCGGTATCGATCCACTGCGTCCCCGTGGATTCAATCCATTCAAGTGCCGAATAGCCCGTCGGCAAGGCCACCGCAGCCTGCACGCCCGCAAGCGCCGCCACCGCCGTCGCCACGCTCAAACAAGTTTTCATCCACAAGTGCTTCATCGTCATTTTTTCCCTCCTCAAACTCATGAGTACATTATAGCACATTCCAACCCCTCGCGACGAAAATTTGTCGCGGGGATTGGAATGCGATCCATCTGCGCACTACCGCACGAAAATCACGAAACCGCGCTCGATGAAGAGGCCGAGGAGATCGCGGCGAAAACGATAGTCGGGATTCAGCGTCGCCGACTTGAAGATCACGTCGTCAGGCGGAGAGGTCTCTTCCGTCCAGGCGATCACACAGTCCCCTCCTTTGATCGGACGATCGCCGAAGGCGACCGTAATCGTCGCGTTCGTCGCAAACTGCACCGTCTTCTGCTCACACGCGCCGACGCTCGTCACACGCCACGCGCCGGTCTGTTTCGAAAGGTCGAGCGTGGAACCATCTTGCAATGTGCAACCGTAGAAGAAGTCCGTCCAGGGTTGGAACGCGCCCAAGACGTTCAGCGCCGCCGATCCCGTGTTGTCTGCCGTTCCGGTACCGAGCGAGGCGCGGGCGATATAATTGCTCACGGTCAAATCCTTCTGCAGGTCGAACTCGGCCTGGACCATCTCGAAGGTGACGGTACGCGCATCCACGGCCTCATTGTTCACGCGTACGCGATCATACTCACTCGCAAAGCCGCCTTGTAAGCGGATCGTGCCGTTCACGATCTGCTGCGTGCCGCCATGCAGGAAAAGGTTCTTGGATCCAAAGGACCTGAAATCAACCGTCAACGTTTTCCCGCCCAGATCGAGCGTACCCTTGTCGAAGATGAACTGCCGCAACGGCCAGAGCGTCGAGTCGGCCGTGAGCGTCACGCGGTCGAACGCGGCGGCGTCCGTTTCATTGATCATGTACGAGACCCCGTCGAAATTCTCGTTCGCGAGCGTACCGCCGTTGAGCACATACGCGTAAGATCCCAGTCCGTAAGTACCCGACACATTCAACTTGCCGGCCGCATTGAGCGTAATCGTGGAACCCAGCGCACCGAGGAGGCACTTGCTCGTCGAGTAGCGCGTATTGTCGTTGTAGAGGTTGATCACGCCACCATCGACCACCGTGCCACACGAATAGGTCTGATTCGTCTTCTTGACCGTGAACGCACCTGTGCCTTCTTTCACGAGCTTCAGCGAACCGGTGAGCGCCACCGTCGTATTCGCGATGTCGGTGGACGCCACAAGTCGCAAGGTACCATACTGCGTTCCGGAATTCACGATGCGTCCCGTGGGATTGCCCGCCGTGAACGAACCAGTCCCGTGGTTCGGATAGAATTCAACACGGTCCTCGGCCACGTCCAAAAGGCCAAGAACGCCGTCGTTCAACCGTTTCACCGGCAGGAAGTCGCGTTTCACCACGCCGTCTTCGCTGATCTTGAAGGAGTAGAGACGCATCGCCTGCGGACGATACACGTGGTTCGCCTGGTCGTAGAGGTTTTTCACGCCGCCATAGGGCGTGGTGCAGTATCCGGCAAACAAGTAAACCGGATTGGCCGGCGGCGTCGCCTGGTTGGAGAGCGTAGATTGCGTTCCGTTAAGCGTAAAGAGTCCCTGTTCCAATGTCACCGTCACATCCGTATTCTGGTTGACGTTGATCGATCCTTCCTTCGTATAGTCGCCGCTGCCGAACCAGCTGTTCAACTTGTTATTGGTTCCATACCACCGCACCTGTACGCCGTCAATCGGATTGTCCGTCGCCGAACATCCGAAATAGATGCCCCACCCCGTCGTGCGCGAGCAGGTGTTGAACGACGCCTCGATCTTCGTCTTGGCGTTCACCAGATAGCCCGTGTTGATCCACTGTGTGCCCGAAGACTGGATCGACTCGAGGACCTGGTAGTCTAGTCCCGTGGAATCGGTAATCTCGTATGTGCCGTTGAACTGCGTGAGCGTGAGCGTATGCCCCCTCAAGTCGACCTTGCCGGCAAGCGGCAGATCGAGTCCGCTCCAGTCGCAATCGGCACCGAGCGTCGCCGGCAGCACCACCTTCGTGCCGACGATCGTCTGCCCGGCCGGGCAGTTGAAAGTACAGGCATTCGGCAACACGATCGTTTCCGTCGCGAGCGGTACGGTGTTCGTCACCACCGCACCCCCAACGATGTTCTGGTGCGTCCAAGAAGCGGGATCATCGAGGGCCGAAGTCGCTGTCCCCGCCCAAACCGCGCGTGTCGGCACCGTCTCGTCCGCACAGATGAGAAGCGCACCATCCTGAATGACGAACTTGAAAGGCGCATCGTCGAGAACCCGAATGAAATCCGCTTCACCATTTTCGCCGGGCACGCCCGAAGCGATAAACGTATTGGATGCCGTAAGCTGGCCGTCGATGTAATTGATCCTCACCCCGACCGGATTTTCGGCCGAGGCGTTCTCGAACGCGACCGCCGTCGCATTGAACACATCGCAGCCAGTCGCAGTCAGGTCGACTCCAACAAGGGAGCCGCCCTTCAGCGTCAACATACCGTTCACAACATAGGAATTCGGCTCACCGTCCTGCAGTGAGAACAAGCCCTTCTCCAGCGCGAGCGGTCCCGGATAGGTTCGTACGCCCGCCGCCTGTAGTTCGTTCGATCCTATTTTCCGCACCTCCGTCGAACCCGTCAAGTCGTCTACCGTCAACGTACCTTCATGCACAATGAGCGTCGTTCCCTGCCGATCGTAGGCAAGTCCGCCCCAGGTGAAAACACCACTTCCTTGATTCGGATAGAACTTCCCTTCCACGTCGTCCCACAGGCCCAACGTGCCATCAACCGTGCGATACGGCACGAAATCGCGCATCACCACGTTCGTCTCGCTGATCCGGAACGAGTAGAGTTTCATCGCCTGCGGACGATAGACGGGGTTCGAATTCTTCTTGTTATAGGCCGCAAACAAATAGAAAGGATTCGGATCGGGTTCCTGGATCGTCGTGAACGTCATCGTATCACCATTGACCGTAAAGCTCCCCTGTTGCAACGTGATCGCGACATCGGAGTCGGCCGCGATGTTGTAGTTGCCTTCCGCCTGCCAGTTGGAGTTTCCGAACCAGCCATTCAATTTGAGGTTTTTATTGTCATAGCGCACAAGAACACCGTCTTTCGGTTCGTCGGTACTCGTACAACCGAAGAACGTGCCCCAAGCCGTTGTCGGCGTACAGACATTAAAAGCGGCATCGATCTTCGTTGACAGGTTCGGCTTATAACCCGTGTCGATCCACTGCGTGCCCGACGAGCGAATCCAGCTGAGGCGCGACGCAAAGCCATAGGAGGCCGTGAAAGTTCCCGTTCCCTGGTTTCCGTAGAAACGCCCTTCCACACGATCCCAAAGGCCCGCTTCACCCGTCGCATTGCAACACGGCACAAAGTCGCGTTTCATCACACCCGCCTCGCTCACCTTGAAGGAGTAGAGGCGCATCGCCTGCGGGCGGTAGACATGATTCGCGGTATCGATGGTTTCCGCAGCGCCCCCCTGCGTATGCAGACAATAGCCGGCAAACAGATAGAGCGGATTTGCGTCAGGCACACTCTGCGCGGTCAACGTCGCCGTCTTTCCGTTAAGCGTGAAAAGCCCTCGCTCCAACGTCACCGTCACGTCCGTATTCTGCGCGACATCAATCGACCCTTCTTTCGTATAGTCACCGCTGCCGAACCATGCGTTCAGTCGATTGTTCCCACTATACCACCTTACTTGAACACCATCGCGCGCCTCATCGTCCGTCGAACAACCGAAATAGACGCCCCAGTTACGCCGTGTACACGTGTTGAACGACGCCTCGATCTTCGTGTTCACATTCGGCGAGTAGCCGGTATTGATCCACTGCGTACCTGAAGACTGAATCCAGTCAAGCTGCGTATACCCCACCGGCAACGATCCCTCCGCCCAAGCGACCAACCCGCTCAAAACGGAAAGTCCCGCCACCAACCACTTCTTTATCCCATAGAGTTTCGACATCATGTTTCTCCTTGGCGTTTACCATTGAGGTAATTGCAAAACCCCTCTGACACAGAGTCGGCAACCATGCCGCCCGACATGAGACCTATCACCGACTCTTCACATGCCAAGAGAAGTCGTACAAAAACATTATCGCATTTTTCCGGCTAGAACGCAAGCGGAATGTCGATTTTTCGGGGGGGGTAATTGCGATTTTCATAGATATTATTTTACTATTCTTTAATTATATTGTATAATGTGACCATGAACGCTTCAAGAAACGACACCATCCGCGGCCTCTGGGACGAACTCAACCAGGGCCTCTTCCCCTGGATCGACGACAACATCACCGAACTCGACTCCGCGCCCCTGCCAAGTTGCGCCGACGTGATGTAGAAGTCCATACCGCTCTCGAATCCACCGGAAGACGGCACCTCGAGCGTGAAAGTCTCGGGGACAGAAACCGGCCATTGCCGCGAGGCGTTATGATAGAACGTCGTCCCCGTGCCGCCGCCACTCGCCAGCGTCACCGTACCGCGCGTTCCCGGAACGGCCAGAAGTTTCATCGAGACCTTGTAGACGCGCTCCGGACGGTCGCCGCCGATGCCGTCGTTCAGGAACTGGACGGCCGGGCAGTCCAGCGAGAAGGTCGTCGTCGGAAGCGCGTTCGAACTTACCGAAACCACCCGCCAGCCTTGCGTAATGTCGTCATCGGTGATGGAGGCCATCCCGGTAGGGCGCAGATTCCGGCTGCGCCGCAATGCCGGGCCATCGGCTTCTGCGCTCACCCAGCTTTGCGGCGCGGCTGGAATCCGCGCCCTACCCTGTATGCCCTTCCCTCTCACATTTTCCATTTTCCATTCTCCATTCTCCATTTTCCATTCTCCATTTTCCATTTGTTTCGTTCCGGCATCATCGGTACCGACGACCACCATGCCGCCGACGAGAATCGCCCCAACGAGAGAAACGGCTGCAAGTTTCCGCGCGTTCCTTGCAAGCAGCTTCGATCCGCGCACGACACCATACGAGGCAACGGCAACGCCCACCCCCACCGCGCAAGCGTAGGCCGTGTCAATGCAAAGTGCCTGAAGATTTTCGACCATTTCACAACCGCACTTCTATTTCTTCAAAAACCCGACAGGGGCACCACAACTCGCGCCCCGCGTCAAGAACGGCGCGAGCTGCAGGGGAGAGTTGAATCTCACGCGGAGATCGCGGAGAGCGCAGAGCGTCCGCTCCACCTCCATCTTCTCCCTCCGCGCCCTCTGCGCTCTCTGCGTGAGACATTCGCAACGTTGGGGATGACATGTCGCAAACAACTGGCCCAACGGGCGTCCCGCCCGTTGGCGCAAGGCGCGGGAAACTGGGACAACGGGCGTCCCGCCCGTTGAGGAGTGGGTTCCCAACGGGCAAGATGCCCGTTGTCCCAGTTTCGCCATCACCAAACATGCGACAACACCTAACATTTTACATTCTCCATTTTCCATTCTACATTTGACAT
>JAZLJP010000062.1:0-28210 GCA_045617985.1 Kiritimatiellia bacterium
TTCTGCCGGTGGCCATAGAGAGGCGGCCCTACCCGTTCCCATTCCGAACACGGAAGTCAAGCGCCTCTTCGCCGAGGGTAGTGCGGGACTCGCCCGTGCGAGAGTAGGGCGCCGCCGGCTTCTTCTTTTTTTTACGACACCAGTTGGAAAATTTTAGGAGTCCAATAGATGGCATGGGAGATGGTTTTCTTGTAAAAAATTGGTCTTTCTCTGGTAGTGGAACGTCTGGAAATTCAGATTTCCCCTATAAAATGAGCGTGATGAAAATGTCCGTAATCGCATACGGGAAAATGGATATGGGTGAGGGACGGTCGTCGAGGTCTGTTATACGTCGGGTACTCCAGGGCAAAATAATGTAGGGATGATGATGAATAGGTTCGTTTTATGCGTGCTTCCTTTTTGTCTGTATACATGGAATGCATTATTTGCAGAAACTGTAGAACGGGTGCATATTGAAAATGGGGTTGTTGTCTTATGTACGCCAAAGATCATTCGCAGCGTTAGATTCTTATTGCATGTACGAGGGATTGAGCGCGTAGGGCTGCGTAATCATTGTTACTTAATGCCAGATGATTTGCCGGGTTTAATGGACTTGTCGAACATGTCGCGTTTTCCGTCAGCATGGACGGTTAAAGGGAAAACTTTGAAGTGTATCTTTCCTGATGTCGTTCGTGATGCTATGGGGCGCATTGCTTTTGGGATGCTGACCGTTGACGATGTGACTGACTGTGAAAAAAAGACGGGATATTATAATTTTGTCGGAAAAAACAAGGCTAGTGATGGAATTATGGTCTACAAATGTCTTGATAGAAGTGTTCCGAATGTTTCGTCGTGTGACTTTGGGGATTGTTCGCTCTCTGATTTTCGTACTGAAGTCATTTGGTATGGTTTGGATGGCGTAAATTTCATCGTCAGAGTTCCAATTGCGAAAAAGAGCCTTCTATACGATCAAAATATAGAATGGGTGCCGTGTGTAAATCCTGTTGCCTTTCGGTGGAAGGAATTTCGGTTTACAGGAACGGAAGGGCCTCGAGAATGTTTGGAAGAACTTCATTCGCAAGACATTCCGCCGGATGGTTATTCGCCGATCGGGTGTGTGCGCGTGGCGGGAAAGCGGATCCTTTGCGATGACCCAATGGTAAAGTTGCCGACTGGGGCGGAATGGTTGATTTGGGAGAAGAACAACGGCAATTATCGCCTGTGCCAAATGCATGGTGGACGTTGGTCGGTGTACCAGGGTGCGGCACGTAAAGACGCTCCGAAGACAATCGTTGTCAATAATGACGCCAATGCGGTATTCCTCTCGTATTCCATTCGTGTGAATCCAGCAAATGTGGATAGGTCTCTTGAGGCGATCATTGGATTTCTTCGGACTCGGAATGCGTTGACTTTAGGGGAAAGACCTGTGAAGGAGACGGCCCATGACACCAACTAGATTTAGTTTGCTTGTCTTTGCCATTTTACTTGCCGCTGTTTTCCGGGGTGAAGGGGTGGCAAAATACGGTGCCGGCGAAGTGGGCGCCGCACGACTTTTGTGGATTCCATCATTGCTTGTCTTGTACGAATGTGGCATGGAGGGGGTGGGGGCAATGAGAATTTGGGGCCAAGTACAAAACAATCCTTCGAAATCATCTCAGTAGCTTAAAGAGGAGAAAAATTAATGTTAAATGTCATTTCAACCGCAGCTCTTTCCTTGTCACTTCTTGTCGTTGGGAATCAGGCATCTGCCGAACCCGTTCCAGCTCGCGAGCGTTTGCCTTTTGCCGATCCGTTTGTTTTGCTCGATCAGGGTACTTACTATGCCTACGGTACATCGAGTCGCGACGGCATTCGCATCGCCTCTTCAAAGGATCTCAAATCCTGGACGCTCGATGTGGGCCGGTCGAAAGATCGATTGGCCCTTCATAAGGACGATTCGTTTGCCGATCGTTGGTTTTGGGCTCCGGAGGTCTACCGCGTCGGGAAAAAGTACGTCATGTACTATTCAGCCGATACCCACGTCTGCGCGGCTGTTGCCGACCACCCCTGCGGCCCTTTCCGCCAGATCAAGCAGGAACCGATGATGCCCGATATGCAGACGATCGACAGTTCGCTCTTTTTCGATCAAAAGGGTAATCCCTGGATGGTGTTCGTGAAATGCGGAAATGAAATCTGGGTTGCCGAACTTGAAAAGGACTGCCTCCACGTGAAGCCCGGCACACGCCATGAAATCCTGCGCGCGTCGGAACCATGGGAAGTGAGAAATCCGAGGTGCCATGTAGCGGAAGGGCCGTTCGTCATTTATGCGAAAGGCGTCTATATCCTCACTTATTCGGCCAATGACTATCAAGATCCCGATTATGCCGTGGGTGTTGCAACGGCGAAATCGCCGGCGGGGCCGTGGGTGAAGGCGAAAGGGAATCCGATCCTCTGCCGCCGCGACGGAGCCCTTGGAACCGGCCACCATTCCCTCTTTCGGGATAAGCAGGGGAAGTGGCGCATTGTCTACCATGCGCACAACTCGACCCAGCCCCATAAGGTCCATCCCCGCTGCATGTACATCGCCGATCTCGAAATCAGCGGAACGGAAGGTAATCCACGCCTGCGTGTAGACGGAAAAACGATAACATGCGAAGTCGCACGCTGACGGTATCCCACGTGTAGACAGTGCGGAACGATTCTCGAAGGGGCGAGGGATGGTACCCGAAAAAATCGCGTACTTTGACGATTTGTGCGTTCTAAATTCGTGGATTATGCTATAATATGCGTATGACAATTCAGAATATGTTTTTGGTTGCCGTTGTTGCGGCAGCTTCGTGCGTCCCGTCGTTCGGTGCGTCGGGGAAGCTGGCCTATGTGGTCGCGGTTGAAAAGGAAACGCAAGCCGATGCCGCCTGGCGGCCGGTCGTTGCGGCCTTGCAGGCGAAGCATGCGGCGAGCGTGCTCACCTACGACGGCAATGCGCAGCTCGATGCGCTGTTGCCTGAATTGAAGAAGTTGAAGCCGCAGTACGTGTGTTTCGTGACGAAACCCGAAACGGCGGGGCGGGATCTCGTTGTGAATGCGGCGCAGCTTTTGCGTCATATCGACGACGATCCCTACGGCGACGCCTTCTGGGGCATCGTGACCGGCTATGACGCCGCCGACGCCCTGCGCCTTGCGAAGACGCCGAAGGCACGCGAAATCCATCGCGTGGCTTCGAGCATGGGTATGGAGGGCATGCTCAACGGATGGCAGGCGGGCTTTGCGTCGAACGAGGGCAATAAGGACGATATCTGGATCAAGAAGCCGGGCGGCAAGGTGGAAAAGAAGTCGACGCTTGGCAATCCCGCGAAGGCGCTTGCCGAGGCGTTCAACACGATCGACGTCGATTACTTCGTGACGAGCGGCCACGCCACCCAGCGCGATTGGCAGATCATCTACAATCGCGACGAGGGAAGCTTGCGCCACGACGCGGAAGCGAATTTGCGCTTCATGAACCCGGAAGGCGAAATCTATCCGATGAAGAGCGCGCATCCGAAAATCTATCTCGCGGCCGGCAACTGCCTCATCGGCAACATCGACAGGCGCGACTCGATGGCGACGGCGTGGCTGCACTCGGGCGGCGTGGAACAATTCTGCGGCTACACCTGCGTGACGTTCTTCGGGTTCATGGGCTGGGGCATCAAGTCGCACCTCGAAGAGGCGCGTTGCTCGTTCGCCGAAGCCTACTACCTGCAGAACCAGATGCTCCTCTGGGCGCTCCGCAACAAGAAGGGGGGGCAGCTCGTCACCTGCAGGCTCGCGCCGGAAGATTTCAGCACGGGGCGGAAAGTGCGCGACTTCATCCAGGCGCACATCAAGGAGCTCGTGACGATCAAGGACGGCAAGCCCGCGCTTGACGATGAATCGCTCGGCCTTTTGTGGGATCGCGATATCGTGGCCTTCTACGGCGACCCCGCCGAGCGCGTGACGTTCCCGGAGGCGTGCCGTACGCTCGTGGTGGATGTGAAGGGCGCTGACGTGAAGCTCACCTTCAAGAAGACGGTGTCGTTCGGATCGCTCGGCGACGTGAAGGCGGCGCGCCCTGTCATCTCGCTCCTCGCAGAGCCTCCCGCCGGCACGAAACTCGTCGATGCCGCCGGGAAGCCGGTTGCGGATGCGGTGGTGAACGATCGCTTCGTGCTCATCCCCGTTTCGGGGAAGCATGCCGCGGGCGAGGTGCTCTCGTATCGCCTTGCGCATTAAGGGCCCGGAAAAGATGTCGCGGAAAATCGTCATCGGGGTCACCGGTTCGATCGCCGCCTACAAGGCGTGCGAGCTCGTGCGCCTCTTTGTGAAGGCCGGCGACGACGTGCATGTGGTGATGACCGATCATGCGCTTGAATTCGTGACGCCGCTCACGTTCCGCACGCTGAGCCGCAATCCCGTTGAGAACAAGATGTTCGCAGAGCCCCTTGCCTGGAAGCCGGGCCACATCGGCCTTGCCGAGGGCGCGACCTTGCTCGTCATCGCGCCCGCAACGGCGAACATCCTCGCGAAGATGGCGCACGGAATTGCCGACGATCTCCTCAGTTCCGTGGCGCTCGCGACGAAGGCGCCGATTCTCGTGGCGCCTGCGATGAATACGGGGATGTGGGAGAATGCGGCCACGCAGAAAAATCTCGCGACGCTCGCCGCGCGCGGCGTGAGGATCGTCTCGCCCGGGGCGGGTGATCTTGCCTGCGGCACGCAGGGAACGGGGCGCATGGCCGAACCCGATGAAATTTTTACCGCCGCGCAGCAAACGCTCGCCTGAAAGAAAGACAGTTCTCCGAAAATGAGTTTCCCTCTCCAGCTTGATCGCCCGCTTATCGTTTTCGATATCGAGTCCACCGGCGTGAATGCGCATCAGGACCGTATCATCGAGCTCGCCGCCATTCGTGTGGAGGTGGATGGTACGGAAACGGAAAAATGCTGGCTCCTGAATCCGGGCGTGAAGATTCCGCCGGAGACGACGGCCATCCACGGCATTACCGATGAAATCGTGAAGGACTGCCCGACGTTCAAAGACAAGATCGATGAAATCGAGGCCTTTTTCAAGGGTTGCGATCTTTCCGGTTTCAATGCGGACCGTTTCGACATTCCCTGCCTCGAAGAGGAGTTCGCGCGTGCGGGCCGCAACTTCGGCGAGGCCGGGCGCCGCCATGTGGACGTGCAGCGCATCTACCACAAGAAGGAACCGCGCGACCTCACGGCGGCGGTGCGCTTCTACTGCGATCGCGACCACGCCGGCGCGCATGGCGCCGAGGCGGATACGCGCGCAACGCTCGACGTGTTGAAGGCGCAGCTTGAGAAGTATCGGGATCTTCCGAAAACGGTGGGCGAAATGGATGAGTTCCTCACGCCGCGCGATCCGGCGAATGCCGATCGGCGCGGGCTTCTGCGGTGGGTGAACGGGGCGCTCTGCGTGAACTTCGGGCAGAAGAAGGGAATGAAGCTTACGGACCTGTTCGTGCGCGAGAAAGGCTGGCTTCGTTGGTTCGTGAAGGGCAACTTCGAGGCCGATGCGCGTATGATCGTGAACGACCTTTTGGAGCGCGGCGTGTTGCCGCCGCCCCCGAAAAAGGCGTAGGGAATTTCAATTGAATGCTTGAGTGAAAGAAGAGGAAACGAGATGGAACAGACAACGAATGAGTATCGCGAGAATCGGCTCGCCTCGATGAAGGCGCTTGCGGAACTCGGCTTCACGCCGTATGGGCACAAGTATCCGCATGAGGATCTCGCCCAGGTGCGTGCGACGTTCGAAGAAGGCAAAGAGGTGCGCGTGGCGGGGCGCCTTCTGATGATCCGCCGCATGGGCAAGATGAATTTCTGCACGCTCAACGATGGCACCGACCGCTTCCAGCTCATCTTCAAGCGCGACGAACTGAGCGAGACGATGTTCGCGGGCTTCAAGCTTCTCAACCTCGGCGACATCGTGGGCGTATCGGGCCGGCTCTTCACCACGCAGAAGGGCGAGAAGAGCGTGATCGTGAAGGAGTGGGATCTCCTTGCGAAGGCGCTCGAACAGCCGCCGGAGAAGTTCCACGGCCTTGCGGACCAGGAAGAATGCTACCGCCGGCGCTATGTGGACCTGATGGTGAACGACGAGTCGCGTGCGCGCTTCTTCACGCGCTCGAAGCTCCTCATGGAAATCCGCAAGTACCTCTGGAGCAAGGGTTTCGTGGAAGTGGAAACGCCGATTCTGCAGGATCAGGCGGGCGGCGCCGCGGCGAAGCCGTTCTTCTCCCACTACAATGCGCTTGACAAGGACTGCGTGATGCGCATCGCGCCGGAGCTCTACCTCAAGCGCCTTCTCGTGGGCGGCATGAACAAGGTGTTCGAGCTCGGCAAGGACTTCCGCAACGAAGGCATCGACCGCACGCACAACCCCGAGTTCACCGTGTGCGAAATCTACGAGGCGTATGGCGACCGTACGTCGATGGAAGCGATCATGGAAGGTCTCCTTCCGCACCTCTGCGATACGGTGATCGGCAAGCGCGTGATCGAATACGGCGAAAAAAAGCTCCCCATCGACTTCACGCCGCCCTACCGCCGCGTGGCGTATCGCGACCTCGTGAAGGAGCTTATGGGCGAGGACTGGTTCGACCTGCCGTTCGAGGCGCAGCTCGCGAAGGCGAAGGCGAAGGGCAAGGAGACGGAAACGAATCTCGAACTCGACGGTGTGACGACGGAGCTCATGCTCACGCACGAAGTCTACGATAAGCTCATCGAGAAGAACCTCATGCAGCCGACGTTCGTCTGCCGCATCCCGCACGAATTCGTGCCGCTCGCAAAGGCGTGCAAGGATGATCCGTCGCTCGTGGACGTGTTCGAGTTCGTCGTTGCGGGTCGCGAGCTCTGCCCGGGCTACACCGAACAGAACGACCCGCTCGAACAGCGCAAGGCCCTTGAACACCAGGCCGGCGAAGACACCGAGAAGATCGACGAAGACTTCATCAGCGCCCTCGAAGTGGGCATGCCCCCCACGGGCGGCCTCGGCTTCGGCGTGGATCGCCTCGTCATGTTCCTCACGGGCACGGATTCGATCCGCGACGTCGTGCTCTTCCCGCAGCTGAAGAAGGCCTAAGACCGATTTTAAAACAACTTGTCATCCCCCCAAAAAACAGTGTAAAAGGTAACGCCATGAAGAAGTCAACCGTTCATTTCACCAACTTCCGCTGCTCGGATGCGGAAAATCTCCAACAGAAGTTCACGCGTCTTTTGAAGACGGCGGGGCTGGACAAGATCGACCTGAAGGACAAGTTCGTGGCGATCAAGATGCACTTCGGCGAGCCCGGGTGCCTTGCCTATTTGCGCCCGAACTGGGCGAAGACGCTCGCCGACTTTGTCAAGGCCCAGGGCGGCCATCCGTTCCTCACGGATGCGAACACGCTCTACGTGGGGCGCCGGAAAAACGCGCTCGAGCATCTCGTCACAGCCTACGAAAACGGCTTTTCGCCGTTCTCCACGGGTTGCCATGTGATCATCGCGGATGGTCTGCGCGGCACGGACGACGTGGCCGTTCAGCTGCCCGACGGCCAGTATGTGAAGGAGGCGTACATCGGGCGCGCGCTCGTGGATGCGGACGTGGTCATTTCCCTCAGCCACTTCAAATGCCATGAAATGACGGGTATCGGCGGCGCGCTCAAGAACCTCGGCATGGGCGGCGGTTCGCGCGCGGGCAAGAAGGCGATGCACTCTTCGGTGCATCCGGAATTGAAGAAGGAACTCTGCGTGGGCTGCGGCAAGTGCACGCGCGAATGCGCGCACGGCGCCTGCACGCTCGGGAAGGACCGCAAGGCGAGGATCGACCCGAAGAAGTGCGTGGGCTGCGGCCGCTGCATCGGCGCCTGCAACCGCGACGCGATCTGGAGCGACTACGGCACGCCCTGCACGGTGATGCAGGGGAAGATCGCCGAATACGCGGCCGCCGTGGTGCGCGGGAAGCCGAGCTTCCACGTTTCCTTCATCTGCGACGTGTCGCCCCACTGCGACTGCCACGCGATGAACGACGTGCCGCTCATCAACGACATCGGCATGGCCGCCTCGCTCGATCCCGTGGCGCTCGACCAGGCGTGCGCGGATCTCTGCAACGCCGAGCCGATCAATCCCGCGAGCTGCCTCGCGGGCGTCGATACGAAGGGCGACCTCTTCACGACGATGCACCCGACCACCCGTTGGCAGGAGGCGGTGCAGGAAGGCGAGCGCATGAAGCTCGGTACGCGCCAGTATACGCTCAAGCGCATCTAACCACTTTCATTAAAATCTCAAAGGATTCCAGCCATGGCTCTGAACATTGTTAAAGACATCGATTCCCGCGTTGCCGTCAAGCACGTCTTGATGAGCGTTTCCGATAAGACCGGCCTCGAGACCTTCGTGCCGGCGCTCGTGAAGGCCTGCCCCGGCGTGAAGATCTACTCGACCGGCGGCACCTACACGAAGGTGAAGGAAATCCTCGGCGACCAGGCGGAAGGCACGCTCGTGGCGGTGAGCGACTATACGGGCCAGCCCGAAATGCAGGGCGGCCTCGTGAAGACGCTCGACTTCAAGATCTACCTCGGCCTCCTTTCCGAAACCTACCACGACGCGCACCAGAACGACCTCAAGCGCCTTTCCGCGTAACCGATCGACATGGTCGTGGTGAACCTCTATCCGTTCCAGCAGACCGTTGCGAAGGACGGCGTGACGCCGGAAATGGCCCGCACGAACATCGATATCGGCGGCCCCTGCATGGTGCGTGCGAGCGCGAAGAACTACCTGCGCGTCGCCTCCGTCACCGATCCGCTCGACTACGCGAGCCTCGCGACGGAGTTGGCGGACCACAACGGCACGCTTGGCCTCGACACGCGTTTCAAACTGATGAAGAAGGCCTTCGCGCATACGGCCCAGTATGACAAGGCGATTTCCGAATTCTTCACCACCCGCACCTGGGAAGAGGTGAACGGTACCTACACGCAGCACTAATGGGGAATGGGTCGATGAAGAGTCAGATCAATCTGCTCAACCAAATTCAGGAACTCATCCTCGCGCGCGACGAACACCATCAAACCGGTGACGGTTCGCGCATGGACGCGCTCGACGATTCGATCGACGCGCTCGCGAGCAAGCTCGAGCCGCAGCCCCGGGCGCTCTACCAGCGCCTCTATAAGAAGGACCACGTGGTGATGACGCCGATGGTCAACGGCTGCTGCGCCGTGTGCGGCATGCGCCTGCCGATTTCGCAGGTGCAGCAGGTGCGCCTCGCGAAGACGATCCAAACGTGCTCGAGCTGCGGCCGCATGCTCTACGACGAAGAGGACGACGCGCCGCGCTCGGTGGCCGAAAAGCCCGCGCGCGGCGAGCCGCGCAAGACGGGCATCAACCGCTTCAGCGCGGAAGAACTCGTGGTCTGCGACCTCAAGGCGAAAACGCCGGCGGAAGCCGTGCGCGAGCTTGCGAACGCGATGGCGGAGAACAAGTTCGTTTCCAATCCGGCGGCGCTCGTCGTCGCCGCGATGGAACGCGAGGCGATTCTCCCCACGGCCGTCGGCGAAGGCCTCGCCTTTCCGCACGTGCGCGGCGTCGAAGGCGGTGCGCTCACGCTCGCCCTCGGCGTCTCCCGCGACGGCATGGTGTGGGATTCGAGCTCGGGCGAGAAGGTGCACTTCATCTTCTTCAGCGTGATCCCCACGGCGGTGAGCGTCTTCTACCTGCGCCTCATGGCCGGCCTTTCCGAAGCCTTCTCGAAGAAGGAGAATCGCGATCTCCTGCTGGCGGCGAAGACGAACGCCGACCTCTGGAAGGCGTTCATGAAGGCGACGCGCTACACCATTCGGTAACTCATCGCTCTAAACGGAATGAAACGAAGAAGTGCGGCCGGTCATTCGATCAGCCGCACTTTTTCAGTGAATAGCCCATCATTTCCTCGGCACTAAACCTATTCACTATTCACTATAACCTATTCGTTGGTACATGGTGCCGGAGGAGGGACTCGAACCCTCACGGAGTTACCCCCGGCAGATTTTGAGTCTGCTGCGGCTGCCATTACGCCACTCCGGCAAAACTGTTCATTGGAGCGGGCGAAGGGAATCGAACCCTCGTCATCGGCTTGGAAGGCCGACGCTCTGCCATTGAGCTACGCCCGCTTTCACCCGTGAACAAAACGGAGGGAAGTATAACAGAACTTGGCGAGTGCGTCAAGAGGGAAGTGAAAAGATTTCCATATTCAGGGCGGGTTGGTTATGCTATACTATTCATGACCTGTCGGTAGAAATAAGATAGGGTCGGTTTCGTAAACATGAATCAAAGAGGAGAATACAGAATGAAAAGAATTATCATGTTCCTTGCGACGAACTTTGCGGTGATGATCGTTTTGATGATCGTCTACCATATCGTGTGCGCGTTTCTGGGAATCGATCCGAAGGCGGCTTTCGCGCAGAACGGGATGGATCTTACGGCGCTTGCCGTGTTCTCGCTCGTCTATGGCATGACGGGAGGGGTCATTTCGCTTCTCCTCTCGAAGACGATCGCGAAGATGTCGATGAAGACGCAGACGATTACGGGCGAGGAGGGTGAGGAGGAGCGCTGGCTTGTGGAGACGGTGCGCGATCTCGCCAATCGCGCGAACGTGAAGATGCCGGAAGTGGCCATCTATCAGGGCGAACCGAACGCCTTCGCGACGGGTGCGTTCAAGAACCACGCGCTCGTGGCGGTGTCGACGGGGATCTTGCAGACGATGACGCACGAAGAACTGCGTGCCGTTTTGGGGCATGAGATGAGCCATGTGTCGAATGGCGACATGGTGACGATGACGCTCGTGCAGGGCGTGCTGAACGCCTGCGTCCTCTTCCTTTCGCGCATTGTCGCTTCCATTGCCGTGAGCGCGCTCAAGGGCGATAAGGAGCGGCGGGGCGGTTCGAACGGCCTCTACTATATCGTCTACTACGCGCTCCAGATGGCCCTTGGGTTCCTTGCCTCGATCATTTCCATGTGGTATTCGCGGCGGCGCGAGTTCGCGGCCGATCGCGGTAGCGCGAACCTGCTTGGCTCGCCGGCGCCGATGATCGCGGCTCTCACCCGCCTCGGCCATCTCCAGGCGGGCGTTCTGCCGAATTCGATGGCCGTTTTGGGCGCGGTGGGGAAGCCGAAGAGCTCGCTCTTCGCCACGCACCCCTCGCTTGAGGACCGTATCGAGGCCCTCCGTAAACTGCAGATGGGCTTGTAAGATTTAGAAAGGACGCTCTTCCCGATGCTCCCTCGCCTCTCTTTCCGCTGGGTCGTGTGCGCGCTTCTCTTTTTCGCGACGACCGTGAACTATCTCGATCGTCAGGTGCTCTCGCTCACGTGGAAGGATTTCATCGCGCCGGATTTCGGCTGGAGTGACGACCATTACGGCGTGGTGACGGGCTACTTCGGGCTCATCTATGCCGTGTGCATGCTCTTCGCGGGCAAGATCGTCGATTGGCTCGGCACGAAGCGCGGCTATCTGTGGGCGATCGGCGTGTGGTCGGCGGCGGCCTGCTTGCATGCGCTCTGCGGCCTTGCGACGCTGTGGTGCACGGGGCTCGACGACATGGCGGCGGTCAAGGCGCTTGAAAAGGGGAGCGCCCTTGCCGTTTCCGTGGGCGCCGTTTCGATGTGGCTCTTCCTCGGCTGCCGCTGTCTGCTCGCGCTCGGCGAGGCGGGCAACTTCCCGGCGGCGATTCGCGCGACGGCGGACTACTTCGAGCCGAAGGACCGCGCGTTTGCAACGGCCGTCTTCAATGCGGGCTCGTCGATCGGCGCTCTGATCGCGCCGCTCATCATCCCGCCGCTCGCGAAGGCGTGGGGGTGGGAGTCGGCTTTCCTCGTCATCGGCGTTTTGGGCTTCATCTGGATGGGCTTCTGGCAGGTGCTCTATCCGGCGGAGGCGCGCCCCGTAGCGCCGGGGGCTGCGAGGGCAGCGGGCCCAGCCCGGAAGGCCGCGCCCCGCACGCTCAGCTATTCGCAGTGTTTCCGCCTGAAGCCCACGTGGGCGCTTCTTCTGGGGCGCTTCTTCACGGACGGCGTGTGGTGGTTCTTCCTCTTCTGGACGCCCGGCTACCTTTCCGATCGTTTCGGCTACAAGAGCTCGGACGGTACGGGCATGATGATGATCGCGACCCTCTACTCGATTGCCACGCTCACCTCGATCGCTCTCTGCAAGATCCCCACGTGGTTCGTCGATAGGAAAGGCATGAAGGTGTATGACGGGCGCATGGCGGCGCTTTTCATTTTCGCCTGCCTGCCGCTCCTGGCGCTCTTCGCCCAGCCGTTGGGCGCCTCTTCCGCCTGGTGGCCGGTGGTGCTCATCGGCCTTGCATGTGCCGGGCACATGGCCTGGAGCGCGAACATCTTCTCTGTCGTGGGCGACATGTTCCCGCGCGAGCTCATCGGCATGCTCACGGGCGTTGCGGGCCTCGCCTGCGGCCTCAGCAGTTTCCTTTTCAACCGCGGCGCGGGCAGGCTCTTCACCTTTGCGGAGAAGAGCGGGGGCGCCTTCGGCTTTCTTGGCTTTACGGGTAAGGACGCAGGCTACATGATCATGTTCTGCGTGTGCGCCGTCGCCTATCTCGTGGGCTGGGGGTGCATGAAGGCGCTTGTGCCGCATGCCCCGGAGCAAAAAGAAGGAGAAGTATAAATGACATCGCGTGAACGCGTGCTCGCCGCATTGAACCATCAGGAAACGGACCGCGTGCCGATCGACCTCGGCGGCGGCGGTGTGGTGAGCGGCATGCAGGTTTCCACCGTCTACCGGCTCCGTCAGGCGTTGAAGCTCGATCCGCCCGGTACGCCCGTGAAGGTGATCGAACCCTCGCAGATGCTCGGCGAAATCAAGCCGGACCTCCTCGACGCCGTGGGCGGCGACGTGATGAGCGCGCGCCTCTCGGCGACGAAGTTCGGTTTTCCGGCGAAGGATTGGAAGCCGTGGACGACGTTCGACGGCACGCCCGTGCTCGTGCCCGGCGAATTCAACACGGCGTGCGACGAAACAGGCGCGATCCTCCAGTATCCGCAGAACGACCGCACGCTCGCCCCCTCCGCGAAGATGCCCAAGGGCGGCTTCTATTTCGACGCGCTTGTGCGCCAGCAGCCGATCGACGACGACAAGCTCGATCCGATGGACAACTGCGAGGAGTTCGGCCTTGTTTCCGACGAGGGCCTCGCCGATTTGAAGCGCCAGGTGGAGGCCGCCTCCGCCGCCGGGAAGGCCTGCGTCATTTCGATTCCCGGAACGGGCTTCGGCGACGTGGGGTCGATCCCCGCGCCGGGGCTCAAGTGCCCGAAGGGAATTCGCGATGTGGAGGAGTGGTACATGTCCACGGCCACGCGCCCCGACTACGTGCGGGCCGTCTTCGAGCGCCAGTGCGAGATCGGCCTAGAGAACCTCGCGCGCATCTTCGCGGCGGTGGGGAACGAACCCGTGGCCGCCTACGTGAGCGGGGCCGACTTCGGCGCGCAAAAGGGCCCGCTCATCGCGCCGCGCAAGTTCCGTACGCTCTATAAGCCCTTCCAGAAGCGGCTCAACGACTGGATCCACGAGCACACGACGTGGAAGACGTTCATCCACTCGTGCGGTTCGATCCGCGCCTTCATGCCCGACATGATCGAGGCGGGCTGGGATATCTTCAATCCCGTGCAGACCTCGGCGGCGGATATGGACCCCGCCGGCCTCAAGGCGGACTTCGGCGCACAGGTGACCTTCTGGGGCGGCGGCGTCGACACCCAGCACACCCTGCCGTCGGCCACGCCGGACGCGATCCGTGCCGAAGTCGCGCACAACCTCTCCATCTTCGCGCGCGGCGGCGGCTATGTGTTCAATCCGATCCACAACGTGCAGCAGGGCGTACCCGTCGAGAACCTGCTCGCGATGTATGAAACCGTCCAGTCGTGGCGTAACGCCTAGCCGAAAGACGACGAACGGCCGGCTCGCAATTCGCGCAAGCCGGCCGAACGGGTTTTCCGCCTTTGCGGTCGTTCTTATTCTTTCAGTTTGAGCTTCCGTGAAATCAGGCAGAGGAGAACGCCGCAGAGGGTCGTGCCGAGGAGCAGGCCGATGAAGATGCTCTTTTCGCCGAAATTGCCGGCGAGCGACCCGATCTGCGCGGCTGCGAAGCAGGCGATGCCCGTCACTGCGGTATGCCAGCCCATGATCTGCGAGACCATCCGCTGCGGCGAGAACGAGGTGATGAACGAGAGCGCGACCGGGCCCTGCGCGAGTTCGCCCAACGTGCAGAAGAGATAGGTGAGGACGATCCAGACCATCGAGCTCTTGCCCGTCGCGGAGGCATCGCGCTGGAACACCGCCGCGACCATGAAGACGTAGCTGAGGCCCAGGACGACCGTGCCGAGGCCCATCTTGAAGATGGCGGAAGGGTCCTTCTTGTGCTTGCCGAGGAAGGTCCAGAGGGCAGCCAGCATCGGCGCAAAGACGATGACCATGACCGGATTGAGCGAGTTGAACCACGGAATCGGCACGGTGAAGTTGCCGATCGTGCAGTCGGTGAACTTCTTGACGTAGAGCGTCAGGAGGCCGGTGCTCTGCTCGTAGGCGACCATGAAGACGATTTCAATGATGAAGGAGAAGAGGATGATCCAGATGCATTTGCGCTCGTAGGGGGTCAACGGCTGGCGGACCACCGTTTCCCGGGCCTTCGGGGTGATGTTGTCCGTGCGCCGCAGCGGCTTCTGGTTGAGGAGATAGTTCAGCTGGCCGAGGAGCAGGAAAAGGCCGCACAACAAGAAGCCCATACGCCAACCGTAGCGCTGCGCGATCCAGCCGACGAGGAGGAACGCAATGAACGAGCCGACGTTGACGGCGAGGTAGAAGATGGTGAACGCGGCCTCCTTGTGCGGGTCTTCCGGATCGTAGAGCCGTCCCAGCACCGTGACGATGTTCGGCTTGTAGAAGCCGCCGCCCATTGCGATGAGGGCGAGTCCGATGAAAAACGTCCAGGTGAAGGGAATGGCGAGCGTCATGTCGCCGATGGCGCAGAGGAACGCGCCGATACTCACGCTCCTGCGCGCGCCGAGCCATTTGTCGGCGATGATGCCGCCTGGTACGGCCGTCAGGCAGCCCGTCATGCGGTAGATGCCGAGGACGGTAAACGCCGAGACCTCCATCCAGCCGAGTCCGCCTTTGTCCGCTAGGCCGGTCATGTAGAGCACGAGGATGCCAAGTGCGCCGTAGTTCGAGAAGCGTTCGCACAATTCGGTGAACGCGACGACCATGAAACCCTTCGGATGTCCGAAGATGTCCTTTTCGTAGTTGAAGACTTTGTTTTCCATGAGGCGGATATTATACCACAAATCGGCGGTTCGTGGTTGAGAGTTTTGGCCGGGGATGATTTATTGAAATGGCGAGAAGACAAATTCTGTTCCTTGGGTCTGTTCGCCTTTGGGGAAATTTGGTATAATTTGGAGCGGGGAGGACGGATTGTCGGGTACGTTTAAAAAGGAGAAATGAAATGAAGACGAGACGAGAATTCTGCCGGCAGGGGCTGGCGGGTGTTTTGGCGGCGGGGCTCGCGCCCACGTTCGTGCCGGCGCGCGTGCTCGGCGCCACGGCGCCATCGAAGAAGATCACGATCGGCGTGATCGGCTGCGGCCGCATCGCGCAGAGCTTCAACATTCCGAGCTGCCTTGCCTCGGGCGGACGCGACCTCTGCGATTTCATCGGCCTCTGCGACGTCGATCCCGATCGTCGCAACTACTACAAGAAGCTTCTCGCAACGAAGAAGTTCCAGGGCCGCGACCTCGTTGACCCCAAGCGCTGCGTGGGCGACTACCACAAGCTCCTGGACGATCCCGCGATCGACGGCATTATGATCACGACGCCCGACCACTGGCACGCGCAGCTCGCGATCGAGGCCTGCATGCATAAGAAGGACGTGTTCCTCCAAAAGCCGATGGCGATGTCGATCGGCGAAGGCCGAGCGATCGTGAACGCCGTGAAGAAGTACGGTGTGATCCTCCGCACGGGCACGCAGCAGCGCGCCACCGAGAACTTCATCCGCGGCGTCGAATGCGTGCTGGACGGCCGCATCGGCAAGGTGGTGCGCGTGGAGGTGGGCATTCCCGACGATCCGAAGGAATACAACCTGCCGACCGAGGAGCCGATTCCCGAGGGCTTCGACTGGGACTTATGGCAGGGACGCGCCCCCGAGGCGCCGTATTCCCAGCTGCGCAGCCACCAGCGCGGCAAGAACGGCAAGGTCAACTTCGCCCGCGGCGGGTGGGTGACGATCCAGGAATACGACATGGGCATGAACGCCAACTGGGGCGCGCACCAGATCGACACGGCACAGCGCGGCCTCGGCGAAGAGTGGGGCGGCCCCGTGACGGTGGAGGGTTCGTGCGTGTACCCGAAGGGCCGCAGGCTCTGGGACGTGCACGGCGACTGCGACATCACCTGGACCTACGCGAACGGCGCGGTGATGAACCTCGGCTCGGGCCGCAAGTATCCGTGCGGCATCCGCTGGATCGGCGAGAACGGCGACTGGATCTACGTAAGCTTCGGGGGCGCGAAACAGACGAAGGACGATCCGAAGAGCGCCTCCGCAAGCGAGCTCAACGGCCGCGCGATTGCGGCGAACAAGCGCGCGCTCATCGAAGGCCCGGTCGCTAAACCCATCCCCCGCCCGATGGAACACAACCGCGAGTGGATCCAGGAAATGCATACGCGCGGCCCGCTCGCGACGCCGCTCGAAGTGGCGCAGCGCACGTCCACCACGTGCATCCTCGGCTACACGGCGATGAAGCTCGGGCGCAAGCTCACGTGGGATAAGAAGGCCGAACGCTTCGTGAACGACGAGGAGGCCAACAAGACCCTCTTCCGCGAGGAGCGCAAGGGCTTCGGCGTGAAGCAGTACCTTAAGGAACTGCGCGGCTAATCAAGACTGGTAAGTAAAAGGGCTTATGATGAAGGACACAGGATTGCTTTCCGCGGCGTTCGTGGCCGCGCTCGCGACCGCGTCGGCCGCGATGACGTTGGACCAGGGATTCGCGACGCCGCCGCGTACGGCGAAGCCGCACACCTGGTACCACATGATGAACGGCAACGTCACGAAGGAAGGCATTACCTGTGACTTCGAGGCCCTCGCAAAGGCCGGCATCGGCGGCGTGCAGATGTTCGATGCCGGCTGTGCGATTCCCGCAGGTCCGCTCAGCTTCAATTCGCCGGCCTGGTTCGACATGTTCAAGCACGCGCAGAAGGAGGCGAAGCGGCTGGGCCTTGAAATCTGCATTCCGAATTGCTCGGGCTGGTCAAGCTCGGGCGGCCCCTGGAATCCGCCGGCGAACGGGATGAAGCGCCTTGTCGCAACGGAAACGCCCGTGAAGGGGCCGGTGCGCTTCACCGGCGTACTGCCGCGCGAGAAGAAGGACAACGGCTTCTACGCCGATATCGCCGTGCTGGCGTATCCAACGCCGAAACCCGGGGCGAAACTGAGCAACCTCCCGGAGAAGACGTTCGCGGTGCGTGGGCTAGCGCGGCGCGATACGGGTTCGGCAGCTCCGGGGACCGTTGTCGCGCGGGATGCGATCGTGGAGCTCACCGCGAAGATGGCGGCGAACGGCGCGCTCGTGTGGGATGTTCCGGCGGGCGACTGGACGATTCTCCGCATCGGCTACATCTGCAATGGACGCTGCAATCATCCGGCGTCCGACCACGGGCGCGGGCTTGAAGTGGACAAGCTTTCGGCCACGGCAATGGATTTTCATTTCGCCCAGTATGTGACGCGCCTTTGCCAGGCGCTTGGCATTCCCAAGGACAAGATCGCCGAGACGGGATTCAACAACATTCTCGTCGACAGCTACGAGGTGGCGTCCCAGAACTGGACGCAGAATTTCGACCAGACGTTCGCCGCGCGGATGGGCTATTCGCTCACGCCGTACCTGCCGGTTTTCGCCGGCCGCGTGGTAGGCGGCGTCGAAGAGAGTGAGCGTTTTCTTGAGGACTTCCGCCGCGTGGTGGCGGACCTGTTCGCGGAGAACTATGCGGGCCGGCTCACGCAGCTTTGCCACGCGCACGGCCTTCTCTGTTCAATCGAGCCGTACGGGAACTGTCCGTCGGACGACCTGCAGTACGGCCAGGACGTCGACGTGCCGATGGCCGAATACTGGTCGTGCGTCGCGCACGGCGACCACGCGGCCGGCGGAATCGGCAATTCGCGCCACGCCGCGACGCTTGCGCACGTGTGGGGGCGCCGTTATGCGGCGACGGAAAGCTTTACGGCCGACCCGGACCGCGGCGGTCGCTGGCGCACGACGCCGTTCGCCATCAAGAGCCAGGGCGACCGCGTGTTCGCGGCGGGCGTCAATCGCATCATCTATCATCGTTTCACGCATCAGCCGTGGGCGGGCGACAAGTATCTGCCCGGCATGACGATGGGACGCTGGGGAATGCATCTTGACCGTACGCAGACATGGTGGAAGTATGCGCCCGCGTGGTTCGCCTATCAAAGCCGCTGCCAGTGGATGTTGCAGGAAGGCGTGTTTGCGGCAGACGTCCTGTTCTGGGGTGGCGAGGATGTGCCGCAGGGCGGCGTGTCGACGCCGCTGCCGGCGGGCTACGACTACGACGTCTGCGCGACGAAGGCCTTGTTGGCCCTCACCGTGAAGGACGGCCGCGTGGTGGCGCCGGGCGGCGTTTCGTACGCGCTGCTCGCCCTGCCGCAGAAGGAGACGATGAGCCCGGTCTGCCTGAAGAAGATCGGCGAGCTCCTCGACGCGGGGGCCAAGGTGTGCGGTGTCGCGAAACCGACGCGCGCGCCGGGCCTGCGCGGCTGGCCGGCGGCCGACGGCGAGGTGAAGGCGCTCGCCGCGAAGGTGTGGGCGAAGGGCGTGATGGCGCTTACGCCGGCGGCGGCGCTCGCGAAGATCGGGCTCGAGCCGGACTTCACGAGCTCGGAAACGAATCCCCGCACGGGCGCCGTGTACATCCACCGCCGGTCGAACGAGGCCGAGTGGTATTTCGTCGCGCTCGACAACGCGACGCCGAAGAAGTTCCAGGCCTCGTTCCGCCAGGCGGGACGCGTGCCGGAAATCTGGGACGCCGAGACGGGGCGCATCGCCGAGGCGCAGGTGTGGCGCGAGGACCGCGGCCGGACGACCGTGGGGCTCGACTTCCCGCCGAGCGGCTCGGCGTTCGTCGTGTTCCGCCGTGCGAACGCGGGCCGCCATCTCGTGGGGATGACGGCCGATGTGAAAGAACGGCCCGATCGGTCTCTGCCGAAGGCGGCGCATACGCTCACGATCAAGAAGGCCCTCTACGGTGTGTTCAACGGCGAGCGCAAGGTCGAGGTCGATGTGACGCAGAAGGTTGCGGAGGCCGTGCGGGAGGGTACGATCGATCTCAAGGTTGAAAACGATCTCGCGGGGCGCGATCCGCTTTATCTGACGCCGAAAGAACTGCGTGTGACGTATGTCTTCGATGGTGTCGAGGAGACGGCGACGCTTGGCGAGCACGCGAAGTTTGCCTTGCCTGCCGGCGAGAACGAACCGGTTCAGCCGCCGCCCACCTGGGAACTCACGGCTACTGGCGAGGTGCTTGCCTGGCAGCCGTTGCAGGCGACGTTGAAATGGAACGACGGGAGCCTGTCGACGCGGCAGGCGAATCCGCCGGCGTCCGTTCCCGTGCTCGGACCTTGGGCGCTCGCTTTCCCGGCGGGCTGGGATGCGCCGGCGACGATCACGTTCAACGCGCTGATGCCGTGGAATGAACACACTGATTTGGGCGTGCGCTACTTCTCGGGCACGGCGACCTACACGAAGCGGGTGGAGGCCGCCGCCGTGAAGGGGCTGTTGACGGCGGGGGGACGCGTGATGCTCGACCTCGGCCAGGTGAAGAACTTCGCCGAAGTCACGGTCAATGGTACAACGTATCCCGTTCTGTGGAAGCCGCCGTTCCGTGTGGATGTGACAGACGCCGTGAAGGGCAAGGAGGTGACGGAGATCGACCTTTCGATCAAGGTTACGAACCTTTGGGCGAACCGTCTGATCGGCGACGATCGTCTCTATGCGGACGATTGCGAGTGGAAGGGGACAAGCCACAGGGGCAAGAAGGAAATTGCCATTCGGGAGATTCCGTCGTGGGTGAAGGAAGGCAAGGCGTCGCCGACGGGCCGCCACACGTTCACCACATGGAAGCACTGGTCGAAGGAAGACGACCTGCAGACCTCGGGTCTGCTCGGGCCGGTCTATTTCAGAGGCGGCGTGATTGCGAAGTGACAACGATGAACGACTATCTGGGAATGATCGAGGCCGCGCTGGATCAGGCGCTGCCGAAGGCGGAGGCGCGGCCGTGCGTGCTGAGTGAAGCGATGCGTTGGGCCGTTGAAGGCGGAGGCAAGCGGATTCGCCCGCAGATCTGCCTCGCGGCCGCCGTGGCGGTGGGGGGCGAAGCGCAAGATGCGCTGATGCCCGCGTGCGCGATCGAGCTGCTGCACACCTATACGCTCGTACACGACGATCTGCCCGCGATGGACAATGACACGGAGCGGCGTGGCAAGGCGAGCGTGTGGGCGAAGTTCGGCGAGGCGAATGCGATTCTCGCGGGCGATGCGCTGCAGGCGCCCGCCTTCGCGTGCGCGGCGCGCGCGCCGCGGCGCGTGGCGGAGATCGTCGGTGCGCTCGGCGAGCGCGGCGTGGGCGTGGTGCAGGGGCAGGTGGAGGATCTCCTCCGCGCGGCGAAGGATGAAGAGACGGGATGCCTTGCGCCGCTTGCCGCAGGCCTCGTCGACTACGTCTACGAACACAAGACGGCCGACCTCTTCATGGCGGCCGCCACGATGGGCGCCTGGGCGGGCGGCGGAACGCCCGCGCAGGTGGAGCGGCTGCGGGGCTTCGCCTTCAACCTCGGCCTCGCCTTCCAGTATGAGGACGATCTTCTCGACGGCGATTCGCCGTTCTCGCGCGAGGAGACGGAACGCCGCGTGGAAGAGGCTACCGCCGCCGCGCTCGCGGCCCTCGACGGCCTCCCGGGCGATACGGCGTTTCTTTCCACGCTCGCCCGTCGTCTCGTCGGGCGGCGGAACTGAGGCGAGGGCGCTCAAAACATCGCGTTGCGGGCGCGGGGGATTTTTGGTAGAATAACCGCTGAGTTTTTCATGGAAGGTTTTCGTATGACATCGAGAGAAAGAGTTGTGGCGGCTTTGAACCACCAAACGCCTGACCGCGTGCCGATCGATCTCGGCGGCTGCGGGCAGACGGGTATGCAGGTTTCCGTCGTCTACAAGCTGCGTCAGGCATTGAAGCTTGACCCGCCCGGTACGCCCGTCAAGGTGACGTGCGTGTTCCAGATGTTGGGCGAAATCAAGCCCGACCTGCTTGCGGCCGTGGGCGGCGACGTGGTGGGCGTGGGCCTCCCCTACACGTTCTTCGGCGCGAAGATCGACAAGTGGAAGGAGTGGACGACCTTCGACGGTACGCCCGTTCTGATCCCCGATTCGTTCAACACCCAGCCCGATGCGCGCGGCGACCTTCTCCAGTATCCGCAGGGCGATTTCAGCGCGCCGCCGTGCGCGAAGATGCCGAAAGGCGGCTTTTATTGCGATTCGATCGTGCGCCAGGATCCGATCGACGAAGAGAAGCTCGATCCCCTCGACAACTGCGAAGAGTTCGGCCTTCTTTCAGACGACGATCTTGCCGGCCTCAAGGCGAGCGTGGACAAGGCCTACAACGAAACGGACAAGGCGATTCTTCTGGGGCTTCCGAACATGGCCTTCGGCGACATCGCGCTCGTGCCCGGGCCTTCGCTCAAGCACCCGCGCGGCATCCGCGACATGGAAGAGTGGTACATGAGTACCGTTTCGCGGCGCGACTACGTGGCGAAGATCTTCGACTACCAGTGCGAGATCGCGCTCAAGAACCTCGCGCGCGTCTACGACGCCGTGGGGAACAAGCCTGCCGTCGCGTGGGTGAGCGGGGCCGACTTCGGCGCGCAGACGAGCTCGATCGTGTCGCCGCGCGCCTTCCGCGCCCTCTACGCGCCCTACATGAAGCGGCTCAACGACTGGATCCACGCGCACACCGCGTGGAAGACGTTCATCCACTCCTGCGGTTCGATCCAGAACCTGATCCCCGACATGATCGATGCGGGGTGGGACGTGCTCAATCCCGTGCAGACCTCGGCGGCGAACATGGACCCGCAAACGCTCAAGGACCGCTTTGGCGACAAGGTGACCTTCTGGGGGGGCGGCGTTGATACGCAGCACACGCTGCCGTTCGTTTCGCCGGAGGCAATCCGCGCCGAAGTGCGGCGCAATCTCGAAATCTTCAGCCGCGGGGGCGGCTACGTGTTCAACACGATCCATAACGTGCAGCAGGGCGTACCCGTGGAGAACCTTTTGGCAATGTACGAAACAGCTCAAGAATTCAAAGGAGAATAAAAAATGGCAGATTCCATCAGTGCGATTCGTGAAGCGATCATCGACGGCAACCGCAAGTTCGTGGCCGCGGAAGTCGCCAAGGCAATTGAAAGCGGCATCGATGCCGAGCGCCTCTTGAAGGAGGCGATGATCCCGGCGATGGACGAAGTGGGCAAGCTCTTCGAACAGGGCGAGTTCTTCATTCCCGAAATGCTCGTGGCGGCGCGCTCGATGTCCGCCGGCATGGAGATCATCAAGCCGAAGCTCAAAGAGAACAACGTGAAGTCTCTCGGCACGGTGGTGGTGGGCACGGCCGAAGGCGACCTCCACGACATCGGCAAGAACCTCGTGGGCATGATGCTTGAGGGCGCGGGCTTTGAGGTGCACGATCTCGGGCCGGATGTTTCGCCCGAGAAGTTCGTTGATGCGGCGAAGGAATTCAAGGCGGATATCGTGGCGATCTCCGCGCTCGTGACAACCACGATGCCGGCGATGGGCCGCACGGTTGAAGCGTTCAAGGCGGCGGGCCTGCGCGATCAGGTGAAGATCATCGTGGGCGGAGCGCCGCTCTCGCAGTCGTATGCCGATTCCATCGGTGCGGACGGCTACTCGGCCGATGCGACGGAAGCCGTGGTGCTCGCCAAGCGCCTTGTGCCTGCGGCCTAAGGGACGAAGAGGAGATTCCGCGATGATCGACATGCAGGCATGGCGTGCGGCGCTGATGGCGCCGGGGCGCAAACGGGCGCTTCCGATTCTGTCGTTCCCGAGCGCCGGCGAGCTCGGCGTGAGCATCGAGGCGCTTGTCAAGTCCGCCGAGCTTCAGGCCCAGGGCATGAAGCTCGTGGCGGATCGTACGGATGCCGCCGCCGCCGTGAGCATGATGGATCTTTCGGTCGAAGCGGAGGCCTTCGGCGCCGTAGTGCGGTTCTTTGAAGCGGAGGTGCCGAGCGTGACGGGCACGTTCATCGAAACGCCCGAAGCCGCCGAGGCGCTTGCGGTGCCCGCAGTCGGCGCGGGCCGCACGGGCATCTTCATCGATGCGATTCGTCTTGCCGTCGAGCGGATTCAGGATCGTCCCGTTCTGGCGGGGCTGATCGGCCCCTTCTCGCTCGCGGGGCGGATGATGGACGTGACGAAGACGATGATGCTCGTTGTCGATGAGCCGGAGATGGTCCATACGATTCTCCGCAAGGCCACGGATTTCCTCATCGCCTACGCGAAGGCGTTCAAGGCGGCGGGCGCGCACGGCATCATGATGGCGGAACCCCTCGCGGGCCTCATCTCGCCGCGCATGGCTACGAAGTTCTCCGCGCCCTACGTGAAGGAAATCGTCGATGCGGTGCAAACGCCCGACTTCCCGGTGCTCTATCACAACTGCGGCAACAACACGATCAAGCAGCTTGCGTCGATCGTCGCGACGGGCGCGGCCGGCTTCCATTTCGGCAACGCGATTTCGATGCCGGAAATGCTCGCGGCAGCTCCGGCGGATTGCCTGATCATGGGTAACGTCGATCCTGCGGGCGTGCTCAGCGGCGGTACGCCCGAGACGGTGCGCCAGGCGACGCTCGACTTGATGCGCGCCTGCTGCCCGGGCCACCCGAACTTCCTCGTTTCGAGCGGGTGCGACATTCCGCCGCACGCGCCGTGGGCGAATTTGCTCGCCTTCTTCAAGGCGGTGGACGAATACTACTCGACCGAGGGCGCGAACCTTGGCTGAGGATTTGCGCATTGTCGCCCTTGACCTCGACGGGACGCTCCTCGATTCCGCGAAGCGCCTGAGCGAGGTCAATCGTGCGGCACTCGAAGAAGCGGCCAAGAGGGGGGCGCTCATCGTCCCCACCACGGGCCGTTTCTTCGGCATGATGCCGTCGGCCGTGCGCGATCTGCCGTTTGTACGCTATGCGATCACCATCAACGGAGCCCAGGTGTATGATCGGGAGACGGACACGGCAATCGTCCGCGAGGAAATCCCGTTGGCGGTGGCGCGCGAGGTGATGGCGCTGTTGGACGGCTACGACGTCATCTACGACTGCTATCGCAACAATTGGGGCTGGATGGCCGAGGCGTTCAAGGCGAAGGCCGAGGCGTATGCGACGGACGAGCATTATCTGAAGATGATCCGCGAGTTCCGGCGCCCCGTGCTCGAATTGAAGGCGCATTTGGCGGCGACGGCGGCAGAGGGCGACGTGCAGAAGATCATGCTCTTCACGCGGCGCGATGCCCCCGCGCGCGCCACGCAGCCGATTGCGGAAGCGATCAAGGCGCGTTTCCCGCAGCTCAAGGTGACCACGAGTACGTGGAACAATCTGGAGATCAATCTCGCTTCGGCGCATAAGGGACAGGCCCTGGGGCGTTTTGCGGAGGCGCTCGGCCTTACGTTGGCGAACTGCATCGCCTTCGGCGACGGCGCGAACGACCTCACCATGGTCGAGGCGGCGGGGGTGGGCGTTGCGATGGCGAATGCCTGCCCTGAGGTGCTGGCGGCGGCCGATCATGTGACTGATTCGAATGACGAAGACGGGGTGGCCGCGGCGCTCCGGCATTTTCACCTTGCCTGACCGCGCTCGTGCCGTCGTGCTCTGCCGCCGGCGGGATGACCATTTGAAACCTAGGAGGAAACGACGATGAAGAAATTACTGAATGTGGTGTTGTTCTCCCTCGCCGGCGTGGCTGGCGCGGCGGAGTATTTCGTTTCGCCGGCGGGCTGCGACGTTGCCGAGGGTTCCGCCGCGAAGCCGTGGCGTACGATCCAGCGCGCGGCGAACGCGGTGAAGCCCGGCGATGTGGTCACCATCCGCGGGGGTGTCTACCGCGAGTGGGTGAAGCCTGTGACGGCGGGGCGCGAGGGCGCGCCGATCACCTTCCAGGCGGCGAAGGGCGAAAAGGTGGTGGTCACCGGAGCGGACGAAGTGCGCGGGTGGAAGAAGCGTCCCGACGGGTTGTGGTCCGCGAAGGTGCCCTACGACCTTTGCGGCGGGCTCAACCCGTTCACCGACCTGATCCGCGGCGATTGGTTTAATGGCAATGGCAAAAAACATTATCTCACGCGGTTGCTCCAGAACGGCAAGTCGCTGGAACTGCACGACCGCAGCATCCTCAAGATCGAGGTCGACCCTGCGCGCGGCCGTAATGAGCGCTGGATCATCAACCTCGCCGGGGTGACCGTGGGTGACCGTACCGTCGCCGGCGCCAGTACTGTGAGCCGGAAGGGCCCGAGGGACGCCCATCCAACCAAGTGGGGGCGCGAAGTGGGCTGGGTCGAAGACGGACATACCTGTACCTATGCTGGCCTCGATTTCACGAAAACCCGCGAGCTCACGCTCCATTATTCCGCCTGTGTCTTTCCGGCGTTCATGGAACTGTGCGACGCCGCGAAGCCCGACCAGGTGCTGGCGAAGGTGAAGGTGACGCTCACGGGCGATTGGTTGAAGTACACCTCGACCACGGTGAAGCTGCCGGAATCCGCCGCAGGCATGAAGCAGCTGCTGGTGCGCTTCCGCGACGCCAATCCGCCGAAGCCCGCGAAGAAGGGCGACGACGGTTTCAAACTGCCCACGGGCCACGCGGTGTTGCTGCCGGGCGTGACGGCGGGTACGATTCTCGCCGCGTTCGAACAGGATCCCAATGTGGCGGTGCCGGAACTGGTGACGCGTCCGTCCTGCTTCTACTCGCGCGAGCCGTTCTGCGACTACCAGACGCTACGCGGCATCACCTTCGAGAACGCGGGCCCCAACTGGGCGCCGCCCACCTGCGAGCAGGTGGGCGTTGTCGGCACGCACTGGAGCCGCGGCTGGGTGATTGAAGACTGCGTCGTACACGGTTCTTCCTGCACGGGCATCACGCTCGGCAAGTATGGTGATGAGTTCGACAACAATGCCGAGTCCGCCTCGGGCTACCATCGCACGATCGTGCTTGCGAGCCAGAACGGACAGGAACGCGTGGGCCACCATCTGGTGCGCCGCTGCCGCATCTACGACTGCGGCCAGGCGGGTATCTGCGGTTCGTTGGGCGCGGTGTTCTCCGCCGTTGAAAATTGCGAAATCTTCCAGTGCCATTGGAAGAAGCCCTTTGGCGGGGCCGAGATGGCCGGCATCAAAATCCACGGTGCGGTCGACTTCACCGTTGCCAACTGCCGCATCCACCACTGCGGTTCCTCGGGCGGCATCTGGTTCGACTGGATGGGCCAGGGCGCGCGCGTCGTCAATAACACGCTGTGGGCCAACCAGCAGGACTTCTTCTTCGAGGTGGATCATGGTCCCATCCTCGTCGAAGGTAACGATGCACTCTCCAGACATGCGGTGACGGCCTGGTCGCAGTCGATCGCCTTCGTCGGCAACCGGATGCGCGGCACGATGAGCTTCCGGGACGATGCGCGGTGCACACCGATTTTCGAGCCGCATTCGGTCAAACTGCATTCGCTCGACACCGACGTCTGCACCTGCGGCGGGCATGTGTTCATCAACAACATCATGGCCCACCAGCCCGATTTCAAGCGTAGCTCGATTCCGTGCCGTGTGGAAGACTGCTGGATGGTGCCGAGCGAGGCGTGGAAGGTCGACGATGCGACCGGTACGTTGACGCTCACGCCGCCGGCGGGATCGAAGCGGCCGGAATTCAAGCCCGTGCCTGGGGAGCGTCTGGGCACAAGCTATGTGATCAAGCAGCCGTTCCCGGTCCCCACCCTGACTGTTCCGAGACGCTAAAATAAGAATGTATTGTTCGAATGTTCGGATTGTCCGAATGGAACAAGGTTTGACACGTAATCCGTTTGGTCGGTTATGAAAAGAAAGGTTTTTTATTTTCTTTTGGTTGGTATTTCATTTTGTGTTGTGATGACGTTGATCCGCAAGGGGAGATGGTTTGATTTTCCACAAATTGCGTGTCAAGAGGGAACTTCTGATTGGAAAGTGACGCCTCGGTCTGAACGATGGGGGGAATGGGATGATCTTTACGGTCGTCTACTTGCGTGTCAAGAGGGAACTCCTGATTGGAAAGTGATGCCTCGGTCTGAACGATGGGGGTTTACGGTCGTCTACAGCAAGATGCAGACATCTCGTCTGGAACTTTTGATGAAATCAAAACCTTGCTGAAGGAAAAGAAGAACAGAGAAGGGATTAGCAACTATGCAGTAGGTCATACTGAAGCATTTGAGCGAGGTGGATTGCTCTTGGTTCTTTCATGGGATGGAAACCCGGAAGGTAATGTATATGATGTTCGAGCGAGGCTTTTTAAAAGGGATTCTGAATTATGCGGGATGGCTTGGGTTGATGATTCAGGGTGTCTTCTGGCGGTGGACAATCTGCGAGAGCCGAGTGCGCGGTATACCAAGATAAGTGACAGAATTGTTTGTTTTATAAGTTCGTGCGTTGGGTACTATGATGCGAATGGTGTTTGGTTACGTGTTGAATATATGGATAGGGGGCGCTCGATACTTAAGTTATTTTGAGGGGCGGTAACTGATTGTGTAAGGTGCCGACGAACAGGTCGAAGGTTTGATATGTCCGTTCGGGTGGTTCGACGGCGAACATCGGGGCCTTGACGCGGCAGCAGTGACTCATTGGGGACAGTCCCTACGTCGGACTCATTGGGGACAGTCCCTACGTCGAACCCCGTGGGGACAGTCCCCACGCCAGGGTAAGTTCTGAACCCCGTGGGGACAGTCCCCCAGACTCATTGGGGACAGTCCCTACGCCAGGGTAAGTTCAAAAAACCGTGGGGACAGTCCCCACGCCAAAGCGCCAAGCACCAAGGGGGACAGTCCCCACGCCAGGGTGGTTTGTCGGGGTTCTCCGTGCCTCCTCGACATTCTCTTGACATTTCCGTCTACAATGTCTTGACATTTGGGCGGCCGTTTTCGCCTACTC
>JAZLJP010000063.1:0-19844 GCA_045617985.1 Kiritimatiellia bacterium
CAAGAGGGATCGGACATGAACATGGCAGCTTCCGATAATCAAGAGACAAAACCGGCCAAGACATTTGGCAAGGCCCCTTGGATTATTCGGATTATTTCTGTTTGGCTGGTCATCAATGCGATCATGGGAGTCTGGCCGCATCTGACCGGGAAGATGGACGTGGGGGCGTTTGTAGGGCCGGCTGTTCGTATTTCCATTGCCTACGCCATGGTTCATGGGGCTGTTTGGACAAGGACTTTCCTGCTTGTCGTAGGATTGCTTGCATTTTGCGCTGGACTTGTGGGGGTATGTTGTTTGAACGCCACCGCTGACGGGGAGCTTTTTAAGCATGCGGTGACGTTCTTGGTGGCAGGAGTCGAAAATCTGCTGCTGGGCTTGCTGCTCTTCGTCCGTTCCGCACGAGAATGGCTGACAGACCGTTAATGTTGAGGGGGACAGTCCCCACGGAAACATGTGGTCCACGGGGACAGTCCCCACAAAACGCTCTGTACTCTTTGCGTCAGACCTCACCCCGCTTTCATTTACCACATAGAAGCAGGAGTTGTAGATCATTCCCCCCACCACATACATACGCGGCACGACGAGCCTACCCTTCGCATCGGTTTTGAGTCCCTCGAACGCAGTAAAGTTGCCGCTGCCGTTGTTATCCCAATAAACCGTATACGTGCCATCATTGAGTTCACCGATCGTGTCCGTGATTGTCACTTCGAAGGTGCCCGGCCAATTGCCCGGCACATGCCGATATTCCGCACCTTCAGCCGGAGTGAGGATATTCAGCGCGCTGCCATCGTCGCCCGCCGCATTCGCCGTGATTGGAATCATACCGGCCAACACCAACGCGAAGATGCCAGACTTTTTGACTGTATTCATCGTTTTCACGTGTTCCGTCTCGTTTCCCCGCGCGCCTTAGTTCGTAACGCCCTTTCTGCGCGGAGAAGGAAAGAGCGGCATTCTTGAACCTGGGTTCACATTCAAGTCATGCCGCCTTCAGCTCGTCTGCCGAATAAAAGGACGTGGCACACCCTTTCATCGCGTCTTACGAGGGGCACCGGTAAGAACCCATGCTAAAACACGAATAGAAGATGCGCCACGTGATGACACGTGGACGCATCCCCGTATTTCGCTTTAGCATTAAGAAGTTACCGGTTTCTCGTAAAGCTCGATACGTGAACGACGTTCACTTGGCTTCGGTTAGGTTGCCCACCCGAAACCCCGCCCCGCTCCAGGATCCGGCCCGTTGAGGGCAACGGGCCCTACCTGTGGGGACAACGGCCGTGCTGTGTGCCACGACCGGCTCCATGAAGATCAATCGCCCTCCGGGTTCGATTCCTCTCACCCGCAAGACGCCGCACGTTGTACCGCAAAAACGCCGTCGATTGGTAGTGTTTTTTTGACTAGGACGGATGGGTGCGATGGGAGTGATCGGAGTGATTTTGTTGGATGGGATTGATGGGTCAGATAGGTTAGGTCTTTTGGGCTTTGTGTTGTGGGATCATTTTGTTATAATATCCGTTCGAGGAAAGGCTGAGAGACGAGAGAATGAAAATTTTGGCTTGTCGGCTGTATGGCGAAAACGACCTGCGGCTGGAAGAGATGGATCTTGAAGGCGCCGGCGATGATGCCGTCGTCGTGGAGCTCGTTTCGAATAGCGTGTGCATGAGCGACTACAAGGCCGTGACGCTCGCAACGAAGCATAAGCGCGTCCCAAAAGACATCGCAACAAATCCCGTCATGGTGGGGCACGAGGTGTGCGGCATCGTGCGCGAGGTCGGCACGCGCTGGCGCTCCCGCTTCCATGTAGGCGAGCACGTGGGCGTGCAGCCCTCCTTCAACATTCCCGGCCACGAACTCGAAACGATGGGCTACTCCTGGCCGACGATGGGCGGCGAGGCAACGCATATCCGCGTGCCGGCCGTTGTCGTCGAGCAGGGCTGCCTTCTCCCCTACGATGGCGACGCATTTTTCAAGTGTTCGCTCGCGGAACCGGTGAGCTGCATCGTCTCGGCGTTCCGCACGAGCTACCACAACGCGTTCAACTCGCACGTCCATGAGATGGGCATCAAGCCGAACGGAACGATGCTTCTCGTCGGCGGGGGGGGCGCGATGGGGCTTGCGACGGTCGATATCACGTGCCATTCGCCGCTGAACCGGCCGCGGCGGCTCGTGGTGACGGAGATCGACGAGGCGCGTCTTGCACACGAGGCGGCGGTTTTCGGCTGCGCGAAGATTGACGATCCGGTTTCGCGCTTCCACGCGCGCGGCGTCGTGAACGGCGTCGACGTCCATTTCCTTTTGACGCGCGATCTCGCGGATCCCGTGGCCGTGTTGAAGATGCTCAACCGGGACGACGGAGAGCGGCGCGACAATCCCACCGCGACGGGCGGCGGCTATGACGACGTGTTCCTCTATGCCGCGGATTCGTCTCTCTTTCCCCAGGCGAGCGCGCTCATGGGGTTCGGCGGAGCGCTCAATTTCTTCGCGGGCCCGCTTGACCAGCAGTTCATAGCGTCGTTCAATTTCTCCCATGTCCACTACATGGGCCACCACTGCGTGGGGTCCTCGGGCGGTGACGTGAAGGACATGACGGACGCGCTCGCCTGGATCGCCGCCGGGCGTATCCATCCCGAGGTGATGGTGTCGCACGTGGGCGGGCTCGACTCGGCCGTTGAAACAACGCTCTCTCTCACCACGACGCCCGGCCTCAAGCGCCTCGTCTACACGGGCGTACGCCTTCCGATGACGGCGATTGCGGATTTCGCCGAGAAGGGTCGCACCGATCCGTTCTTCGCCGCGCTCGATCGCCTCTGTGCCGCAAACGGCGGCCTCTGGTGCAAGGCGGCCGAGGATTATCTCCTTGCCCATGCGCCGCGCATTCTCCCTTGACCTGCCTTCACTCTCTCCAAGGATCGTTCCCCATGAAAACACTCTTCATCATCGACCTCATGCCGTTTCTCTACAAGGGCCACTTCGTGTTCCTGCGCAATCCGCGCCTGACCACGACGGGGCTCAACGTCTCCGCGCTCATCGGCTTTGCCAACGGCATCACGTCCATCCTTGGCGAATACAAGCCCACGCATGCGGTGCTCGCGATGGATCCGGGCGGCCCCACGTTCCGCCACAGGGAATTCCCCGCCTACAAGGCACAGCGCGAGAAGATGCCGGAGGATCTCGCCTCGAACATCCCCTACGCCTTTGAACTTGCCGAGGCGCTCGGCATTCCCGTGGTGCGCGCGGAGGGGTTCGAGGCGGACGACGTGATGGGCACGCTCGCGATGAAGGCGGCGGCGGATGGTTTCGAGGTCTATTGCGCAACGCCCGACAAGGACGCCGCCCAGCTCGTGGGGCCGCACATCCATCTGTTCCGCCCGGGCCATGGCAAGGAGGGCCCGGAGGTCTACGACGTCGAAAAGGTGAAGGAACTCTGGTCGCTCAGCTCGCCCGAACAGATGATCGACTATCTTGCACTTGCGGGCGACACGGCGGACAACATCCCCGGCATCAAGGGCGTGGGCGAAAAGACAGCGATTTCGCTCCTTGCGCAATATGGCACGGTGGAGGAGATTCTCGCCCACGCGAGCGAGATCAAGGGCAAGCTCGGGGAAAAGATCGCGGCGAGCACGGAAGACGCGAAGATGTCGAAATTCCTCACGCGCATTCGTACCGACGTGCCGCTCGAGGTCGATTGGAAGGCGTTCGCGCGCGGTGAACTCGATCGGGCGAAGGTTGGCGCGGTGTGCGCGAAATTCGAATTGAACCAGCTCGCGAAACGGTTCCTCGGTACGTCTCTCGGAGCGGCGATGGAAACGCCGGCGGCGGGAGAGGGCGCCGCAGCGGCGCCCGCGCGCCCGCGCACGACGCTTGCCACCTGGCCGCACACCTACACGCTCGTCAAAACCGAGGCCGAGGCGCGCGAGCTCGTGTGGACGCTCAAGGCGGCGCCGAAGTTCGCGTTCGATACGGAAACGACGGGCACCGATGCGCGCAAGGCCGATCTCGTGGGCATGAGTTTTGCTACCGAGCCCGGCAGGGCCTGGTATGTGGCCGTGCCGCCGCATCGAAACGACTCCGCCCAGGCGGCGGCGGCGGCGGATCTCTTTGCCCTTGCGGCGGCGAAAGACGCGGCGGCGCCGCAGGCGCGGGCGGCGGCGGAACGGTTCGTGCAGCTCTTTGCGCCGGCGTTCGCCGATCCCTCGAAAACGCTTATCGCGCAGAACGCGAAGTACGATATGACCGTCCTCTCGCGCTACGGCATCGTCTTCGGCTCCACCGTGCGCGATACGATGCTCGAGCATTACGTGACTGACGCAGCGGCGCGCCACGGCATGGATTTTCTCGCGGGCGAGTTCCTCGACTACGAGCCGATTCCGATCGAGCGCCTCATCGGCGAGCGCGAGCGCGGGAAAGAGCAGAAGAACATGGCCGATCTCGCCCCCGAGGAAATCCTCGACTACGCGGCCGAAGATGCCGATGTCACGCTGCGGCTCGATGCGGTGCTGCGCCCGAAGGCCGCCGAAGCGGGGGCGCTCGCGGCCCTGGAGCAAAGCGAGGAACCGCTCGTTGCGATTCTCATCGAGATGGAGAAGGCGGGCGTGAAGATCGATACGGGGGCGCTGGAGAAATTCGGGCTTGAGCTCGCGCGGGAAATCGGCGCCCTTGCGGCGGAGATTCGCGCGGCCGGCGCGCCGGATTTGAACATCGACTCGCCGAAACAGCTGGCGGACTTCCTCTACGGGACGCTCCAGCTCAAGCCGGCCGGGGCGAAGAAGACGCAGAGCGGGCAGTATTCGACGGATGAAAAGGCGCTTCAGTCGCTTGTCGACGACCATCCCGTCATCCGCAAGATCCTCGAATACCGGGCGTGCACGAAGTTGAAGTCGACCTACGTGGATAAGCTTCCGCGGTGCATCGATCCGGCGGACGGGCGCGTACACACGACCTTCGCGCAGGCGTTCACGGAAACGGGGCGGCTGTCGTCGTCCGACCCGAACCTGCAGAACATCCCCGTTCGCACCGATCGCGGCAAGCTCATCCGCGCCGCGATCGTGCCGCGCGATGAAAACCACGTTCTTCTCGCGGCCGACTATTCGCAGATCGAACTGCGCATCATGGCGGCGATGAGCGGCGATGAAACAATGCTCGCGGCGTTCGCCCACGGGGCGGATATCCACCGCGAAACGGCGGCGCGCGTCTATGACGTGATGCCGCCCCTGGTGACGGACGACATGCGCCGCAAGTGCAAGATGGTCAACTTCGGCATCATCTACGGCATCTCGGCGTTTGGCCTTGCGCAACGCCTGCAGGTGGCGCGCAAGGAAGCCGCCGGGTTGATCGAAACCTACTTCAAGCTCTATCCGAAAATCCGGGCGTTCATGGAAACGTCGATCGCGAAGGCGCGTGAGACGGGCTGGGCCGTGACGGCGCTCGGCCGCCGCAGGACGCTGAGGGATATCGCCTCCCGCAACGCGACGGTGCGCCAGGGGGCCGAGCGCGACGCGATCAATACGCCCGTTCAGGGCACGGCGGCCGATCTCATCAAACTCGCGATGGTGAAAGTGGATCGGGCCCTGCGCGCGGCCGGGCTCAAAACGAAGATGATCCTCCAAATCCACGACGAACTGCTCTTCGACGTTCCGAAGGAAGAGGTCGACGCCGTCTCGGCGATCATCAAGCGGGAGATGGAAGGGGCGATGTCGCTCGGCGTGCCGCTTGAAGTCTCCATCGGTATCGGGAAGAACTGGCTCGAAGCACACTGAGGTGAAATCAAAATGAAAATGAAGATGTGGAAAATGGAAACAGGTTGGTTGCGGTTCGCTGTCGCTACACTGGCGATTGCCCTTGGCGGGGAAACGCTTGTGCCGGCGGCGGTATTTCCTCTCAATTCCGAATTGCCGTATTCGATCGGGGTCGATTCCAACGGTGAAAACCGATTCGTGGGGACGATTGCCGATCTTCAGGTGGCGATGGGCGAGAAGGTGTTCCACCGTGGCCCCGCGAAGGTGGGGGAGCGCCTTGCGGAGAAGCCCACGGCGGCGGATTGCGAACGGCCGTTCAAATTCTTCTGCCGGTTTACGACCCTGGACGCCACCCAGAATCCGCGGAAGAGCCAGCGTCTGCTCGATAACGCCCATGCCGGCACCGGCGACGGCCTTTTGATCGACGTCTATCTTGGGCGGTTGCGGTTTGCGCCCGGCTACAAGCATCCTCACCTGTTCCATCCGGCGTCCATTCCCGTGAATCGTGAAGTGGAAGTGAGCGTGGAGGTCACCGCGCAGAACGAAGTGGTGATGTCCGTCAACGGCGACCGGCGCCTCTGCGGGCAGCTCGTGGATGGCCGTCTCCTGCAGGAGTCGGCCGGATTCGTTCATGACGAGCCGGATACGCTCCTTTCGCTTGCGGCGCCGATCACCAGCTGGGACGACGCACTGCCGCTCGGGAACGGCGGCGCGGGCGCGCTTGTGTGGGGGCAGGGCAACGAACTGCGCCTCACCCTCGACCGCGCCGACTATTGGCACAATACCTTGTGCGACATCTTCACCGATCCCGGCTTCAACATCCGCACGCTGCTCGATTGCGTGAAGAAGAACGACAACGCGCGCCGCACCGCCATCTTCGATAATCGCAAGAACTGTCCCACCAAACTGCCGGGCGTGCGTTTGACGCTCACGCTCAATCCCGAGGTCGTCTTGCGGAAGTTCCGCCTCGACACGTCGGGCACGGCACACGTGACGGTGGCGACGCCGGCGGGTGCGCGCGAAATCCTCTGCTGGTTCGACGACGGCGACGACTTCCTCTCGCTTCGTCTGCCGGAAGGGGTCGCCATCACGAAGAAGGAATTCAACCGCAATCCGTCCTTCGAGAAGCTCGGCGGCTATCCCGATCCGGTGATCAAGATCGACGAACGCGGTGCGTTCTACAGCCGCGGCCGCCGCGCGGGCGCGACGAGCGCGTTCGACCATGATTTCCGCCACGGCGTCAAGTTTGTGGGACCCTGCGCCGCGCCGAAGTCTGCGTTCTGGAAACAGTTCAATGCCGCGAGCTCGGTTTCCATTCCCGATGTGGCGATGCAGCACCTGTATGATTTCGTCATCTACCTGTACGGAGCGGCGGGTCGGCGCGGGTGTGCGCCGCTGGCGTTGCAGGGGCTTTGGACGGCGGATAACAACGCGCTCCCGCCCTGGAACGGCGACTACCACAACGACATGAACACCGAGATGACCTACTGGGCGGCGGGTCCGGCCGGCCGCATCGAGGCGCTCGAGGGTTTCGCCGATTTCTATCTCGCGCGCCTCGACAACTTCCGCGCTTTCGGGCGTACGATCTACGAGAGCAAGGACGGCGCGGTGATTACGCCCACGATGGGCTACTCGGGCGAGATGATCGCGGGCTGGACCGCATATGCGGTGCTGCCCGAACACGGCATCTGGGCCTATAACACGTTCGTGGACGCCTTCGACTACGCGCCCACCCGTGAGAAGGCCGCGCGCTACCTCGCCTTCGGGCGCGAGCTCGCCGCCGCGCTGGAACACGCCTGGACGGTCAAGGCCGGCGTACGCACGCTCAACATCAGCAGTTCGCCGGAAGTGGACGACAACCGCATGACTTGTTTCTTCACGACGAACACGAGCTACGTGCGTTCGATCCTCAATGCCTTCTACATCCGCCTTGCGCGTCTTGCGGCGTTCCTCGGCGAAGAGAACGAGGCGGCGAAGTGGCGCAGCTACGTGGGTTCGTTCGGCCCCGCGGCCGCGCAGGACGGCGTTCTTGAAATCGCGAAGGGCCGCCTCCTCACGTTTTCACACCGCCATGCCTCGCATCTGATGGACGTCTTCCCGTTCTACGATACGCCGCGCGATGCGGCGGTGGATCCCGTCAAATCGGTCGACCAGTTCGAAGGTCTCGGCACGACCTGGTGGGTGGGTTTCTCCTTCTCATGGGAGGGCTGCTTCAACGCGCGCCTCGGCCGCGGCGAACGGGCATGGCAGTATCTGAAGGACTTCCAGATGGCGTTCACCTCGCGCAACGGGTTCAATGTGAACGGCGACCAGCTCAAGTGCGGCCTCTCGCGCTACACCTATCGTCCGTTCACGCTCGACGCGAACTTCGGTTTTGCGCGCGGCATCCAGGAGATGCTGCTCCGGTACGACCCGCACACGAACACGGTGACGCTCTTCCCGGCCTTGCCGAAGCGTTGGGACGGCAAGGAAGTCTCCTTCCGGGACCTGCGCGTGCCGGGCGGCCACCGCATTACCGCTACCCGAGATGCCAGTGGCAAAGTCACCCACCATCTCACCCCCTATCCCGGTTCCCCGATTCCCAGGGTGAAATGAAGGGGGTGAATGTGGGGATGTTCGCCGCAGAGAGCGCGGCCGATGGACATGGACTGAAAGTCAAGACGACATTGACACTGTCGATTGCCAGAACAATATGTACATCTTCACGGAGAACATCGGGCCGGTCGGCGGATCGTCGGCAACAACGGCGGCTGGCTGGTGCTGGGCGGCAACGGCGTGAACGGAGACAAGTTCGTCCATGCCGAGACGACCACGCTGCTGATTTTCGTGCGATAAAAGGAGAAAGATGCAGATTTCATTGAGCAGAGACAAGGAGAATAAGACAATGAAGCAATCGAATGTGATCGTGAGTAGTTGGTGGCATTGGATGGGATTGGTGTTGTTGGCGTGTTCCTTTGCTGGCTCTGCCGATGCGGCCGTTGCGCGCCGCCAGAGAATCGTCGAGTCGGGCGGACGGGAGGCGATCCAGCGCGCGATCGATTCGGTCGCCGCCGCGGGCGGGGGCACGGTGCGCGTGCCTGCGGGGTCGCACTTCATGGAGGGCCCGATCCACCTGCGCTCGAACGTCGAGCTTGCGCTCGCGGACGGTGCGGAACTCGTCTTCTCGGACGATCCGAAGGCCTATCTGCCCGCCGTCGATACGACGTGGGAGGCGGTCGAATGCCGCAACTATTCGCCGCTCATCTACGCCTACGGCTGCACGAATGTTGCGCTCACCGGAAAGGGGACGCTGCGGGCGAAGATGGACACGTGGCGCACGTGGTTTGCGCGTCCGCCCGCGCACATGGCGTTCACGCGCCAGCTCTACGAGTGGGGATCGCACGACGTGCCGCTCGCCGAACGCGACGCGACGAAGATTCCCGGCTCGAACGCGCGGCCGCAGTTCGTCCAGTTCAACCGCTGCAAGGGTGTAAGGCTTGAGGATTTCCGCATCCGCGAGTCGCCGTTCTGGTGCGTGCACCTCTACCAGAGCGAAGATTGCACGGTGCGTGGACTCGACATCCGTGCGCACGGGCACAACAACGACGGCATCGACATCGACATGACGCGGAACGTGCTGATCGAGAACTGCACGCTCGACCAAGGCGACGATGCGTTTGTCGTCAAGTCGGGACGCAACCGCGACGGCTGGCGCATCAACCGTCCGGCCGAGCACATCGAGATCCGCAACTGCCGCGTCATCCACGGTCACACGCTGCTCGGCATCGGCAGTGATCTTTCGGCGGGCGTGAGGGACGTGCGGATCCACGACTGCACGGTCGAAGACGTCGTTTTCCGCGCTTTCTACATCAAGACGTCGCGGCGGCGCGGCGGCGAGATTTCCGACATTGTGATGGATAACTGCCGCGTGAAGGCGACCACGGACGCGATCGTTGCCATCGACACCGACGTTCTCTACCAGTTCCGCAACCTGCCCACCTACGACGAACGGCTCACGTACATCCACGACATCGTGATTTACAACGTGACGTGTGAGCGAACGCCGCACCTCGTGCGCCTCGCGGGCGACGCGGCGTGTCCCGTGTGCGAAATCGGAATCGAGGGCGTGACGGCGCAGAAGGTGACGAAAACGCCCGTCGTACTCGCCAATTGCACGAGGGTGAGTGTGAACGGGAAGGGGGTGGACCGTTCCGACTTCGGTTCGGCCCTTGCGCGCCCGGTGCTGCCGCAGACGGCGTGGATGTCGTCCGACTGCGCGTCGCGCCGGCCCTTCGGCGACGTGGCGGGGCTCACGCGGCGCGAGGTTTCGGCCACTCCCATGTCAATGCGGCGCTACGGCGCCCTCCGCGTCGAACGTACGGCCTATGCCCATGCGAACGGACTGGAACTGCCGGCGGTCGAGATCGTTCCGCGGGAGGCGACGGGCGAGCCGGTGGTGATCACGGGGCAGTCGAACCGGATGCTGCGAAAGGACTACCTCGGCTGGGCGCTCGGCGGAAAGCGTCCCGTGATCGCGCTTGACCTGTTCGGCACGGGTGAGATTGCGGGCTGCCTTGAGAACGGGAAGGAGGCCGACGCCGAGACGACGTTCGCGGCGCGTTTGAAGGCGCGGGGCGAATCGCTGGAGGCGATCCGCGCGGCGGAACTCGCGTTCGTGTGTGCGGAGGCGAAGCGGCGCTTCGGCAAGCCCGCCACCGTACTTGCGGGCAGCGCGACCTACGCAGCCGCGCAACGGGCGGCGAGCGAGCATCCCGATCTCGTGGGGCGTCTCATTCGTGCCCAGGGGAAGAAGACGGTACTCCCGCAGTAACATGTTTCGCAAGGGTTGAAGAAACGGATAGAGAAGGCCGATGGTCCTTACTCGAAAATGGAGAAAGCAAATGATGAACAGGATTGGGATTATCGTAAGTGCTGCTGCAGTTGTTTTTCTGACGGCGGTGACGGCATGGGCGGGCGAGCCGCCGCGCCCGGCGTTGCCGGGCTTCCATCCCGATCCGTCGATCTGCCGTGCAGGCGACACCTACTACCTCGTCACGTCGTCCTTCACCTGGTATCCGGGCCTGCCGATCTACGCGAGCAAGGACCTGCGGGAGTGGAAGCTCGTTGGACACGCCTGCGGCGGCGAGGAGTGGAAGTCGCTCGCGAACATCCCTGACGCGAGCCTCGGCCTCTGGGCGCCGTCGATCCGTTACTTCGACGGCAAGTTCCACGTAGCCTGCACGCGGATCGACTCCGTACCGAAGACCCGGTCGAACCCGCGCGGACGCTGCTATCGGAACTTCGTCGTCACGGCGACGGATGCCGCAGGACCCTGGTCGAAGTCGATTGGGATCAAGGGGCTGTGGGGTATTGACCCGGGCCTCTTCCGCGATACGGACGGCAAAACCTATCTCGTCAATCCAAGCGGAATCATCCAGACGCGCATCCCCCACCAGAATATGATCTCGGCCTATTCGTTCGATCCCGCGACGGGCGTGATCGGCAAACCGATGCGGTTGACGACCGGGCGGAACACGCATTCCGTTTACGCGGAGGGACCGCATCTCTTCCGGATGCGTAACGGGCAGTACCTGCTGACCGTCGCGGAAGGCGGCACCGGTTGGGCTCATGAGGTGACGGCGTTCCTCTCGGAGAGTGTGGCTGGTCCGTTCGTCCCCTGCGCGCACAACCCTGTGATCACGCGTCGCAACCAGCCCCGCGACCCGCTTTCCGCAACTGGTCATGCCGACCTGGTCGAGTCTCCCGATGGCAAGCTTTACGCGGTGTTCCTCGCCGTGCGGCGTGATGCGCATGGCGGGCAGTTGCCGTTCGGCCGCGAGACGTTCCTCTGCCCGGCGACGTTTGATGAAGGCCGCCAGGAACTCCGTTTCGACGACGCACACCTGATCGCGGGGACGATCCGCGAGCCGCGCGAACTGATCTACCGCAGCGCGAACCCCGGTACGCGGCTGCGGCGTGTGGTCGCGACGAGCGACAGCGAGCAGGCGGTCGCTACGCGGGCGGGCGAGGGACTGGTGATCGAGCGTTCTGCATCGCATATGCTCAAGTTGGTCAGGACGGCGGATGCGGTCGAGGTGGTCAAGACGTTTCGCGGCAAGCCCGAGACGCTTGCGCGCGTACCGGTCGGGAAGGACGCGGTTGCCCTGAAGCTGGAGCTCGCGGACGGAATGATTCGCTGCTTCGCGGGTCCCTCGGCAGACAGGCTCACGCGCATTCCAGGCGAATGGTCGTGGAATTTCATCGCCGACGGCCCTGGCTTCCTCGGCCCCGGCATCGGCACGGTCGGGCTCTGACTTTGCGTTTGCTATGCCAGTCGCTCGCATCGTACTTGGTTAGTGAGCGATTTGTGTTCCTACCACAACCGCTGACCGATTACGCTCGCGTCGCGGTTTGCGGTTGACACGCGCCGGAAAACTTGGTTTAATATGTCACACGAGAGGCGCATTATGACCTTTGAACGTGAATAATGTTGTTTGTTTGTGACAATGAAAATACAAAATAGTCTAACGGATGTTGCCCTTTTGGGAGAAATTGGGCGACGGGTTGCGCATTTGCGCATCCTGCGTGGGATGACGCAGGCGGAACTGGCTGTTCGGAGTGGAATTTCGAGATTCGCGATCTCCCGTTTGGAGAATGGGGCGGGCGGTGTGCGGATCGAGAATTTCTTTTCGGTCTTGCGACAGCTGGATGTCCTTTCGCGTATGGAAACCGTTTTGGATTCCCTTGAACTTTCTCCGATACAGGAAGCCGAGCGGGAAGCGAAGAAGCTGGTGTTTCCGAAGCGGGTCCGGTCGAAAAAACACGCGTCGGGGGCGATTCCGAAAACCCGCTGTTGGGGCGATGGGGTTGAAATCGGGAGAAAATCGGAATGCTGAAAGCAGTCAATGTCTATCTGTGGGATACTTTTGTCGGCAGCGCGTCGATTGCGGACGGAAGTCCTGTCGTCAGGTTCGAGTATTCGCGGGACATCCGTGATCTCGGGGTGGAGATCGCTCCCTATCGGATGCCGCTTGCGGGGACCGTGTATTCGTTTCCGGAACTGTCCGTGAAGTCGTTTCACGGATTGCCGGGTTTGCTTTCCGATTCGCTTCCCGACAAGTTCGGTAACAAGGTAATCGCCGCGTATCTTCGTTCGCGGAACATGAGCCCGGACGATCTGACGTCCGTAGACCGGTTGGCCTATGCGGGCAAGCGTGGGATGGGAGCGCTTGAATACAGGCCGGCGTTGCTTGATTCGGAAGACCGGGACGAGCGGATCGAGGTGAATGAACTCGCGGCATTGGCGGATTCCGTTTTGAAGATGCGCGAAGACGCGACTGCGCGGCTGACTCCGGGAATGACTGATTACGCGCCGATTCTCCGGGTTGGATCTTCGGCGGGCGGTGCAAGGGCCAAGGCGCTGATCGGGTGGAACGAGGGGACGGGTGAGGTTCGCTCAGGCCAGGTGGCGCTTCCGCCGGAGTTCGGCTACTGGCTCATTAAATTTGACGGCATCACCGGAAACGGCGACAAGGAGGGCGATGACAAGTGGGGGTACGGACGCGTCGAATACGCCTATCATCTGATGGCCAAGGCCGCAGGCATCGACATGACGGAGTGCCGGCTTTGGAGCCGGCGACACTTTATGACGCGTCGTTTCGACCGGACTCCAGAAGGCGGAAAGCTTCACATGTTGACCTTGGGTGCGCTTGCCCACTTGGATTTCAACGATCCGCTGGTCAACAGTTATGAGGACGCTTTCGAGGTCACGCGGAAGATCGTGAAGTCGGCAGAGGCGAACGAACGGCTTTACCGACGCATGGTATTCAACGTCCTGGCGTGGAATTGCGATGACCATGTGAAGAACATCGCGTATCTGATGGACCGCAACGGGGAGTGGACGCTGGCGCCGGCGTACGACGTGTGCTACGCGTACAACCCGTCCGGGGACTGGACGAGCGCGCATCAGATGTCCATCAACGGCAAGCGTTGCGACATCGGTCTCGACGATCTTCTCGCCATCGCCCCGCAGGCCAACCTCCGCGAGCGCAAGGCGCGGCAGATCATCGATCAGGTCCGCGCCGCAGTCGAATCCTGGCCGACCTTCGCCGCCGAAGCGGAGGTCTCGGACGAGTTCGCGACGAAGATTTCCCAAAACGTAGCAGATGCTGCACATTTTCCTTGCGGGATATTGTATGATATCGCGTAACGATTTCGTTTGATTGCAAGAGGAGGACAACCGTGACAAAACAACGAGATGGAGTCTACCGCTGGACCTACGAACTGAACATGTACCGTAATCCGACGGTGCTGTTCACCGTGTTGAAGGTGCTGGGGTTTTCGATGGGCCTCGTCTGGCTCTTCGTCGTCCTTATTTCGATGGGAGACCGCCGATTCTGGTGGGACGGTTTTTTCTCGATGACGAAGGGCTTTGCGCTCATGATGCTCGGCTTCATTGTCCTTGGCGCGATTGCCTACTACCTCTACGCGTTGATCCAGGGCGGCCGTTACTGCGTGCTTTTCGAGATGGACGAGCAGGGCGTGAGACACACGCAGCTCGCGCGCTCGTTCAAGAAGGGGCAGGTCGTTTCGGCGCTGACCACGCTTGCGGGCATCGTCGCCGGCAGTCCCACCGTCATGGGATTGGGAATTCTCGCTGGTTCGCGCGCCACGCTCTATTCGGATTTCGCGCGCGTGAAGAAAATCAAGGCCGTGAAGGCGCGCAACGTCATCTACCTCAACACCCGGTTCAACCATAACCAGATCTACGTCGAGGACGGGGATTTCGACGACGTGTACAACTTCATCGCCGCGCAGTGCGTCAATGCCAAGGACCGAGCACGGTGACGGGCGGGGTGATGCTACGGCCCGATTGAAGTGGTATGGCAAGCAAGAGACCGTATCCTTTACAATCCCACCTGGCCAGGCCTGTGGGACGCTTGACCGGTGCGGAGATCAGGTGGCATGATATACGACCTATATCAAAAGGAGCACCTAACATGGTTTTGGCAGATTTCAGGGGGACTGTCCCCGTTGTGCTGGCTATATTCTATGTGCTGCGACGGTGGATTACGGTAACGGCATGTACATCTTCAACTATGAGAGAGTGAGTACGGAAAATGAGAAACAAAAGACTCGTGTTCGCGCGTGTCGCCGCGTGTGTTGTTCTGGGCTTGTGCCTGGGCGAGAGCGTTTGCGCGGGAACGCTTCTTCCGCCGGAGGTCGGCGTGGGGTGGACGAACGGCTGGGTGCGGGAATGGAAGCGCGACGTGCCCGGGCTTGAGATTCGCGATGTCAAGACGGTGCTGTCGAACGGGCTCACCAAGATCGTGCGGAGATGGACCTACCGCGGCGCGAAGCCGCTCCCTGAGGTCGTGCTCTCGGTGCGCTATCGGGTGGAGGGCGATCCCGAAGTCCAGAAGCCCTTCATTCCGGGCGTGCTGTACTATGGCAATCCATCCAACGCCGGGCGGAAGGACGGACGGGTGCCGGTCTATGCGGGCAAGCCGGGTGAGTTCGCGATTTTCGAGGACCACCGTCTGCCGATGCCGTTCGTGGCGGTGGAGGATCCGACGAATCGTACGTTTGCGGCGATTCATACGCTGCCATCGCCCGTTCTCGGGGCCGTACACGAGGATCAGTGGTGGAGCGCGGGCGTCGAGCGCGCCGAGAAGGCGACGGACATTGTTCTCCTCTCCGGTCCGGTCGGCTACAATCGCCGCCGGAGTACCATCAAGGCGCGCATGACCAAGGCGCTCCTCTATGACAGGGCCTATCTTACGCTCCATCCAAAGCAGATCATCGAGAAGACGTTCTGGATTCAGACGGGCCGGGCGGAGCCGGAGGTGGCGTTCGGCTTCGAACAGGCGGTCGATGCTTCGCTTGCGATCTTCCGTCCCTACGGGGCGGAACGCTTCGACACGATGGCGGAAATCGCCCGCCGCAAGCGCGACTACGTCCAGACGCGATGGGTGGAGAATCAGCCGAAGGGAGCATGTGGCTTTCAGGTGTACCATCCCGAGTTCAACAAGCCCGCACTGCACATTGGCTGGGTCGGATGCGCGGAGACGTGCGGCTATGCGCTGCCGGTTCTGGACTTGGATCCCGGTGACTGGGAGAAGGCGCAGCGGTCGCTCGACTTCCTCAGCGAGATGGCCGGCGGTGCACTTACCCCCAACGGGCTGTACGCTAGCGGCTGGGATCTGCGGAAGGGCCGTTTGACGGGGCGTTGCGGGGGATTGACCTGCTGCTCGGAGGGTCTGCTTCCCGTTCTGCGGGCTATCCGTTTCGCGCGGAAGTCGGGCGGGCGGCTCAATCCCGCGAAGTGGGAGCGGTTTGCCCGAGAATCGACCGACCGTATCGCGAAGGCGATCAACCATCCGAAGTGGATCAAGCCTACGAAGGGCGATCATGCGTTTCTCGTGGAGCCGCTTGTCCTCGCCGGGGAGCTTTTCGGGAATGACGAATGCCTTGCGGCGGCGAAGCGGATCGCCGCAGCGCAGGAGGAGCGGTTCTTCGGCTGGTCGCATGTCTACTGGGGCGTGACGCTGGACTCGCGCTGTGAGGACAAGGAAAGTGCGCAAGGGGCGCTGGAAGGGTATCTCGCGCTTCATCGTGCGGCGAAGCGCTCGGGCGACGAGGCGGCGGCGCGTCACTACCTGCGCCTTGCCCGGCATGCGCTGAACCTCTTTCTCAGCTATCTCGTCGTGTGGGATATTCCGATGCCTCCGGGCCGTCTCGCGGACAAGGGCTTCAAGTCGACGGGCTGGAGCGTCGTTTCGCCGCAGAACCAGTGCCTCGACGCCTGGGCGGTTTGGAAGTCGCCGCTCGTGTGGCAGATGGGCGATCTCCTCCACGACGAGCGCTACCATTGCCTGGCACGGGTGATGTACCGCTCGGCCGGGCAGCTGATGGACGAGCGGGGCTCGCTTGGCGAACAGATCCTCCATACCAATTACGTCCATCTTGACGAGGTGCTGAATGATGTGCGGAAGGGTTTCACGATCGTGTGGGTGGAGGATTGCCCGAAAAACGTCAATCGGCGACGTGGCGATTATTGCGAAACGTGGGTTCCTCTCTGGCTCACCGCGCACTTCCTCGATGCCGCTGCGCAGTTCAAGGAGATGGGGGTCGATTTGGGGCGTTGAATTCTGTGGGGACAGACCCCAGGAGGATTTCCAAATGGGCGGATGTCCAGAGATGATGGATTTGACGGGAAAAAGAAAAATCGTTACAATAATCGGCAACAACTTGCAGAAACAAAGAGAGGAACGCCACGCTATGAAGAACACAGCTCTGAGTGGAAAGCCGTATACGGGAAATCCGCACGTACGGTTTGATGAGGGGGAAGTCGCATCGGGAAAGCTGAGGCGTGGGTCTCTACGCGACAAAAATTGGATAACAATGATGGCGGCGGCGCTGATGGGCGCGGTCGGCATTTGCGGGTCTGCGGCGGAAACCGCGCAGGTGGCGCTTGCGGGCGCCTGGCAGGTCCGGGCCGACGCGCAGGTGCTGGCGGTGGCGCCGAACGAACCTGTGCAGGTGAAGGGCGAACGCTGGGAGAGCGTACCGCTCTCGCCGCGACGTTCGGGATGGCGGGCGGGACGCCGACTCTCCGCCTTGCTCGCGTACGAGTGTTCCGTGAAGGGGGCGCTTCTGCCGTCGAGCGTGGTGGTGAAGAAACTCGATGGCACGGTGATGGCCGTCAACCGGGACTACTACCTGGAACGCGAGTGGGGCGCGATTTCGCGTTGTCCGACAGGTCGTCTCGGCGAGCGGGACGCCGTGTTGATCGACTACGCGTATCGCCCGCAGCGGCTTGACCGAATCGTTCGTACGCCGATTGGCACCTGTTTGTTGCGCACGGGCAAGCCCAAGGCGAGCAATCCCGAGCTGCCGGCGCTGGTGTCGGGCGACACGCCGTTGGCGACGGTGTGGCTGGATGGCGCCACCGCGCGTCTGACCTCGCGCAATCTCTATCCGGTGGCGGCCGCAACCGCAGCCGAGGTGCCGCCGGAAGGGCCCTGCCTCGCGGCGCAATTGCTGCCGAAGACCTATGCCAAGCTCACCCGGGGCGAGCCGGTGACGGTGCTGGCGTGGGGCGACAGTGTGACGGAGGCCTCTTATCTGGCGAACCTGGGACGCGACCGTTGGCAGGAGCAGTTCGTGCGCCGGCTGCGGACGCGTTTCCCGAAGAGCGACATCAAACTCGTCACGAACGGCTGGGGCGGCCGCCAGACGGCGACCTTCCTCGATGTGCGCCAGGCGCCGAGCGGACATCCCCACAACTATGTGGAGACCGTGCTGAATGCGAAGGCCGACCTCGTGGTGATGGAATTCGTCAACGATGCGAACCTGGTGAAATACGAAGACCTGAAGGCGCGCTACGATCGCATCCGGGCGGATCTCACGGGCAAAGGAGCGGAACTCTGCGTGTTGACGCCGCATTACACCCGCGGTGATTGGATGGGGTTGTCCGATCCGACCACGACAACGAAGGATCCGCGTCCGTATGTCGCGAATGTGCGCCGTTGGTGCGCCGAAACGAAGACGGCGCTCGCCGATGCGTCCAAGTTGTGGGGCGAACTCGCGGGCCGCGGCATTCCCTACCAGACGTTGCTCGTGAACGAGATCAACCATCCGAATCCGTTTGGACTCTCGCTCTTCGCCGATGCGCTGATGGACCTCTTCTGCGGCACGCTGTTGTGGCATGACGAGTTCAATGGTATGACCTTGGATGCCCGGCGCTGGAATCGCTGCGTGGTGGGGCCGTCCGATTGGAACCGCATGATGTCCCCGCGCGAAGACCTCGTGCAGGTGAAGGACGGCCAGCTCATCATGTGGGGCGTGCACAATGACGACAAGGCGAAGGATCCGCGTCCGTTCCTCACGGGCGGCGTGACGAGCCAGCACAAGGGCACGCTCAAATGTGGGCGCATTGAGATACGCGTGAAGTTCGAGGATCAGGTGGGCGCCTGGCCGGCGCTTTGGCTGATGCCCGACGTGCGTGCCGGACAGGGTCGCGGCTGGCCCTGGGACGGCGAAATCGACATCGTGGAACGCCTCAACGGCGATCCCTTCGTCTACCAGACGGTGCACTCGGGCTGGACGCTGAACAAGCGACACGGCAACACGCCGCCGCACGGCAACAACGGCAAGGGCGCTGCCATCATCCAGGGCGATTGGAACGTCTATGCGCTCACGATCACGGAAGACGCCCTCGTGTGGAGCGTCAACGGCGAGGAGACCTTCCGCTATCCCAAGATCAACTGCGGCGATCCGGACCAGTGGCCGTTCCAGCGGCAATACTATGTGTTGATGGACATGCAGCTCGGCGGTGCATGGGTGGGTAAGGTCAATCCCGCGACATTACCCGTGCGCATGTACATAGACTGGATTCGAGTCTACGAATGATCCCGTGGGGACTGTTCCACGTCATGCAAAAACAGGTCTGACCTGTTTTCTCATGGGCAGATTGACTATGGTTTCTGCTGGGAGCTGTCATAGAGGGAATTTGGGGTTGTAATCGTTCCCAGGCGGAAAGTGGCCAGATAAACTCCGAAAGTGGACAGTTAAAAGCGAAATGTGACCCAATTTTGTGGGGACAGACCCCACGACATCAGTTGAAGAACGAGAAAACCCAGGCGAAGAATGGGCCGAGGATGTCGACGCCGAAAATTTCATCGGCGACGGCACAGGCGAAAAGCACGGCCAGCACGATCAGGTTGATCGTGGCGACGACATTCGCGCCGGGCGTGAGGCGCCCACCATCTGAACACCCGCAGAGCATGAAATCATTGTACCATGTTTTCAGAGAAGGTGCAAATACATTTGGTTCTTCAGGTTTGTCCCCGTCGCCCTCCGGCCCTCCAACTAGATCCGTTCCGCACTAAAATCAAACTTCCCATCGCCCGAACCGCCCGCCCGGAAAAACACCCTGGGGGAATTCACAAGTCGGATCGTAGCCATGTCGTTCTGTGAGCCAAGGAGTTGAAAAATGATGTTGTCTTCCTAAGACCGCTTGGCCTCCGACTTCTTCTCCAGCCCCCAGGCCTGCGAAAATCGTTCCGCACTAAAATCAAACTTCCCATCGCCCGAACCGCCCGCCCGGAAAAACACCCTGGGGGAATTCAC
>JAZLJP010000064.1:0-45775 GCA_045617985.1 Kiritimatiellia bacterium
CCGTCCTCGCGGCCACCCTCCTTCTCACAGAGCGCCTCTCCATCATGTCCACCATCTTCCTCTGCGCCGCCCTCGGTGCAGTCGAATGCATGATGTAAAGATGCGCGGCTGCAGTAGCTGGCGCAAGGTTGTCATTCCGAACTCGGCAATTTTGAAATCTATGCTTGATTGTCGAGTACGGGATGATGTATAAGGGCATGGGGACTGTCCCTGGGACGGGGGCGGTTTACCATCTTCCGTCGGCCGCAGCTCGAACAAGAGGAGATCGCGGTGAATTACTCAGATGCGCCCCCTTGAAACAAAAAATCATATTTTCCCGCCATCAATCGGGTGAATGTGGTATAATATTTGCGATTTTCGAACCGATGAGCCCGTCTGGAAGGGGCTCGTTCCGTTGTTTTTGAACGGCTTCAAAAGAATCGAGATTGTCATGCCTTTGACCAAGAGAGATTTTGTGCTTTTTGCGAAGCGTATCGCGCGGCGTTTGCTTGCGCCCGTTTTGCGTCATAAGAATTTCCAGATGCGTCCTGATGAGAGGTCGCGCAGTGGACTTGTTTCCTTGATTGAAAGCCTGAATTGCGCTGGGTTGACGATGGTGGAAATTGGTTCCTATCGTGGAGAGTCGGCGGAGATTTTTCTCGGTACGGGAAAGGTCGATCGAATCTATTGTGTCGATCCGTGGTTGATGTTCTACGATCCCGATGATGGTGCGGCGTTTACGGATATGAAGAAAGTCGAACAGGATTTCGATCGTCGCCATAGTAATGATCCTCGCGTTGTTAAAGTGCGTGGTACGATAGATACCTTCATTGAGCAATATAAGAATGATCCCGATGTGTTTGGGAAAATCGATTTGGTCTACATCGATGGGTTGCATACTTACGAAGGGGTGTCCCATGACATTGAACGGACTCAGGGCGAAATTAAACCTTTGAGGGCTATTGCCGGGCATGATTATTTCAAGGATGGGTGGCCGGGAATCTACCGAGCTGTTCATGAAGCTGTGGGTGAGCCAGACAAGGTGTTTGGTGATGGATCGTGGTTGAAATTTGTCGCGAAGTAACTAATGAGGAGAGTACGTCATGAAACAAAAAGTGGTGTTTTTGATTTGTTGTGTTCTCGGTTTCGTCTCATTGATTTCGAATGCGATGGAGTCAACGATTGTCGATGGTGTGACGTGGTATTATACATGGAACGAGAGGGGTGTTACAATCGAGAAAGGGGAAATCCCTTATGCCGGGAGGTTGAAAGTTCCTTCACGGGTGAATGGAATGCCTGTGAAGATGATTGGTTACGGTTGTTTTGCTGATAGTTTCGATCTTATTTCCGTAGAAATTCCAGAGGGAGTCACTGATATCGGGAATGGCGTTTTTGCTCGTAGTCCGAATGTTGAATGGGTGTCGCTTCCCGATTCGGTGACGAATTGCGTTTGCAGTGTGTTTTATGAATGTTACAAGTTGAAAGACGCGCGTATCCCGCAAAAACTCGACAAGCTGTGTGAGTATTTCTTCCATGGTACCGCCGTAACGAACATCGTGATCCCCGATACGGTGAAGATGATGGAGCATGATGTGTTTTGGGATTGCCCCAACCTTGTCTCCGTGAAGCTTCCTGCTTCGCTGACTTTTATGGACTGGAGTGCTTTCCAGAAATGCCCTGCTCTCAAGAGCGTCGAATTTCCTGCGGGGTTTGAGGCGTTTGGTGTCCTTTACGGCGATGAACTGCATGCGGCCTTTGGTTATTGTACTTCGCTTGAAAAGGCGATTTTCAACGGGCCGCTTCCGCGGAATTTCACCTATTCGTGGCTTGATAAATTAGGATGTAAAATTTTCTATCCGAAGGCTTATGCCGCCGAATGGGCGGCAGTTGTGCCGGCTGGTATTTTTGGTGGCTATACTGAAGACATCGGGAAGGAACCTGGCACTACGGACGATCCGACTGTGAATCCGGATCCTGGTTCGACGGATGATCCGACGATAGACCCCGCCCACACGACCGACGATGGCGTGGATGTCGTCAATGGCGTGACTTGGTACTACACGCTTGCAAATGGCCAGGCGACGATTGTGACAGGAGAAATCCCCTATGCGGGAGAGTTGACGGTTCCCGCAAGCTTGGACGGCCATCCCGTCAAGGTATTGGGTGATGGATGCTTCTGCAATAATTCCGCTATCATTTCCGTTGTCGTCCCTGATGGCGTTGAGGTGGTTGGTAACGGTACGTTTTCACGGAGCCCCAACATCGAATGGGTGTCGCTTCCCGATTCTGTGACGAATTGCGTGGTCAGCACGTTCTACGAATGCTACAAGCTGAAGGATGCGCGTATCCCCCAACATCTTGATAAACTGTGCGCCTATTTCTTCCATGGAACCGCCGTGACGAACATCGTAATTCCAGATACGGTGAAGGCAATGGAGCATGATGTGTTTTGGGATTGCCCCAACCTCGTCTCCGTGAAGCTTCCTGCCTCGCTGATCTTCATGGATTGGAGCGCCTTCCAGAAATGCCCGGCTCTCAAGAGCGTCGAATTTCCTGCGGGATTCAAGGCCTTTGGCGTTTATTCTTATGACGAACTGCATGCGGCCTTTGGTTATTGCACCTCGCTTGAAAAGGCGATCTTCCATGGGCCGGTTCCTCGGAATTTCGCCTCTTCGTGGCTTGATAAACTGGGGTGCAAAATCTTCTATCCGAAGGCGTATGCGGATGATTGGGCGGCGGTTGTGCCGGCGGAGATTTTTGGCGGCTATACGGATGACATCGGGAAGGATCCGGTTGGCCCCGAGCCGGGGCCGGATCCGGCTATCGTGGATGAAATTACGGTCGGTGCGGTGGCGGAGCGCTATGCGGCCGGGATGGAGATCGAGCCGATTGCCATTGCCTACACGGGCGCGGCTGAGAAGGCGAAGCTGACGGTGACGGGGCTTCCGGAGGGGCTCGCTTTCGGAAACGGCGTGATTGCGGGGGCTCCGGATCTGCCGGGCGTCTACACGGTGGTGGCCACGGTGAAGGCGGGGAGCGTGGTGCTGGCGACGAAGAGCCTGACGCTGACGGTTGCGAACTATGCCGATCAGCTCGCGAGCGGACTTGAGGACGCCTACGGGCCGTTCATTCCCGGCGAGCCGCTCGTTCTCGACCTCGTTCCCGTGGCGGGCTGGAAGGCGGCGCAGGCGCTCCCGGCGGGCCTTTCATTCAATGCGAAGACGGGACGCCTTTCGGGAACGCCGAAGAAGCCGGGCGTCTATCCGCTCGTCTTCACGAAGAAGGTCGGCTTTGCGCTTCATGCCGCAAGCACGCTCCTCACGATCGCGCCCTTGCGCAAGGTGGCCCTCGTGGCCGAAGGCGAAGGCACGGTGAAGGGGGCGGGCGCGTATCTCGCAAACGCCCGCGTGACGCTCACGGCGAAGGCCGCGAAGGGGTTTGCTCTGCTCGGCTGGTTCAGCTCGGGCGAACTCGTTTCGCGTGATGCGTCCTTCGTCTACACGGTGGGGGCGGACGAGGTGCAGACGCTTGTTGCGAAGTTCGTGACGGTGGCGGAAGACCGCTCCTCGGTGCGTGCGGCGCTGGCCGGAGAGGCGCTTGACGCCGAGACGGCGCTCGTGGTGACGAACTACCAGGGCGTGGCGCTCTCGTTGCCGCTCGCGTGCGAGGCGCTGACGAAACCGACGGTGGGCGTATCGGGCCTGCCGAGCGGCCTCTCCTTCAAGAACGGCGTCATCGCGGGGGCTCCCCAGACGGCGAGCGCGCTCGATAAGAAGACGCTTGCCTACAAGCCGAAGACGGCCAAGGTGACGGTGAAGACGCTTGCCGGCACGACGGCGAAGTACGCGATCGACTTCGTGACATTGCCGCGTCCTGCCTGGGCGGCCGGCAGCTATGACGGCGTGTATGCCGTGGCGGGGGCGCCGGCGGGGCGCATCACGGCGACGCTCGGTGCGAACGGCAAGCTCTCGGGCAAGGTGGCGATGACGGTCGAGGGGAAGGCCGTGACGGCGACTTTGACCGCCGCCAATCTTGCCGCGTACGACGCTGGAACGGAGAAGTTCCAGATTGTCGCGACAGTTACGGCGAAGAAACTCTTCGAAGAGACCGTAACCTTCACGCTCGGTGCGCGCGAGGAGAATGGCGCGGGGCTCTTGACGGCCGGGGACGAGAGCGCGATGTTTGTGGCAGCCCAGAATGTCTGGCAGGAGAAGTCGTTCACCGCGCCGGCGCTGCCGACGGGGAAGGGGGCCTTGACGCTCGCGCTCGAGGAGGGGCTCGCCCTCAAGTTCGGCGCGAAGGGCGTGGTGACGTTCGCGGGCTCGCTCGCAGGCACGGGCGGCACGCCCGTCTCCGTGAGCGGGACGGCGCAACTTGTCGTTACGGGCGACGGCGAGGCCGCCGTGGTCCTCTACGCGGCGCCGAAGAAGGGATTGCCCAACGGCTACCTCCGCGAGATCCTGATCGACTTCACGGTGAATGACGAGAACGTGGTAACGGGAATTGCGAAGCGGTGACGGAAGTGAATGCCGGCGGTATTTTAATTGGCGTATTCTTGGCCGCCGTTCTAAACGCGTATGCGGCCTTTGGCGCCGGAGAGGGTGCGGCGGAAGCTCCGGCCGTTCTTCGCGAGGCGCTCCTGTGGCTGGATGCGCGCGATGAGGCAACGCTTTCGAAGGATGCGGCGGGGCGCGTTGCGGCGTGGCGGTCGAAGGATGCGCGCGGCGTTCTGGCCGAGTGGGCGGGCGCAAAGCCCGTGTGGAGCGCGTCCGCCTGGGGCGTGCCGGCCGTCGACTTCGGCGCGCACGGAAGCGGGCGCGACCTCCGCTATCCGCGCGTTACGAATCTGCGCACCGTCTTCGAAGTCGTGTGGCTCTCGGGCGAGCGCTCGAACGTGCTCCTCGGCGACGTCGCGGGCGGGAAGGGCGCGAACCACTTCCATCGCGGCTACGGCCTCCACGGCGCGCTCGCGGGCGCCTATACCGACCCCGTGTGGGGCAATCTCGCGAAGGCCTGGAACAGTTTTTCCGCCGTAAAGAACCTCTGCCGCCAGCGCGTTCCCGACGACGATTTCCAGGTGCTGTGCCTTGAAATGAAAAGCGCCTCGGCTTCCGACTCGCTCACGAACGACCGCGACCTCGAAGGCCGCAACGGCGGGCGGCGCCTCGCGGAGCTCATCGCGTTCGATCGCGTGCTCACGGCGGCGGAACGCGAGGGCGTGACGGCGTATCTCGTGAGGAAGTGGCTCGCCGCAAAGCCTCCGCGCGTGACGGATTGGCCCGATGCGGGCGGCGCGAGCGAAGACGCGCGCGCGCTGTGGGACGCCCTTGCCCGCGACATCGCGCACTGGAAGAAGCTCCCCGCGAGCGTCGCCCGGGAGGCGGAACATCCCGCCGCCTGCATCCTTCCCGGCGATCGCGATCCGGTGGACGTGCTCGTGCGCCGCACGCGCGCGCTCCTTGCGGACCTTGCCGCGGCGGGCGTCGATCTCGCCGCCGAGGCGCGCGAACTCGACGAGCTTGCGCGCGCCGCCGAGAGCTTTTGGGACGATTGGCGCACGGATCGCTACCCTTCGCCGATTCCGTTCACCTGGGACGAAAAGCGCTTCCCCTCGTTCTCGCTCCTCCTCGCGCTCAACCGCCGCATCGCGCTCAAGAACCCGCTTCTCAAAACCGTCGCGCGTCTCGTCTTCGTGGGGCACGAGGCGCTGCCCTATCCGCACAACGCGGGCTCGCACATGTGCGACCAATACTACGGCTTCCACGGCAATCTGCGCGGCGCGGCGCGCGGCGACGCTCTTTACGTCCTTGAGCATCCGTTCGCGGAGCATCCCGTCGCGCGCGACCTTCTTGCGGGGCGGCTCGTTGAAGCGGGCGACTGGAAGGGCCGCACGCTCGGGAAGGGCGCCTATCTCTCGCCCGACGTCTCCTGGGACGGGCGGCGTATCGCCTTCGCCTATTCGCGCGCGGTGCCCGATACGTACGAATGGCATGACGATACGGTCTACCATGTCTTCACCTGCGCGGCGGACGGTTCGCAGCTGCGGCAGCTCACGACGGGCGCTTGGAACGAGTTCGATCCCTGCTGGCTCCCGAACGGACGCCTCGCGTTCATTTCGGAGCGGCGTGGCGGGTTCGTGCGCTGCAGCGGGGATCGTCCTGTGCCGTGCTTCACGCTCTATTCGATGTTCCCGAACGGTTCGGATATCGTGCAGCTCAGCGCGCACGAAACGAACGAGTGGCATCCGAGCGTGGATAACGACGGGATGATCCTCTACACGCGCTGGGACTACGTGGACCGCGGCCACAGCCAGGCGCACCATCTCTGGCGCACGACGCCCGACGGCCGCGACCCGCGCGCGGTGAACGGCAACGAACGCGACAAGGTGAAGAAGACGCCCTTCCTGCAGGCGACAGCGCGCGCCATTCCCGGCTCGCGCCGCTACGTGGCGGTGGCGGGGCCCCATCACGGCACGGCTTTCGGTTCGCTCATCCTCGTCGACCCCGCGCGGGAGGACGATGGCGACATGAACCAGATCCGGCGCGTGACGCCCGAGCAGCCGTTCCCGGAAAGCGAGTTCCCGCCCAATTCGCATTGGGCGCACCGCTACACGGGCAGTTTCGCGACGCCCTGGCCGCTCAGCGAAAAGTATTTCCTCTGCGTGTGGGATGCGCGGGCGAACGGAGCCTACGCCTCGCCGGCGATCCGGCGCTATTCGCTTGCGCTTGTGGACGTCTTCGGGAACAGGACGCGTCTCTACACGCATCCGACGATTTCGTGCCTCGACCCGATGCCGCTCCAGGCGCGCCCCACGCCGCCGCGGCTTGCGCATGGTTCGCTCGTGGGGCTGCCCGTGAATCCGGACGGCACCTACCCTGCGCCCGTCTCGACGGCCGACTTGCCGAAGACGGCGCTCGTGGGCGTTGTCAATGTGAATACGACGCGCTACCCGTTCCCGTCGAACACGGTCATCACGGCGCTGCGCGTGTGGCAGGCGCTGCCGAAAACGACGCCGCTCATGAACCGGCCGCGGCTTGGGGCGGATGGCCTCCAGATGGGGCGGCAGTGCCTTGGCACGGTGAGCGTGGAGGCGGATGGCAGCGTCTCTTTCGAAGCGCCCGTCAACGTGCCGTTCTATCTGCAGGCGCTTGACCGGGAAGGGCGCGCCGTACAGACGATGCGGAGCGATACGTACGTGCATCCGGGCGAAAAGCTGATGTGCGCCGGCTGCCACGAACCGCAGACGGCGAGCGCCAAGGCGAACCCCGCCGCGACGCCGCTCGCGCTCAAGGCGCCCCCGCAGGCGATTCGGCCGGCCCCGGAGGGGGCGAATCCGTTCAACTTCGCGCGCCTCGTGCAGCCGGTGCTCGATGCGAAGTGTGTGCGCTGCCACGGCGAGAAGCGCGCTCCGAAGGCGCCGGATCTCCGCGCGGGCGACTGGCGGAAGAACGCCTTCGGCTTTTCGACCGCGTATCTTTCCCTCGTACCCTACGTGAAGTGGGTGACGCGCGGCGCGATGCGCAGCGGGCGCCTGCCGGGCGGCGGCAGCTATTATTTCCCCACGGCGAGCGAGCCGGGCCGGCTCGGCGCGCTCGCCTCGCCGCTCGATGCGATGCTCAGGAAGGGGCACCACGGCGTCGCGCTCACACCCGACGAATGGGAGCGCCTCGTCATCTTCATGGATTCCAACGGCCAGTTCATCGGCCACAACGCCAGTCCCGAAGCCCAGCGCGACGGAAAAACAGTCTGCGCGCCCCTTGAGTAGGAGACGGGCGTAAAAATCGCGATCTTGCGGAATTTCACGGTTTTATGATATAATACGAACATCCATTTTCGACTAAAAGGAAAACGAATGAAGCATGCGATTTTTCTCTGTTTGACGGGCCTTGCCCTCATGGCCGTTGCAGCGCCGGCGAAGAAGGCGAAACTGCCGGCGCGGCGGGCGGCGGCGAAGCCGGCGGCGGCGGCCGCCCCCCTGCCGGAGACGGCGTTCCGCAAGACGCCGTACGTGGGGGCGATTGCGGTTGACGCCGCGACGGGGCGCGTTCTCTTCGAGCGCCATGCCGACAAGGTGGCGCGCCCGGCCTCGGTGACGAAGCTGATGACGCTGCTCTTGTGCCTCGAAGACATGCATGCGATGAAGTACGACGTGACGACGCGCGTGACGGCGAGCGTGCGCTGCAGCCAGGAAAAGCCGAGCTGCGTGGGGCTCAAGCCGGGGCAGTCGATGACGGTGGACGATCTCTTGATGTCCATCATGGTGAAGAGCGCGAACGACGCGGCGGTTTTGCTGGCGGAGAATTCCACGGCGAAGCTGGCCGGGCGCGAGATCCAGCCGGGCGATTTGCAGGCGTTCGTGATGCGCATGAACAAGAAGGCCGAGGCGCTCGGCATGACGCAGACGCACTATGAAACGCCAAACGGCTACCCGCCCCGGCCCGGGTCGAAGCGTCCGTTCGATACCTCGACGGCGCGCGACCTCGTGAAGCTGGCGCAGGCGGTGTTGCGCTATCCCGAAGTGTTCCGCTATACGAAGACGAAGCTCACCACGGTGACGGACGGCGCGGGCAATCCGCTCAAGATGGTGAACCACAACAACATTCTCGTGAAGGACAAGCAGAAGATCCTCAACGAGAAGGGCGAGAGCGAAGTCGACGGGCTGAAGACCGGCTACATCGATGCGGGAGGATCCTCCATCGTCCTCACGGGCAAGCGTAACGGCAAGCGTGCGATCGTGGTGGTGCTCGGGAGTCAGACGTCGAAGCTGCGCGACAGCTCGGCGCGCCAGCTCATGGTCGAGGCGCTCGACGCGATCGGGAAATAGGGCGATGGTGCAGGGGGTGAGACGCGCGCTCGTTTTCGGCAACGGCCGAAGCGGCAAGGCGGCGGCGGCGGTGTTGCGGCGCGATGGCGTGGAGGTGACGATCCTCGACGGCGCGGCGGCGTTTCCTGACGGCGCGTTCGAGGTGTGCGTCACGTCGCCGGGCATTGCGCTTGACCACGCCTGGCAGCAGGCGGCGCGCGCGCGCGGCATCCCCGTTGTTTCCGAGCTTCAGCTGGGGGCGGAGAAGTGGCGTGCGGCGGGCGGGAAGATGCTCGCGGTGACGGGGTCGAAGGGAAAGAGTTCCGTGGTGAAGCTCGTTGCCGAGGCGCTCGGCGGCGTACCCTGCGGCAACTACGGCCTCCCGCTCTGTGACGTCGTCAATCGGTACGTCTCCCCTCCGCTTCCCTGGGCGGTCGTGGAGGTTTCTTCGTTCCAGATGGAAACGACGACTCTCGCGGCGGACGCCTTCGAGGCGGCGGCGGGTTTGAATTTGCAGGAAGACCATCTCGATCGGCACGGGAGCCTTGCGGTCTATCATGGGCTCAAGCTGAAGCTTCTCGCCATGGCGAAAACGGGCGTGACGGGCAGCGAGGCGCCGCTTGCGCCGGCCGAGGCGCGGCTCCTTTCGGGGAGTTACTTCGACAATCCCGTTTTGGCGGCCAACGGGCGGTGTGCAATCGCGCTTTTGCGTGCGGCGGGCCTTGCGGACGAGGCGATTCGCGCGGCGTTTGGGCGCTTCGAAGCGCTCCCGCACCGGATGCAGCGCGTGGGTGAATGGGGCGGGGTTGAATGGATTGACGATTCGAAGGCGACCTCGCTCGCGGCGCTTGGCGCGGGCGTGGCGATGTGCAAAAAGCCCGTTCGGCTCATCGCAGGGGGGCTTGGGAAGGGGGATAATCCATTTTCTCTCATTCCGCGCTTGCGTTTAGGGGTCAAAAAAGTGTATCTTATAGGGAGTTGCGCAAACCAGCTCTCGTGCGCGTGGCGGGAAACCGTGCCGTGCGAGGTCTGCGAGACGCTCGACCGGGCGGTCGAGAGGGCTCGGCGCGACGCTGTTTCCGGTGAGGTGGTTCTCCTCTCGCCGGGGGCGGCGAGTTTCGATCAATTTAAAAGCTATGGTGACCGTGGCAACGCGTTCGCGGCTCTCGTTCGTGAGGGAGCGTGAGGGTGGTGGCGGCGGCACCCCAAAAAACGAGGAAAATAAAATGAAGGTGCAGAAGCTCGGACTGGTTCTGGGTATGAACATGGCAGTGGCCTGCTTGATGATGCAGGGCTGCAAGGCGAACCCCAAGGGGGGAACGTCGTCGTTGCCGCCGGATACGACGGTGGTGGCGCCCGCTCCTGAGGGAACGGCTCAAACAACGCCGTCGACGACGCTTGCGGCGTCGGCGAAGACGGGCCCGAGTGCAACGGCGTCGGCGACGCCGGGTTCGGCGGCAGTTCCCACGGGCGTGACGATCGAACCGCCGCCGGCTGGGCCTACCTCGACGCCGAGCGCGACGGTGCTGCCGCCGGCCGGTCCTTCCTCTGTGCCGGAAGTCAAGCGTTTGCCGCCGCCGGGTGTGAAGCCGCTTCCGCCGCCGCCGAAGCGTTTCGGCAGCGCGGGTACGCCCACGCCTTCGGCCCAGCCGGGCCCGACGGGTGCGGCTGCGGGCGGCTTCACCTACACGGTGAAGGCGGGCGATCAGCTGGGTGTCATCAGCCGGCGTTACAATGTGCGCCTCGCGGCGATTGCGAAGGCGAATCCGGGCCTCAATCCCGATCGCATCCGCATCGGCCAGAAGATCGTGATTCCGGGTGTGGCGGGGCCTTCCGCGACGGCGGTGGCGACTGCGGCTTCGGCTACGGTGCCGGCCGGCACGACCACGGTGAAGGACGTGAAGACGGTCAATGCGGCCTCTCCGGTGGCGGCGGCGAACACGGTACCTCCGGTGAAGACGAAGCCGGCGTTCAAGCCCTACACGGGTGCGACGACGGAGTATACGGTCAAGAGCGGCGATTCGCTCGGCAAGATCGCACACGAGAACGGAACGTCCATCCGCACGCTCAAGGAACTGAACAAGCTCACGAAGGACAACGTGCGCATCGGCCAGAAACTGCTCGTACCGAAGGCGGCCGAGGGCAAGGTGAAGACGGCTGAAAAGGAGGCCGGAAAGGCCACCGCGCAGGTGAAGCAGGAGCCGAAGAAGCTCTTCGAGAAGAAGGATCCTGTGGAGAAGACGGCCGCCGCCGCTCCTGCGACGACACCGGAGGTGAAGGAGGAGGACGCGAAGAAGCCGCAGGACGCGGAGAAGCCCGTTGAAAAGCCGGCCGATCCCGCGCAGAAGCCGGGGGAGGCCGCTCCCGGCCCGGCTCAGACCGATGTGGCCGCTCCGGCTCCTGTGCAGGTTCCGGCTGAGCAGCCCAAGGTCGAAGAAGCTCCGGCGCAGCCGGCGGCGGGTGCGACCTACACGGTGAAGGATGGAGACGATCTCGTTTCCGTTTCCATCGCGTGCGGCATCAGCCCGAGCCAGCTCATGGATCTCAACGGTCTCAAGGCCGGCGACGCGATCAAGCCCGGCCAGAAGCTCAAGATTCCGGCGAACGCCAAGCCGACGGAAGAATAAGCTCGCGTGCCCAGTCAATAGAGGCCTGAAATCGTGTATCGCGTTCTTTGGCTACTGGGCATTTCCGTTCTCGCATCGCTGGCGGCGGGGCTCCTCGTGCTTGCCTCCGCCGGCAGCGAGACCGGGATGCGTCTCTACAATGAGAGTGCCTATTTTGTAACGCATCAAGCCGTGTGGCTGGTGCTTGCGTTGGGCGTCTTGTTGGTGGCGGCGTTTTTTGACTATCACAAGTGGCGCGACTTCCCCTGGCTGACGATTCTGTTCTACGTCGGCGTCGTGGGGTTGATGGCGCTCGTCTTTCTATTCCCCAAGGTCAACGGGTCGTGGCGCTGGTTGCGCGTGGGGCCGATTCGCCTGCAGCCGAGCGAACTGGGGAAGCTCGCGGTCGTGATTGCAACGGCCGTTTTCCTCGATCGCGCCGGTTGGCGCATTTCCAAGTTTTGGAAGGGGGCGTGCCGGGCGGTGCTCATTGCGGGGGTTCTGATGGGGCTTGCGCTCGCGGAGCCGGATTTCGGCGCGACGGTCGTCATCGGCGGTACGGCGGCGGTCCTGTTCCTCGTTTCCGGAATGAAGGTTTCGCACATGTTCATCTTGGGCCTGGCGGGAATCATCCCGATGGCGGGGTTGCTCATGGCGAACAAGAACCGCATGAATCGTATCTTCTCCTGGGTGAACAGCATGTTCGGCGCGGGGGCGGCCGAGGGCGGCGAGGTGGCGCTCTCCGCCAAGGAAGAGGCGGCCGCCTATCAGATCAAGCATGCGCTTCTCGCCATCCGCAAGGGAGGCGTGACGGGGGTGGGGTTCAACAAGTCCGAAGAGAAGCTCATCTATCTGCCGGAAGCGCATACGGACTGCATTTTCGCCGTTGGGGCGGAGGAGTGGGGGCTCGTCTTCTCGCTCGGGCTGGTGCTCCTCTATCTTACGATTTTCGTGTGCGGGCTGATGATTGCCGCGCACGCGCCCGATCGGCTCGGGCGTCTCATCGCCTACGGGATGACGTTCCTGGTCGTCTTCCAGGCTTTTTTCAATCTCGGCGTGATTACGAAGTGCCTGCCGCCGAAGGGCATTGCCTTGCCGTTTATCAGCTACGGGGGCACGAACCTCATTTCCGCGCTCTTTGCAATCGGCGTGCTTTTCAATGTCGGGCGACAAATTGAGTTGCCAAAGTTGCGTCCAAGGAGTACAATATCACCTGTTTTTGCAACTGAAGGAGTCTAGAAAATGTCTCGCATCTATAATTTCGCGGCGGGTCCCGCTGCGTTGCCGCTAGAGGTCTTGCAGGGTGCCCAGGAAAATCTGGTCGACTACAAGGGTTCGGGGATGTCCGTGATGGAAATGAGCCATCGCGGCAAGGATTATGACGCCATCCACCAGGAGGCGATTGCGACGTTCAAGGAACTCTGCGGCCTTGGCGACGAATGGAGCGTGTGTTTCATCCAGGGTGGCGCGTCGCTTCAGTTCGCGATGATCCCGATGAACTTCCTCGGGGCCGGCCAGGTGGCCGACTACGCAAACCAGGGCACGTGGTCGAACAAAGCGCTTAAGGAAGCGCAGCTCCTCGGCAAGGCCAACGTGGTGGCGAACTGCCAGAAGGACATCCCCACGCGCATGCCGCGGGCCGACGAGTGGAAGTGGACGCCGGGCGCGGCCTACTCGCACATCTGCTCGAACGAGACGATTTCCGGCGCGGAGCTGAAGGCGTTTCCGCAGTCGGGCTCGCCGCTCATCTGCGACATGTCGAGCGACATCCTTTCCTGCGCGCGCGACTACAATCAGTTCGCGATGTTCTACGCGGGCGCGCAGAAGAACCTCGGCCCTTCGGGCATGGCGGTTGTCGCCATCCGCAAGGACTTCGCCGCGCGCGGCAGCCAGACGATCCCCACGATGCTCCAGTATCGCACGTTCGTCGACAACGACTCGCTCTACAACACGCCCCCCACCTGGGGCATCTACATCTTCGGCGAAACGATGAAGTGGGTGAAGAAGATGGGCAAGGAGAACCTCTTCAAGCTCAACGCCGAAAAGGCGAAGAAGATCTACGACGTGATCGACGGCTCGGGCTTCTACCGCGGTACGGCGGTGAAGGAGTTCCGCTCCAACATGAACGTGACGTGGCGCCTCCCCACGGAGGAGCTCGAGGCGAAGTTCATCGCCGAGGCGAAGGCGGCGGGCATGAGCTCCCTGAAGGGGCACCGCAGCGTGGGCGGCATTCGCGCGTCCATCTACAACGCCTTCCCGGTGGCGGGCGTCGACTGCCTCGTGGACTTCATGAAGGAATTTGAAAAGAAGAATGGCTAACCCCTAAAGGAGAACGACAATGCAGATTCAGAAGACGTATATGCACACGGGCATTCCGGTGCCGGCGAAGATGGACGGCATGAACTACATGGCCGGGTTGAAGGTTTGGATCGGTTACAATAAGGATTACGACATCGAATACCTTTATTGGGAACCGAATACGCCTTGCGCGTGGCGCATGGTGGCGGAAACGCACGTGGCCTACAAGGTGGCGGATGTGCAGGCGGCCGTGGACGAAGCGGTGAAGGAGGGCGCGGCGGTGCTGCTCCCGAAGTATTCGCTCGGCGGTACGTGCGCGATTGCGTACGTGGGCTACGAAAACGGCCCGCAGGTTGAATTCTTCCAGGACTAAACGTAACGGACGGGGGGCGCTCCGCTCCCCCCGGACAACCTCTACAGAGAAAGGTCATTTTACCATGCCGATGAAAAAATTCATGAACGATCCCGCGAACCTCACGAAGGAACTTCTCGAGGGTCTCGTGGGGTGCTACTCCGACATCCTTTCGCTCTACAACGAGAAGATCGTCGTGCGCAAGACGCCGAAGGCGGCCGACAAGGTGGCGCTCGTGGCGTTCGGCGGCTCGGGCCATGAGCCGGCGATGCACGGCTTCGTGGGCGAAGGCATGCTCGATGCGTGCGTGGCGGGCGACATCTTCGCGGCCCCGGGCGGCGAGAAGGTGTTCGAGGCGCTCGATTACGTCAAGCGCGACGCCGGCACCCTCCTCATCACGCTCAACCACAACGGCGACCGCATGAGCGGCTCGAAGGCGATGCGCAAGGCGCAGAAGGCCGGCCTCAAGGTGGTGGAAATCGTGATTCACGACGACATCGCGCAGGGCCCCCACACCAACATCGAGGATAAGCGCGGCCTTGGCGGCGTGATTCCGTTCATCAAGGTGGTGGGCGCGGCGGCCGAAGCGGGCAAGAGCCTCGAGGAAATCGTGGAGCTCGCGAACAAGTTCAACGAAGGCATCGCGACCCTTTCCGTGGCGCTCAAGGTGGCCACGCATCCGCAGAACGGCCAGGCGATCGGCGCTTTGGCGGACGACGAGATGGAGATCGGCATGGGCCAGCATGGCGAAGGCGGCGGCGGCATCTCCAAGATGTGCACGGCCGACGAGACCGTGGCGAAGATGGTGCCCTCGCTCGTTGAAGCCACCGGCGTTGCCAAGGGCGACAAGGCGCTCCTCCTCATCAACGGCTCGGGCTCCACGACGACGATGGAAATGCTCATCTGCTATCGCAAGGCGAAGGCGATGCTCGAGGAGATGGGCGTGACGGTGCTCCCCGGCAAGTGCGACGAACTTCTCACGGTGCAGGAAATGGCGGGCTTCCAGATGATCCTCTGCAAGTGCTGCGATACCTGCGCGAAGTATCTCGCGTCTCCGGCGAATGCGCCGTACTGGACGACGCTCTAAATCGGCAGCTTGGTTGGCTTTTGTCCGATTTTCCCCAGTGTGTCCGCTTCGAAGGGTAGAGGGCTATGACTTCAAATGACGAATACGTGTTGCAGCTGCTTCGCGAGAAGGGCTTTGTAACCGCTGAACAGCTCGAGGTCGCCGCACAGGCGATGCGCGAGGGCAACGAAACAACGCTTGACGTCCTGTTGGCGTCGGGCACCGTGACCGAAAACGACGTGCTTGGCACAATTGCCGATACGTTCGGCCTCAAGTACGTGAGCATCGATCCTTCGGGGATCGATCCCGAAATCGGCAAGCAGATCGACGCGGAGGTCGCGCGTAAATACGGCGTGGCGCCCGTGATGGCCGATGACGAGTCGGTGACGGTTGTCTTGTCGGACCCCATGGGCTACGATGCCGTCGATTCGCTTCGGTACGTGCTCCAGGGCCGCGACGTGCAGGCCGTTTTGGCGCCGGCCGAAGAAGTCAAGGCGGTGATGGATAAGCTCTATCCCACCGGTGCGGAAGAGATTACGACGCGGAATGACGATGGCTATGGCGGCGACGAATCGGCCGATGGCGACGATGCGCCGGTGATTCGCCTCTGCTCGCTGCTCTTGTCCAACGCCATCAAGATGAAGGCGTCCGATATCCATCTCGAACCGATGGAAAAGGAATTCCGCGTGCGCTACCGCATCGATGGCGCGCTTCGGAAGATGGATTCGCCGCCGAAGCGCCTGCAGGGGGCCATCCTCTCGCGTATCAAGATCATGTCGAAGATCAAGATCTCCGAAAAGCGCATTCCGCAGGATGGCCGTATCCAGGTGAACGTGTCGGGGCGCGATCTCGACTTGCGTGTGTCGACCGTGCCGACGAACCATGGCGAATCGATCGTCATGCGTATTCTCGATAAGTCGAACCTCTCGCTTGGCCTGCCGCAGCTCGGCTTCCTCTCGGACGACCAGAACAAGTTCGAGCGTTTCATTCACCTTTCCGACGGCGTGGTGCTCGTGACGGGGCCGACGGGTTCGGGAAAATCCACAACCCTCTATGCGGCGCTTGGCCAGATCAACCTGCCGGATCGCAAGATCATCACGGTTGAAGACCCTGTCGAATACCAGATGAGCGGCATCAACCAGGTGCAGGTGAACCGCGACGTGGGCCTCGACTTCTCGGCCGCGTTGCGCTCCATCTTGCGTCAGGCCCCGAACATCGTGATGATCGGCGAAATCCGTGACGACGAAACAGCCGATATTGCCATGGAAGCCGCCCTCACGGGCCACTTGGTGTTCTCGACCCTGCACACGAACGATGCGCCTTCGGCCATCACGCGTTTGACCGATATGGGCGTGAAGCCGTTCCTCGTGGCGTCCGCCGTGCGTGCGTGCCTCGCCCAGCGTCTTGTGCGCGCCATCTGCGTGAACTGCAAGGAAGAGTACTTCCCCACGGAACGCGACCTCAAGATGCTCGGGTCCATCGCGAAGACGATTCCCGACCACATGTATCAGGGCAAGGGCTGTGCGAAGTGCAACAACGGCTACAAGGGCCGCAAGGGCATCTTCGAGATCTTCGAAGTGGACGATACGATCCAGCGCCTCATCTTCGACCATGCGCCCTCCACCGTGTTGCGTCAGCGCGCCCGCGAAATGGGCATGCGCACGCTGCGTGAGGACGGCATGTTGAAGGTCGCCTCCGGCATGACTTCGCTGAAGGAAGTCCTGCAGGCCACGATGGGCGATGCCGACTAGTCGGAGCCCCCAAGGATGAACATCTCTAAGAAAGTGAGGAATTTTTAAATGGCTACTGAAATTACGATGCATGACCTCTTGCAGGCGACGATCGATGAAGGCGCTTCCGACCTTCACGTGCGTGCCTTCATGCCGCCGGAGTTGCGCGTACATGGTGAACTTGTGGCGATTGCCGACGAGGCGTTTACGGAAGAGGATACCTACAAGCTCTGTACCGAAATCATGTCCAAAGAACAAATCGACGAGGTCGAGCGCAAGGGCGGTGCGGACTTCGCCGTGGCCCACGAGGACGGTACGCGTTTCCGTGTGTCCGTTTTCAAGGAACGTAAACGCTGGGGATGCGTGTTGCGTATGATTCCTTCGGGCCTTCTCACGCTCGAGAAGATCGGCCTTCCCGATACGATCAAGGAACTCCTTTTCAAGCCGCGCGGGCTCATCCTCGTGACGGGGCCGACGGGTTCGGGCAAGTCGACGACGCTCGCCTCGATGATCGACGTCATCAACCAGGAACGCGGCGTGCACATCATCACGATCGAAGACCCGATCGAATTCTACCACACCTCGAAGAAGTCGCTCGTGACGCAGCGCGAAGTGGGCGCCGACGTGCCGAGCTTCGCCGAGGCCATTCGCCGTGCGCTGCGTCAGGACCCTGACGTGATCCTCGTGGGTGAAATGCGCGACCTCGAGACGATCGGAGCGGCCATCACCGCCGCCGAAACGGGCCACTTGGTGTTCGGCACCCTGCACACGACCGGAGCCGCCGAAACGATCGACCGTATCGTGGACGCGTTCCCGACCGACCAGCAGGAACAGGTGCGTACGCAGCTCTCCGTGGGCCTGCAGGCGGTGATCTCGCAGATCCTTCTGCCGCGTCTCGGGCCGGACGGCCAGGTGCACGGGCGTATCGCGGCATTCGAAATCATGCTCGCAACGCCCTCCATCCGCAGCCGTATCCGCGATAACAAGACGTTCCAGATCCGTTCCGACATCCAGACGGGTGCGAAGTTCGGCATGGTGACGCTCGACTCGTGCTTGATGGGCCATTATCGCAACGGGCTCATCTCCTATGACGAACTCATCACGAAGTCGCAGGATCCCGATACCGTTGTCGCGAAGCTCAAGGAAGAAATGGGGCAGAGGTAATGGCAGAACAATTTGATCCGCTTCTCGACCTGCTGGTCCGCAACGGCGTTCTTGACGAGGCGGGCGCGCAGTCCGTTCGCGACGAGCAGGCGAACAACGCCGGGAAGACCACGCGTGAGATCATCGTTAACGGGAACTATCTCGACGAAGATTCGCTCTTGGGCATGATGGCGGCCTATCAGGGGTGCGAGGTCATCGATCTTTCCCAGAAGGAACTCGATTCCGACACCGTGAACGCCATTCCCGCTTCCATCGCCCGCATGTACAACGTTTTGTGCGTGGAGGCGGACGAATCGAGCGTGACGCTGGCAACGGCCAATCTCGTCGATCCGCGGCTTTCGGATGAAGTGTCGTTCTCCCTCTCGAAGGAAGTGCGCTTCGTCATGGCGCGCGAGAAGGACGTGAGCGAACGCATCTCGCAGCACTATGGCGATGCGAGCGACTCCGTGGCGGACGTCTTGAAGAACCTCGGCGAAGGCATGGATGCCGACGAGACGCTCAAGAGCGATCCGAACGACGTCGCCGCGCTCGAAGGCGCCGCGAACAACAACGCCGTCGTCAAGTTCGTGAACATGATCCTCTACCAGGGCGTGGTCGATCGCGCGGCCGATATTCACATCGAGCCGTTCGAACACGATTTCAAGATCCGCTACCGCGTGGACGGCGCTCTGTACGAAGTGAAGGCGCCGGATGTTTCGATGGCCCCGGCCATCATCTCGCGTGTGAAGATCATGGCGAACCTCAACATCGCCGAACGCCGCATCCCGCAGGACGGCCGTATCGCCATCAACGTGGCGGGCCGCCCGGTCGACTTGCGTGTGAGCTGCCTGCCGACGTCGCACGGCGAATCGGTGGTCATGCGTATTCTCGACCAGAGCGCCACCTCGCTCGACCTTGAAAACGTGGGCCTTCCCGAAGACGTGTACGAACAGATCACGATGGATATCGAAAAGCCGAACGGCATCATCGTGGTGACGGGCCCGACGGGTTCGGGCAAGACGACGACGCTCTATTCGGTTCTCCGCCGCATCAACACGATCGATTCGAAGCTGCTCACGGCCGAGGAACCTGTTGAATACGACATGGAAGGCATCGTGCAGGTGCCGATCAACCATGAAGTGGGCAACACGTTCGCGAAGGTGCTGCGCGCCTTCCTGCGTCAAGACCCCGACATCATCATGGTCGGAGAAATCCGTGACTTGGAAACGGCCGAAATCGCCATTCAGGCTGCATTGACGGGCCACTTGGTGTTCTCGACCTTGCACACGAACGACGCCGCCGGCGCCGTGATGCGTTTCGTCGATATGAACGTGGCGCCGTACATGGTGGCCTCCACGCTCGAAGCCGTGCTCGGCCAGCGTCTGTTGCGTACCTGCTGCAAGGAGTGCAAGGAGGGATACGAGCCGGACGACGACACGCTCGATCGTATCAACCTCACGCGCGACCAGATCGGCGGCCGCCCGTTCTACTTCGGCAAGGGCTGCAAGACCTGCAACGGTACGGGCTACAAGGGCCGTAAGGCGATTTTCGAGTACCTCCGCGTGTCGAACCCGATTCGCGAGCTCATCAACGCCCGTTCCCCCACGCTCATCATCCGCGAAAAGGCCCGCGAACTCGGCATGCGGACGATGCGTGAAGACGGCGTGCGCGCGATTCTCGACGGCTATACGACCGTGGACGAAGTCTTGCGTTACACCTAAGGCGGGCAACGTCCATGACTGCGACGAATGTGACCCTGCGCCCCGCAACGCTGCATGACGCGGAACGAATCCACGCGCTTGTGCAGCAGCACCCCGATGAGCTCGTGCCGCGGCCGATGGGCAACATCGTCGAAAACATCGACCGCTTCCTCATCGCGATTTGCGAAGGGGAGGCGGTTGGTTGTGCGACCTACCAGGTCTGGCCGGAGATCGGCGCCCCCCTGAAGGCGACGGTGGAAGTGCAGAGCGTGGCCGTGTTGGCCTCGCATCGCCGCCGCGGCATCGGGCGAAAGCTTGTGGAAGGCATCATCGAGAAGGTGCGGCCGTTCGGCCCGCGCGAGCTCCTTGTGCTCACGCTCACGCCGGCCTTCTTCGAATCGCTCGGGTTCCACGAAACGCCGAAGACCCACATCATGCACAAGCTCTATGCCGGCTGCATCAATTGCACGAAGCACGCCAATCCCTTCACCTGTCCTGAAAAGGCGATGTCGCTTGAACTTCGGTGACGGGCCGCTTTCATTAACCGAATCAACAGGAGGATCAGAAATGTACTTCACAACCAGCCAGCCGCTTGCGGTTGCCTATTGTGTGCTCACTATGCTCTGCTGGGGTTCGTTTGCGAACACCCAGAAACTGACGGGCAAGAATTGGCGCTACGAACTTTTCTATTGGGACTATGTCATCGGCGTCGTGCTCTTCGCCTTGCTCTTCGGCATGACGCTGGGAAATTGCGGTACGAACGCGGCGTGGGGCTTCTGGGAGACGCTGAAGGGGGCGTCCGGCTCGAGTTTGCTCAATGCGTTTTTGGGTGGCGTCATCTTCAATGCGGCGAACCTGCTTCTCGTGGCGGCGATTTCGATTGTGGGGTTGAGCGTGGCGTTCCCGGTGGGGATTGGCCTTGCGCTCGTTCTCGGCGTCGTCTGGAATTATCTGAAAGACCCCAAGGGCGATCCCGTGAGCATTTTCGGCGGCGTGGCGCTCATCGTCGTTGCCATCATCTGCAACGTGATTGCGAGCCAGATCCGCAACAAGGCGGCCGGCGTGAAGGCCACCGATAAGGGCGTGTTGATCAAGGGGCTCGTCATCAGCGTGGTGTGCGGCGTAACGATGTCGTTCTTCTATTTCTTCATCGCCAAGGCGATGGATCTGAATTTCCTCGAGCATGTGAAGCCGGATGCGGGGAAGATGTCGCCCTATTCGGCCGCCTTCATCTTCTCGCTCGGCGTGTTTGCCTCCAACTTCCTGTTCAACGGCATTGCGATGCGCCACCCGGCGGCGGGCGAGCCGATTACGGAAAAGCTCTATTTCACCGGCAACCTCAAGGTGCACCTCGTGGGCATTCTCGGCGGCCTCATCTGGGGCCTCGGCAACGGCATCAATCTTGTCGCCTCCGGTACGGCGGGCACGGCCATCAGCTATGGCCTCGGCCAGGGCTCGACGCTCGTCTCCTCCCTGTGGGGCATCCTCATCTGGAAGGAATTCGCCGGCGCGCCGAAGAAGTCGCACTGGTGTAATCTCGCCATGTTCGTGTTGTTCGTGGCGGGCCTCGCGTTGATCGCCTGCGCCATGAAGTAGCGGTTTCACTTTCAAGAGCAAAGGATTCAGGCAATGAGCAAGAAAATCGTGGTTTTGGGCAGTACGGATACGGATATGGTCGCCTCCGGGGCGCGGATTCCCGTCATCGGCGAAACGGTGCCGGGCGGCACGTTCATGATGACGCCGGGCGGCAAGGGCGCGAACCAGGCCGTGGCGGTGGCGCGCCTTGCGGCGCCGGGCCGCTGCATCTTCATCGCCAAGGTGGGCGATGACGATTTCGGCCGCGCGGCGGTGACCCGTTTCGCGGGTGAGGGGATGGATGCGAAGTTGATCGTGGATCCCACCACGCCCACCGGCACGGCGCTCATCTTCGTGAACGAACAGGGCCAGAACGCGATTCGCGTGGTGCTCGGCGCAAACGGCACGATGACGCCCGAAGACGCCGCGCAGTACGCGGCGGAAATCGAAGCGGCCGATACCGTGCTGCTCCAGTTTGAAACGCCGATGGAAACGGTCGCCGCCGTGGCCGCGCGTGCCCACAAGGCCGGCGCGCGCGTGGTGGTGAACCCCGCGCCCGCCCATGAGATGCCTTCGTCGCTCTATGCCGATGCCGATATGCTCACGCCGAACGAAACGGAAGCGCAGATTCTTACCGGCATCGAAGTGGTGGACGATGCGACCGCCCAGCAGGCGTGCGACATTCTCCACGCGCGCGGTACGAAGACGGTGGTGATCACCCTCGGCGGCAACGGCGCCTACTACTCCACGGGTGCCGAGCACGGCCATGTGCCGGCCGATCCCGTGAAGGCGATCGACACGGTGGGCGCGGGCGACACGTTCAACGGCGCGCTCGTGGTGGCGCTCTCGGAAGGGCGCTCGCTCGTGGACGCGATCAAGTTCGCCTGCAAGGCGGCCGGCATCTCGGTGACGCGCCCCGGTTCCCAGGCGTCCGTTCCCTATCGCCGTGAAATCCAGGAGGCCTGAAAATGGAACTCGCTTCGTTCATCGATCATACGTTTCTCAAGCCCGCCGGCGATGCCGATGCGGTGCGCAAGCTCTGCCGCGAGGCGAAGAAGCATGGCTTCGCCTCGGTGTGCGTGAACCCGGCCGAAGTGCCGCTCGCCGCGAAGCTCCTCAAGAAGACTGCGGTGAAGGTGTGTACGGTAATCGGCTTCCCCCTCGGCCAGAATACGACCGACGTCAAGATCTTCGAAGGCGTGGACGCCATCGACAACGGCGCCACCGAGCTTGACTACGTCATCAACCAGCGTCTCCTCAAGTACGACCCCGAGGCGTGCCAGGCGGAGCTCACGGCGATTGTCGCCTCCTGCCGCGAATGCCTGCAGGAGGTGACCTTGAAGCTCATCATCGAGTGCTGCAACCTTACGGACGCCGAGAAGCGCCTTGCCTGCCGCCAGGCGAAGAAGGCAGGCTTCGACTTCGTGAAGACCTCCACCGGTTTTGCCGCCTCCGGCGCCACGGTGAAGGACGTGAAGCTCATGCGCCGCACGGTGGGCCCGAAGATGGGTGTGAAGGCGGCCGGCGGCATCCGCGACCGCGCAACGGCATTGGCGATGGTCGAAGCCGGTGCCACGCGCATCGGCGCGAGCGCGGGCGCGGCGCTTCTGCCTTGAATCGATCGATGTTGAAAGAGAAAGAGGTTTGAACATGAATGGATTTACCTATCAGAATCCGGTGAAGGTGATTTTCGGCGCGGGTTCGCTTGCGCAGGCAGGTGCGGAAGCGGCGAAGCTCGGCAAGCGGGCCCTGGTTGTGAGCTACAACGACGGCAGCGTTACAGGTACGCTCGCGAAGCTGAAGGGCCTTCTCGACGCGGCGGGCGTCGCCTCGCAGGAATTCCTCGAGGTGGTGCCGAATCCGCCCATCGAAATGGTGGCGCGCGGCGTTGACCAGGCGAAGGCGTTCGGTGCGGACTTCATCATCGGCGTAGGCGGCGGGAGCGCCATGGATGCGGCGAAGGCCGTTGCCGCCGGCGTAGAGTACACGCACGGCGATTTGTGGAACATGGTCTACGCGAGCCACTCGAACGTGACCGCCCAGCCGCCGGAGACGGCGCTGCCGCTTTTGCTCATTCCCACGCTCCCGGCAACCGGCAGCGAGATGAACATGTGCTCGGTGGTGAGCTCGACCGCGCGCAAGCAGAAGAGCTACATTTGGGCGGACTGCCTCTTCGCGAAGACGGCGATCCTCGACCCCGAGCTCACCTACACGCTCCCGCCGTTCCAGACGGCGTGCGGCGCGATCGACGCGATCAGCCACGTTTTGGAAATCTTCGTGAACGGCCAGGCGAAGAGCGACCTCCTGCACGAATTCCAGCTCGGCGTGATCAAGACGATCATCAAGAATCTGCCGATCGTACTTGCGAATCCGACGGACGCCGACGCGCGCGCCGAACTCATGTGGGCGGCGACATGCGGCCTCAACGGGTGGGCGTCGCCGGGCGACGCATGGACGCCGATGCACCAGGTCGGCCACGTGCTCACCTCGCGCCATGGCATCAACCACGGCTCGTCGCTCGCGATCGTCATGCCCGCGTGGATGGCGTATCACAAGGCGATCAAGCCCGCGCCCTACGAGCGCTTCGAGCGCGAGATCATGTCCATTGCCGACTTCAAGGCCTTCATCGCCAAATGCGGCGTACCTACGACGCTCGGCGAGAAGGGCGTGACGGAGGCGGACATCCCCGGCATCGTGGAAGGCGTGAAGACGGTTTCCTTCAATGCCGACGGCGTTCTTTCCTCCAATCCGCCCGTGACGGCGGAAGCGTTGGCCCGGATTCTGAAAGCGGCCCTCTAAAGAGGCGGAGAAGAACGGAAAAGGTGTTGGCCATGACAGTCAAAGAAATTGCCCAGATGATGGATCTCAGCGCCGTGCAGGCGCAGAGCACGCGTGCGGATATCGACGCCTGCTGCGCGCTCGCGAAGGAATTCGGCGTGGCGGCGGTGTTCTGCCTGCCTGCGCATGTGCCGTATATGCGCCAGGCGCTGGGGCGCGATACGACGGTGAAGCTCGCGAGCGTGAGCGGGTTCCCGGGCGGCGCGGAAACCTCGCGCATCAAGGAGGAGACGGCGAAGGAACTCGTGCGCCTCGGGTGCGACGAAGTGGATATGGTCAACAACATCGCCTGGCTCAAGGCGAACGACCGCGCCTCGTATGTGAATGACGTGCGTGGCGTTGTGGAAGCGGCGGCTGGGCGCCCCGTGAAGGTGATCCTCGAATGCCACTGGCTCACGGACGAGGAAATCGTGCGCGCGTGCTCCTGGTGCGTGGAGGCGGGCGCGAGCTGGGTGAAAACGGGCACGGGCTGGGCGCCGACGGGCGCGACGCTCGAGCGCGTGACGCTTATGAAAAAGGCCGTGGGCGAGCGCTGCGGCGTCAAGGCCGCCGGCGGTGTGCGAACGCTCGATACGGTTCTTGCGATGTATGCGGCCGGTACGCGCCGGTTCGGCATCGGCGCGAAGACCGCACGTGCGATTCTCGATGAAGCGGCCACGCGGTTTTCTTAAAAGAGAGAAAGGATTGTTCAACAATGAAACGGCTTCTTCTTCGATATGCTTCACTTGTGGCCCTTTTGATGATTGCGGGGTGTGGCGATCGGCCGGCTTCTCCCGCGGTGCCGACGGCGCGTGTTGACGACGGCGCGGCAGATGTCGCCAAGGGGCTTGAAGCGCTTGCTCAGGAAGATCCCATGGCGGCTTCCGTGGCTTTCGCTACGGCTGCGGCCAAGTGCGAGACGAATTTCGAGGCGCGCCTCCAGCTCGCCCTCGTGAAGATCCGTTTGGGTGACGTGCCGGGCGCGAATGCCGCGGCGGCCGAGGCGCTTGCGCTTGAACCGGATTCCGCCGAGGCGCGTCTCGCCGATGGCCAGGCGGCGTATCTGAAAAAGGACTACAAGAGGGCCCTGGCCGATTTCACCGCAGTGACGGGGGAGAAGTCGCTGCCGGCGGCGTTGCGCAGCGACGCCTGGGTGGCGCGCGGCGTTGTTGAGCTTGCGCAGACGGCGCATGATGCGGCGCGGATTTCCTTTCTTCGCGCGATGCGCCTCAATCGGCGGAATGCGTCTGCCTGGTATCATCTTGGGGTGCTGTCGCGCGACACCTATCATTTCGACGCGGCGGCGTTGGAGCAGTTTTCAATGGCGGGAGCGTTGTTGAATCCCAAGGACGAACGGGCGAAGAAGATCAGCCGCGACATCCAGCCGGCGCTTCGTCGCGCGCTCGCCGCGGCGGCTGCGGCGAAGCCAGGAGCTGCCAAGCGCGATCCGGCATCTTCGGCAAAATTGCTTGCGGAGGCGAAGACCATGCAGGGCCGGCGCATGATTACGGCCGCGCTCAAGAAATATGAAGCGGCATACGCCGCCGATCCGCTTTCCGGAGCGGCCGCGCTCGCCTTTGCGCACCTCAAGGGGCTCAATGCGAAGAACGAAGCCGATGTCGATAAGGCGCTCGCGGCCTATCGCGAGGCGATCGACCAGAATCCCGCTGCGCAGGCTGTCTATTTGGAAGCGGCGCGTCTTGCTTATAAGCGCGGGCGGTGGACGACGACGGTGGCGATTCTCGATCGTGCGGTGGCGCATGACCCCGAAAACCATCAAACGCTCGATTTGCTTGTGGCGGCGCTTCAGAAGGCCGGTAAGGCCCGCCAGGCGGAAGCTTGGAAAGCCTATCGTGCCGAAGTGAAATGAGAAATTGAAACGAGCCGAAAAGGGGGAATGCGGTCATGCCGGTTGAATTGACGACTCTGGATTGGGTGCTCGTTGGCCTTGTGGCGCTATTGGCGGTCATCGGTCTCTTTCGGGGAATTTCAGGAGAGCTTGGATCGCTCCTCGGCTTGGGCGCCGCCTTGGCCGCCGGGTATTTCCTCTACGGGGTAGCTCAGGAGTGCGCCCTCTCCTGTGGCCTCGGTCAGAATAACGAGGCGTTTCACAAGGGGGCGTCGCTCGTCATCGATTTCGTTTTTGCGTTGATTGCCGGGGGGCTCGTGCGCCACCTCGTCAAGCGATTCGTTTCCTTCCTCATCGGTGGCGTGCTCGATAAATTCCTCGGCTTGTTGGCGGGCACCCTGAAGGGCTGCATTGTCCTCGCGCTTTTGACGGGGGTGGGGATCGTTGCCCCCGGAGAACATCAGGGAGGTTTCTTCGCGTCGCATTCGGTCATCCTCGGGCAGCTTGCGGCCTTGGTTGACGGCACCGCCTCCGCCGAAGGCGCGTCATCCGCTGTTGCCCCTCTGCCGGATGCGGGCCGGGCGAAGGATATTCCGCTGTGAGCGACCGGGCGGATATCGACCTCATGGCGCTTGCGGCCCAGGACCGCGAGGATGCCTTTGAGGAGCTCGTTCGCCGTTATCAAAACATTTTATTGAACTTTTTCCTCCGTCGCGGCGTTTCATATTCTGACGGACAGGATCTCGCGCAACGTACGTTTCTGCGGCTCTGGCGCTATCGGCGCAAGTATGCCCCGGCGGCGAAGTTCACGACGTTCCTGTTCCTCCTCGCGGGGCAGGAGTCTGTTGACTTCTTCCGCGCCGAAGGCCGCAAGGCCGGGCTTGAGGAGGATCTTGCCCGACAGGCCGAGGTGGCGGCGGAGACGCGCGCGCCCGCTTCGCCTGCCGCCGGCGAGGACGTACGCCGCGCGGTCTCCCGTCTTCCGCAGGGCTTGCGCGACGTTGTGGAGCTGGGTGTTTTCCAGGACCTCCCCTACGCCGAAGTGGGGGCGATTCTGCACATTCCGGTGGGCACGGTTAAATCGCGGATGTTCAACGCGTTGAGGAAACTGAAGGAATTTCTATCATGAACGGCGATCTTGAACGTGATCTTGCCCGGGAGGGCGATTTGGCCGCTTTTGCCGCCTCGCTCCAGAGGGCGCCTGCGGCGCAGGTGCCGGCCGATTTCACGGCACGTGTCATGGCGGCCGTCCATGACGCGCGGCGGGCACAATCGCACCGTTGGCTTTTTGCGCTCACGGCAGGCCTCCCGATGGCGGCGGGCATTGCGCTCTGCCTCCTGTTCGGCTCCACTTTCTTTCGCGCGCAACCGGCCTATTCGACCGTGCGCCTCGTTTCGTGCCAGCGCGCGGACGGCCTCTTCTCGGCCTCTTCGGCCGCCACCTACATGCAGGCGTTTGCCGTGACGGCCCTCGCGCAGGATCCGAAGGCCCCCGCTGCCGCGCTCGGCTCGGCCGTTGCGGCCATCGTTCGCGAACAGAACGCGGAAGGCGGCTGGGCGAATGCCGAATTGAGCGCGCGGAACGTCGTGGCGCTCGAAGCGGCCGCCGCAGCCGGCGTTTCCGATGCGGCGCGCGCCTACAAGCGCGGCCTCCGCTATCTGCGCACGCACGGCATCGGCGAGCTCACGCGTTCGGATATCGCCCGCGCCGCACAGGCCGCGCTCGTTCGCGTTGATCGCGCCGACCGCGGCCTTGCCTGCAGCGCCGCTCTTTGTGCGGCGCTGTAGGAGCGTTTTATCTCCGATAGCCCCACTTGTTCTTGGCGCAGATGCCTTCAAGCGTTGCGAAAAGCGCGAAGTCGTTGCGGGCGATCACCTGATTGCGGATGAGCACGGTGAAGCTCTGGATGGTGCCCACGATTTCCGTACGTGCGGCGGTCGTGCCCTTGGCGTCGAGCGCCTTGAGTTTCGTGTCGTAGGCGGCGCAGAGCTTCTGTGCGGCGGCCAGGTACTCGGGCTTCTTCGAATAGGAGAGCGTCTCCAGAATCGCGTTGACGTTTTTCGCATCGGGCACGTTCACGTCGATGAGCGCGAAGAGCGAGGCCGCCGTGTGCTCTCGCTGGGCGATGACGTCCTCGGCGCGCACGTAGGGGCCGCCGTGGGTGGTGTTGGCCGTACGCGAGGGGAGCTCGCGAATCCAGATGTTGCGGAAAGGCACGGGGTCGCCATGGTCCTGCAGTTTCCACGGGAGCTTCGTTGCGTAGGGGCGAAGCGGATTGCGCGTGCGATGGGTGCCGAGGCCTTCGATCTCCCAGTGGTCCTGCACGAGCACGCCGTTCTGGAACACGGTGATGCTGCCCGGATAGACGAGCTTCTTGCCTTCCCAGATCGGCTGGTGGAACACGATGTCGTACGACTGCCACACGCCGGCGGGGCGGCTTGCGTTCACGAGGGGCGGATTTTCGGCGTAGAACGAGCCGGCAATGCCGTCGGGATAATTACGTTTCACATCGGCCTTCGGATCGGGGTCGTAGGAGTTGAGAATCTGCACTTCGTGCATGCCCATCGGGAGAACGCCGGAGTTGCCGCCGAGCTGGCCGAATCTCTTCGCATCGGAAAGCGGGCTCATCCACTCGACGTGGAACTGCGCATCGCCGAAGGGACGCTTCGTGCAGGCAACGCCGCTGCGGGGCGTACACACGAAACAGCCGTCCTTCACGGACCATTTCGTGGGGCGGCCCTGCGCGTCGCACCAGTTTTCGTCCACGCTCTTCTGCGTACCGTCGAAGAGCACGATCGCATCGCTCGGCGGCTTCCCGTCCTCCGTTTCGACCTGTTTCGGATAGGGCCGGTTGAAGTCGTGCACCGCCCACGCATGGCGCGCATCCGGCGTATCGCCATAGAGGCCGTAGACGCCGCGTTCCTTGCCCTTGACAATCTTCGAGAGATCCACATCCGCCGCTACGCCAAGAACGGCGAGCGCGGCGCTACCCGCAACGAACGAGCGGAGAAGCACAGAGTTCATTGGAATAATCCTCATTTAAGGTTGGTGAAATTTCACCTCAATTATAACACATGTCGCCAAGCTCCGTCAAACGGAATCCGTGAATCTCTGGTCGTTCTGATAACGTGATTGCCTCTTGGGGGCGCTTGTGGTAGAATAGAGGTATGAAAACGAAATTCTTTTGCTCGTCCCTGGTGTTGGCCGGTCTCGTGGCGCCGCTCGGCGCTTCGGGGGCGGCGACGTTGTTCGACTTTGAAACGCCGGCGGAAGTTGCCGCCGCGTCGAATGTGGCGAACGCGGATTGCTCGGTTGCCGTTGAGCCGCGTTTTGCGACGCATGGTACGAACGCGCTTCACTGGGCGTGTACGCCATGGCGGCAGGGGCTCAATGAATGGCCGAGCTTTACGCTCACGGCACCGGTGACGGATTGGACGAAATATGATCGCCTCTGCGTGGATCTCGTGAACCTCGGCGATGCCGGCGACTCCTTTGCGACGTTCCTTGCCGGGCCCGACGGCCGGATTCAAGGGGGCCTGCATGCTTCGACGACTCTGCCGGCCCGGAGCCATCTGCAGTGGATCGTGCCGCTTGAACATTGGCCGAAGACGGCGAACCCGAAGAACATCACGCGCGTCCACTTCTTCACGACGCGCGCCCATTCGTTCAACGTCTATCTCGACCGCGTGACGCTCCTTGCCAAGGGCGAAGCGGCGCCGCTCCCGGAGGCGACGAGCATTGCACGCGATCTGCTGCCGCTCATGAAGGAGACCGCCGTGAAGGCGGAGGCGGCGATGGCGCAGATGCGGCAGACGCGCGAACACGACGACAGCTACTGGCGTTTCCGCGAGGCGTGTGCGCGTGCGGGGCAGGACAGCGCGAAGATGAACGTGGGCCTCGCCTCGTCGATGACGAAGGTGCGCCCGCGCGCCGGTTTCACGGCAACGCCCGCGACGAAGGCCGCGCTGCGGCTTGCGCGCGGCGAGAAGGAGAGCGTGCAGGTGATCGTGGCGCCGGGCGAGACGGACCTTGCGGGCGTCAAGGTGACGTGCGGCGACTTGACGCGCGCCGACGGCACGGTGTTCGCCGCCACGAACGTCGCCTGCGTGGTGACGGGCTATGTGGAGACGAAGAAGCTCCCGCCATATCAAATCGGCTACCAGGCGCCGGCCGCGAATGCCGTCGGCTACTGCCGCCGGACGAAGCGCCCTGCGCTCGGCTGGTGGCCCGATCCGATTCTCGACTACCTCACGGCGACGGATGTGAAGGGACGCGACGCGCAGAGCTTCTGGGTACGCGTGACGTGCCCTGAAAACCAGCCGGCCGGCACCTACGCCGGTACGCTCACGGTGTCGGCGAAGCAGGGGGCGTATTCCTTCCCGTTCACGGTACGCGTCAACGACTTCGCCGTGCCGAAGAAGAGCCCCCTCCCGCTCGCGATTTCGTTCAGCCCGGGCTATAGCATGCAGTTCGCGACGCCGGCGGAGATCGAAGAGTCGAAGCTGCGCCGTGCCGACCCCCAGTCGCCGATCAACCTGTGGCAGACGAAGCGGGCCGCGTGGTGCGATTTCCTCGCCGACTACTACATTCCGATGGATAGCATCTACCACCACGCGTCGGTCGATCCGTCCACGGGGAAGGCGAAGGAGGGGCCGTTCTACCCCGACATGCTGCTGCGCCTGAAGGGCCAGGGACGTCTCGGCTTTTTCAACCTCGGCTATTGGAGCGCCATCGGCAAGGGTCTGCAGGCGGAGGCCCAGTGGCGGGCGAGCCATTTGCCGCGCCTGCGCTCGACCTACGAGTTCGCGAAGCGTAACGGCATCCTCGATCACGCCTTCATCTACGGCTGCGATGAAGCGCCGAAAGACACGCACGACCAGGTGCAGCGCGCGGTGAAGATCCTCAAGGAGGAATTCCCCGGCGTACCGATTTTCACGACCGCCTACGACCACGAGTTCGGCGTCAACACGTCTTTGGCGTGCATGGACTGGTTTACGCCGCTCACGCCCCGCTACGATGCCGCCAAGGCCGCTGTCGCGCGCAAAGAGGGGCGCCAGGTGTGGTGGTACATCTGCTGCGGGCCGCGTGCGCCGTACGCGAACATGTTCATCGAACACGCCGCGATCGAAGGGCGTCTGCTCATGGGCGCGCAGACGACGCGGATGCGCCCGGACGGTTTCCTCTACTATGCGATTGCGATTTGGAACGGTGCGCAGGTGATTCAGGGTACGAGCGCCTTCACCGATTGGACGGCGCGCAGCTGGACGACGTTCCACGGCGACGGCAGCTGGACCTGTTGCGGCCCGGGCGGCATGCCCCTCGCGACCCAGCGCCTCGAAAACTTCCGCGACGGCCTCGAAGACTACGCCTACGCGCTTGAACTTGAGCGCCGCCTGAAGGCCTGCCCCGATCCCAACTGCGCCTGGGCGAAGGAGGCCCGCCGCCTCCTCGCCGTTCCGAAGGACGTGATGGATACGATGTCCAACTACACGGACGCCCCCGAAAAACTCCTCGCCTGGCGTAACGCGATGGCCGACCTCATCGAACGGAAATGAGAAGGAACGAGCGAATGGACGATGCCTCCCCCAAGAAGACGGCTTTGGTACTTGTTGCTGTTTTGGGAATTTTGGGGCTCTCTGCGGGAGCGGCGGAATTCCACGTCTCTCCGCAGGGCGATGACGGGGCGGCCGGGAGTGCGGCCGCCCCGTGGCGCACGATTCAGCGGGCGGCGCGCGTGGCGACGGCCGGCGACGTGGTGACGATTCATGCGGGCGTCTACCGCGAATGGGTGAAGCCCGCGCAGGCGGGGCGAGAGGGGGCGCCGATCGTCTATCGCGCCGCGCCGGGCGAGAAGGTGGTGATTACGGGCGCGGACGAAGTGCGCGGCTGGACGAAGCGGGCGGATGGACTCTGGGAGGTGCGCCTTGCCTACGATACGTTCGGCGGCTTCAATCCGTTTACGGATGCTCTCGGTGGCATGTGGTATCGTGCGAAGCGCCCGGTTTTGCGTACGCGCCTCATTCAGGCCGGCCGGCGGCTCGTGCTGCACGATCGCGAGGCGTTCGTGGCGAAAGAGGGATTGGCGGCCGTGCTGAAGGTCGGCCACGCGGCGCTTCTCGCGGGGCCGGTCTCCGGAACGATCGTCGCCCGCTTCGCGCAGGATCCGTCCGTCGCCGTGCCTGAACTCGTGGTGCGCCCCGCGTGCTTCTATCCGCTCGTCGAGTTTCGCGACTACCAGACGCTGCGCGGCCTCTCATTCGTGAATGCGGGGCCGACCTGGGGCTCGGCCTCGGCCCAGCAGGTGGGTGTGGTTGGCACGCATTGGAGCCGCGGCTGGGTGATCGAGGATTGCACCGTCTCCGGCTCGTCGGCCGACGGCATCTCGCTCGGCAAGCATGGCGACGCATGGGACAACGCCGAACCCGAAACGGCGCCGGCGTTCGTCAAGACCATCAAGCGCGCCGAAGCGCGCGGCATGGCGCGCACCGGCCACCACACGATCCGTCGCTGCACGATCACCGACTGTGCCGAGTGCGGCATCCACGGGGCGCTCGGCTGTAACTTCGCGGTGGTCGAAGATTGCTGGGTGTCGTACTGCAATTGGAAGCAGCCGTACAACGGCACGGACAACGGCGGCATCAAGTTCCTCGGCTCCGTCGACAGCGTCATCGCGCGCAACCACATCCATCACTGCGGGCCGGGGGGCGGCATCTGGCTCGACTGGATGGCCCAGGGGGCGCGGGTGACGGAGAACGTGCTGTGGTGCAACGACCATGACCTTTTCGTCGAGGTGTCGTATGGGCCCGTGCTGGTGGAGGGGAACGCGTTTCTCTCGAGCCGCTCGGTGAGGGCCTGGTCGCAGGGGCTCGCCTTTGTGGGCAACCGCATCTGGGGCAATTTCGAACTCAAGGACGAACTGGCGCGCTCGACGCCGATCTTCGAACCGCATTCGCTCACGGTGCGCGCCCACGAGTTCGCGCCGGTGAAGGCGGGCGGATATGTGTTCATCAACAACATTCTGGCGCGTCCGCCGGATTTCAAACGCACGAGCATTCCGAGCCGTTTCGAGAGGGAAAACAATTGGATCGTGCCGCCGGCGAATTGGAAGGGCGACGAATCGAACGGCAACGCCTGGGTGAGGGCGCCGAAGGATAATCCGCCCCCCGCATTCAAGCCCGTCACACCAGAGCGTCTCGGTGCCGCCCCGGCCATCAACCAACCCTATCCCGCGCCCACCGTCTCCGAGCCCAATCTTGCTTCGTGGTGAGCGGGCTGGTGTTCCATGTCGTTCCTGAAAACGCCGGTGAAACTTTTCCCCGCACGTCTCTCTTATTTGTGCTATAATATTCACCTTCAAGAGAAGGCATGAGGAAAAATGGTAACTGTTAACGGTATTCGCCAGTTTAAAGACGAACAGGACTATAGAGAGAATTTTATCATTCCGTCGGAGATCGACAAGTATCTTCCCGGCGGGAAGCACTTTATTGACGAAGATTTGATCAATCGGACGCTGGCCGAAGCCGATGCGGCGCCGGTGGATCCGGTGAAGATCCGTGAAATCATCGCCAAGAGCGAATCCACGTGCGAGACGTTGGAGATCGCCGAGACGGCGGCCTTGATGCGCGTGACGGATCCGGCGCTCTTCGAGGAAATGCGCGCGGCGGCCGATCGCATCAAGAAGAAAGTCTATGACAACCGCATCGTCTTCTTCGCGCCGCTCTATGTGGCCAATCCCTGCGTGAACGGGTGCAAGTATTGTGGCTTCCGTGAAGGCAACGCGCAGCAGAAACGGCGCATCCTTACGATGGACGAGGTGAAGGAGGAAATCGAGGTTCTCGCGGGCCGCATCGGCCACAAGCGCCTGATCGCCGTTTACGGCGAACATCCAAAGACCTCCACCGAATACATCGCCAACACGATCGAGACGATTTACAACACGCCCTGCAAGGCGCCGAAGACGGGCGCGAAGGTGGGCATCCGCCGCGTAAACGTGAATGCGGCGCCGCTGCCGATCGACGACCTGCGCCTCCTCCACAAAGTGGGCATCGGTACGTTCCAGGTGTTCCAGGAAACGTACAACCGCAAGCTCTACAACGCGCTGCATCCCGCGTGGAGCGTGAAGGGCAGTTACGATTGGCGTACGACGTGCTTCCATCGCTGCATGGAAGCGGGGGTGGACGACGTGGGCCTGGGCGTTCTTTACGGCCTTTGCGACTGGCGCTTCGAAGTGCTCGCAACGATCCTCCATGCGCGCGATCTCGAGCGCTGGTTCAACATCGGCCCGCACACGATTTCCTTCCCGCGCCTTGAGCCGGCGAGCGGCACGAACGTGCCGGAAGAGTCTCCGTGGCGCATCGACGACGAAACCTTCCATCGCATCCTCGTGATCATGCGCCTTTCGGTGCCCTATACGGGCATGATCGTGACGGCGCGCGAACAGCCCGAGAGCCGCAACAAGGCGCTCTCCTGCGGCATGACGCAGCTCGACTGTTCGTCGAACATCGCAATCAAGGGCTACAGCGACTTCGAGAACGAAGCGCATCAGGAAAAGGACCGCCAGCAGTTCATGCTTGGCGACAACCGGTCGATCGAAGAGATGGTGAAGTACCTCGCCAGCCACGGCACGATCACCTCCTTCTGCACGGCGGGCTACCGCTGCGGCCGTACGGGCGGGTGCATCATGGACGCCCTGAAGACGGGCCGCGAAGGCAAGTTCTGCAAGATCAACGCGGTGCTCACGTTCCGCGAGTGGCTGGACGACTTTGCGAAGGATCCGGCGACGATCGCCGCAGGCGAAGCGCTTATCCAGAAGGAGCTCGCCGGCATCAAGGAGTGGGTGCCGAAGTTCTATCCGTCCGTACTCAGGCAATACGAGGCCACGTGCCGTGGCGAACGCGACCTCTTCTTCTAATTTCCCATGACACCGACGTGCTATACCTTCGAGCTTGATGCCGCGCAGCAGGAGAAACTCGCTGTGCTTCTCTCGTGCGGAAACTATCGTCCGCGCGAGGTGCCCTATTCGCTCATGGCGGTGGAAGGGGACGGCTTCAACTGCGCGCTCTATCAGAAGGAAAAGCATGGCCGCCGGAAGCTCTGCGTGCAGGGTTCGAAGGCGCAGGACTTCGTTGAATTCTTCCTCGAGCCGAGCGGCGTGGTGCCCGTGACGATGGGCGGCGGCGCCGGCGGGACGGCGGCGAGCGCGGCTCCTGCGGGCGCGGCGCCGGCCGTGGCCGTTTCGGCGCATGGCGGCAGCGACGAATCGGGGAAGGGCGACTATTTCGGCCCGCTTGTGGTGGCGTGTTGCTACGTGGATGAAGAGCTTGCGGAGAAGCTGCGTACGCTCCGCGTGGAGTGGTTCGACGCGAACAACGTGAAGCACGTGGATGAAGGCGGCGCGCGCGACTGCAAGCTCATCACGAACAACGTGGTGCTCCTGCGGATGGGCTCGCTCATCCGCTCGCTCCTCGGGCCCACGCGGTATGCCGTGGTGAAGATCGGGCCGGCCGCCTACAACCGGCTTTACGCGAAAATCAAAAATATCAATCGCCTGCTCGCCTGGGCGCATGGAACGTGCATCGAGGAACTCCTTGAGAAGCAGCCCGCCTGCCCGCGCATCGTGGTGGACCAGTTTGCGCCCACGGAAACGGTGATCAAACGCGCGCTCAAGGAGCGGGGAAAGAAAGTTGCGGTGGAGCAGCGGCACAAGGCCGAAAGCTATTCGATCGCGGTGGCGGCGGCGTCCGTTCTCGCGCGCGAAACCTTTCTGCGCGCGCTCTGCGATATGGCTTTGGAGATTGATCCCGCGGCGACGGCGCCCCTGGGCGTGGTGCCGCTCGGGTCGAGCGATCCGCGTGTGCGCTCGCTCGCGGAGCAGATGGTGAAGGCGCACGACCCCGTGTGGCTCATGAACCACTGCAAGGCGCATTTTCAAACGACGGATAAAGTTCTGGCCGCGTGTGGCCGGAGCCGTCAGGATCTCCCGCCGGAAGGTCAGGTGACCTCCGCGGTCAAAAATGGAGAATATGGACATGCTTGAATTCTTTTCTGATTCGCTCACGGCCGGGTTCTGGACTTCGAGCGCGATGGGTAAAGGCATCGTGGTGGTGCAGCTCTGCGCGAGCCTTTTGATGTTTACGTTCATTTTCGGAAAGCTGCGCGAGTTGCGCGGCCTCCTGCAGGTGACGAAGCGCGTCACGCGCGACGTGATGGGCTCGCGGAGCGTCCTCGACCACTACATTTCCCGCAAGGACAACACGCATACACCTGTGGAGAACATCTACTGGTGCACGTGCGAGCGCCTCTTGAAGCAGCTCACGCCCGATGTGCGTTCGCTTCTCATGGGCCGTGAACAGGGTGTGGCGGCGGCCCTCTCGAAGCATGAGATGGGGCTTGTGAAGTCCCTTGCAAACCATGCGCTCGAAGAGGAGTCCATTCGCGTCGAGAAGGGAATGGGCGTGATTGCGACCGTGGTGGCGCTCGCACCGATGCTCGGCCTTCTTGGCACGGTGTGGGGCGTGTTGGACGCGTTTGCGGATATGGGCGCGGCGGGTTCGGCGACGATCGCGACGATGGCTCCGGCCATTTCCTCGGCCCTTGTGACGACGGTGGTGGGGCTTCTCATCGCCATTCCCGGCGTTGCCTTCCATAATAATCTCATGGCGCGTCTCCGCCTCCTGCTTGCGGAGATGGAAGGGTTTGTCGATGATTTGACGGGCCGCATCGGGCTTGAATTCCAGGAATCGGGGAGAGGTGCCTGATGAGTCGCCGGGGAAGAAGACTGAGCGATATCGGCGGCGCGAAGGCGTCGATCGATATGAACTCGCTCATCGACCTCACGTTCCTTCTGCTCGTCACGTTCATGCTCACGATTCCTGCGCTTGAGCAGGGCGTTACGATCATGCTCCCGCGTGCGAAAACGGACACGCTTCCGTCGAAGAACGCGAAGGCGAACACGATTACGGTGGACTACAACCATCAGGTCTATCTCAACAATGCGCCCACGACGCTCGAGGCGTTGGAAGCCGAATTGCAGAAGATGGTGGCCGCCGATCCCGACGTGCCCGTGCTGGTGCGTGGCGACGAACGCCTCCAGTACGGCGAGGTGATGGATATCGTGAAGATTCTCTACAAAACGAAAGTGCACAAGATGGCGCTTGTGACGGTGGAGAAGTAGGGAAAGAGTCCAAAATGGAGTGAAACGCCATGTACGATTTCCCTGAACGAAAGAGTCCGGCCAATTTCCGTGCGTTTCTCAGCGCGGCGGCGCTCCATTTGATCCTCGTGGGGGTCATTTGGATGTCGGGTTGCATTCTCCATCAGCATCAGGAGAATATCATCATCATGGATCCGACCATCGTGCCGCCGTGGGCCGAGCAGACGGACGATCCCGCCCCCGACCCCAATCCGCCGCCAAAAGTCGATCCTCAGGTCAAGCCGCCGCCGAAGGTGGAACCGCCGCCCGAGCCGAAGGAGCAGCCGAAGGTCGATGCCGTGGAAAAGGTCGTCGAGAAGAAGAAGCCGAAGGAAAAGATCGACTTGCGCAAGGATGCGAAGTTCGTCAAGACGCCGATCAAGCCGTCGGAGCCAGTCGATTTGCGGAAGCAGGCGACACGCGTCGAGGCGCCGCCGATGGTCAAGACCTTCGGCAAGGGAACGGCCGCTGAGAAACCGAGGGTGACGACGGAACAGTTTTTGAAGATGATGAACGAAGGGTATCGCGTTGGTACGCACAACCAGATCGCCGATAACGAACTGTCGCGTTGTTATTCGCTCATTGTCAACGCCATCCGTCAGCAATGTGAACGCGAGGGCGTGCGGTGGAATGCCGGGCAGGCGCCGGTTCTTGTGGAGATTGCCTTTGGGTCGGGTGGGGCCATCACGCGTTGCCGGCTCACGGGTTCGAGCGGAGACGGCAACGTCGATCGCCTTGTTTTGAACGCCATCAAACGTCTTGGAGCCGTGCGTGGCCTCTCTGCTCCCTTCCTTCAGCAATATCCCGTCATCCCCGCTTCCATCGAACCTCTTCCGCGGTAGTGGGGGGGGCTTGAAGGGCCAAGCCGCAGGTCATGAAAACCATTGAGTCTTTTGGGGGTAAATGTTATAATCTTCGCCATGAAGACGATTGATCGGATTTCAATTCTCATTGCGGCCTATAAGAACGCCGAACTCGTGAAACGCTGCGTGGATTCGCTGAAGGCGGCGTTTGGCGGCGTGTTGCCGGAAACGATCATCGTCGACGACGCGGCGGGCGATCCGGCCATGGCCGAACTCGCGGCGTCCTATGCGAAGGATGGCGTGAAGTTCGCCGTGATGCCGAAGAACGGCGGTTTCGCGGGCGCGAACAATTTCGGCTATCCGCTCTGTACGAAGGAATTTCCCGTTCTCGTCAATTCCGATATCGTCTTTCGTGAAGAACCGTTTACGGCGATGCTCGCGTTCATGGATGCGCATCCGCGAGCGGGCATTGTGCAGGGAACGCTCATCATCAAGAACGGCGAGCCGGGTGTAGATGGATCCCTCAATGGGTGCGGTGCCTTTCTGACGCCGCTTGGAACGACGACGACGCCCGGTTGGCTGAAGCCCGCCGACGATCCCGTTGCGAAAGAGGCGCGGAAGTGTTTCGCCGCCTACGGCGCAATGTTCATGATCCGCCGTGCAGTGGTTGAATCTACCGGCCGCCTCTTCTACGATTTCTTCCATACCTACTACGAAGAGGTCGACTTCTGCCATCGTGCCTGGCTTGCGGGATGGGAGGTGTGGTATGTGCCTACACCGATCGTCGAGCATCAGCACAATGCGACCATCGGTAAATATTGCAAGCGCGAAGAGGTGCTTCGGAAATTCTACTGTAACATGCGTTTTTCCTTCAAGGTGAATTTTGGATGGCGGGGGCGGTTTTTGATCAAGCCGGTGTTTGAATGCTGCTGTCTCGCGCAATCGCTCCTTCAGCTGGTAAAGGGAAAGGGGCTGGCGTTTCGTGCGCATGTCTGGGCCCATCGGGAAATCAAACGTCTTGCGCCGGAAATCCGTGCGGCGCGAGACATCGTTCAAGCCGCCCGCACACGGAGCGATTCGGAACTTTTTAAGATTGTGATGCGGCATTATACGCTGAAGGAACTGGGAATGCTCGTGCGCTACAATGGTTGACGAGAAGGAAAGAAGAAGGCAATGCAGCTCACGAAGTTCATCAGCGAAGTTCTGCGGATCGGGCCGCACTATTGGAACTGGTTCATGTGGAAACGGGCAAACCGTCATAATCGAACGGCACCCGTGAATGTATTCGACCATTCCAAAGTGACTGTTGGGAAGGGAACCTATGGCGGAATCGAGGCCTTTTTCTTTGGCACGCCCGGCGAGCGGATTGAAATCGGGAACTATGTTTCGATCGGGCCGCACGTCGTGTTTCTTGCTGGTGGCGGACATCGGCTAGACTGCGTTTCCTCCTATCCGTTTCTTGCCTATGGAGAGGGCGAAGTCGAGGCGACCACGAAGGGACCGATTGTCGTCAAGGACGATGTGTGGATTGGCCTTGGAGCGAAGATTCTTTCTGGCGTTACAGTCGGCCAAGGAGCCGTTATCGCGGCAGGAGCCGTGGTTACAAGGGATGTTCCGCCCTACGCGATCGTAGGCGGTGTGCCGGCCAAATTGATTCGTTGGCGGTTCTCGGAAACCATTCGGCAGGAACTGGCGAAGATTGACTGGACCAAGATGACGACGGAGAGGGCGAAGATGCTTCAGCAGATGCTCACCCAGCCGGTGACCGAGGCAAATGTTACGGATACCGTGAAGGCTCTACAATGACACCGTCGCCACTCCTCTCCATTTGCATTCCAACATACAACCACGCCGAATATCTGGAAAAGATGTTGGCGCAGTTGACGGCCTTGCCGTCCTTCAGGGGAGGAGAGGTCGAGATCGTCATTTCCGATAATGCCTCTACGGATGCAACGCAGGCCGTGGGTAAGCGTTATGCGGAACGCTTTTCGCAGGTGGTGAGATATTATCGGAATGAGGAGAATGTTTTCGATACGAATTTTGAACGGGCACTGGCGAGGGGGACAGGTCGGTTTCTGAAACTTGCAAATGATACATTACTGTTTTCCGATCGGGGATTGGGTGAGATATTGACTTGTATCCGTCGTTGGGAAAGCTTGAAGTGTGTTTTGTTTTTTTCCAATGTTGGACAAAACGGGCATGAGGGGACCGAGAAGATTTGTCAAACCTTTGATGATTTCTTTGATGAGGTTAGTTTCCATTCGACGTGGATCGGGAGTTTTGGATTATGGCGTGAAGATTTCCAGTCCTTTAAGGATTTTTCACGGGCGAGTAAACTTCAGTTGAGCCAAGTGGATGTGTTGTGTCGTTTGTTGTTTGCCAAGACTCAAGTTGTTGTCAATCGAGTGAAGTTTGCAGACTCTCTTCCGCGACGTTCAATCGGGGGTTATAATCTTGCTCAGGTATTTGGGCGGAACTATTTTTCGATCCTACGAGAGTATGTTGAGAAGGACGTGTTTTCCCGTTCTGCTTTCCGTCGAGAAAAGTTCAGAATGTTGCGCTATCATATCCTGCCGTTTTATCTTACATTCTCGCCGTGTTGTCATTTCCCGAAGTCCGGTTATCTTCGGTATCTTGTCCGAGATTACTGGATGTATCCATTTTACTGGTTGGTATTGCCGTTCGTTGTGGGGGCTTGGTTCATGCAGTGGTGCCTTGACGGTTTGAAAGGACGAGGGTGAAGGCCATGGATCTTCTCTCTCGTATCCATGTCCGTCTTGGCGATCTTTGGTGGTACACCATCTTGCTCTTCTGTGCGCAGCGCATTGGAGATGTCATCAACCTTTTCGTTGGGGTGTGGCTTGTGCCAAAATATGTGCCGCAGAACGAATTGGGTGCCGTGATGCCATTGACGCAATTCGCTAATTTTGTTGGTGTGCCGTTGGCGATTGTCGCGATTCCGTTTATGAAATATTTAAACGTATTTGCAGAGCGGAAGGAATTCGGTAAAGTCAAATCGTTGTTGCGAGATGTATTTATTGGAACAGGAGCGATGATTTTCGTGACATTCATTCTGGCTTGGCTCACGATTCCGTTTTTCTTTGAACGGATGCGTGTGGCAACGGGATCGCTTGGCCTGCTTGTGGTGGGGGTGAGTTTGATGACGGCTGTTTCGCAAATTTTTCAAAACTCCGTTCAAGGATTGAAGTTGTATTCGTCTGTCATTTGGTTCAACATGTTGATTGCCCCTGTTCGGTTGGTCGTAATGGTGCTGGCAATGCCGTTTCGGGCGATATCTGGGTATTTTGTAGGACAGGGCGCTTCTTGTACCGTACCGATTTTAGGGGCATTGTGGGTCTTGCGTAAACATCTTGGTAGAGAAGTCAAGACCGAACCCTATTGGCGGGAACATGGACAGGAAATGTTGCGTTATTCCCTCCCGGTTGCAGTATTGACGGTGCTCTCGACGTTGTTCGTTTCTGTTGATATGCTCGTCATTCGCCATCGCCTTTCGGATTTCGAGTCGGCGGGCTATTACATCATCAATACGTTTGCCATGGTGGCGGCCTATCTTGGCGGAGCTTTCGTGACGTTGTTGTTTCCGATGGCCGCCAGTGACCAGGGGAAAAAGGGACGGTCTCTCCGTACGTTGTTTCATGCCCTGTCGGGTTCGTTCGTCTCGGGAGTTTTGGTTTCCGTTTTCCTTTTGGTTTTCGGGCGTTTTGTCCTTGGCCTTTCATCCGTTTGGCGTCCTTATCAAAGTCTGTCTTATGAGATGTTTCTGCTCGGCCTTTATAATGTGGAAATGGTTCTGGTGAATTGCTTCATGTTTTTTGAGATGGCGCAGGGACGATTCCGTTTCCTTTGGTACCATCTTCCCGTTTTTGCCGTTAAGATGGTTTCGCTCTACTGCCTGACGGGATACTCGTATTTCGACGGAATCCTCCCTGGGGCATGGCTGGAGGCGGTTGCTGCGTTCAATCCCTGTCGCCTCGTGTTTATCTTGGAATTTTTCCTCGCGTTTCATTTCCTCGCGTTGGTGTTCTACGGTCTTGATACTTATCGGAGATGGCGAGTTGAAACATGAGTCGTCACATTATGAAGGGGGCGAATCTTCGTGAAGGATATATTTCATGGGGGTTTAGGGTGGCGTTTTGCGAAAGAATTTGATAAAATCATGAGGTTGGAAATCGTGTAATGCAAACGACAAGAAAAAAACTCGAAGAAATGCCGCCAGTGATGATTCTTTGCGGCGGCAAGGGTACACGGCTGGGTGATGTCACCAAGGTCACCCCGAAGCCCATGGTGAGAATCGGTTCCGATCCGATCCTCTGGCATATCATGCATTGGTATGCCGTTTTTGGATGTCGGAAGTTTGTGTTGTGCCTCGGTCATCTGCGGGAAGTGTTTGAAGCGTATTTCAAGAAGCACGCGTCGGCACTCAAGAGAATGGGCTGGGAAGTGACCTTGGTGGATACTGGTACCGAGACCTTGACTGGCGGAAGAGTGTGGCGTGCGGCCTTGGCGTTGCCTGTGGGGTGGAATGAATTTTTCCTGACCTATGGTGACGGTGTCGCCGATGTCGACATTGAGAAGCTGCTTGCCAAACATCGCCGGGCCAATCGTTCCGTGACCATCAGTGGGGTACATCCGATTTCGCGTTTCGGGGAAATCGTCTTCAAGGGCGATCGGGTTTCCACGTTCTCCGAGAAGTCGCGGGCGGGCTATTACATTAACGGCGGGTTCATGGTGGTTTCACGCCGTTTCGTCGATCGATATCTTACCGAGGATGCCGACATGGCCTTCGAGCAGAAGCCCATGCGTGAGGCGGCAGAATCGGGCGACATGACGTTGTACAAGCACGAGGGCTTCTGGCAGTGTATGGATACGCCACGTGAATATGCGTTGCTTAACGAACTTTGGTCCAAGGGGAATGCTCCGTGGTTACGGAATTGAATGTGCCGGATAGTCGGCAATTGGCGCAACGAGTGCGTCTGGACGTGTTGGAGATGATACATTCATCGCATGCGTCGCATATTGGCTCGGCCTATTCGTGTGTTGACATTTTGGCGGTGCTGTATTCTGGTGTGGCTAAAGTGTTTGCCGGTCGTCCACGATCTCCGGAACGGGATCGGGTCGTGTTAAGCAAGGGCCATGCCGGTTGCGCGATGTATGCAACGTTGGCGGAGTGCGGTTTTTTCCCGATTGATTTACTCGCCGCATACTATCAAAACGGGAGCGCACTTTCGGGGCATGTTTCCCATAGAGATGTGCCAGGGGTCGAATTTTCAACGGGGTCGCTAGGACAGGGAGTGTGTGTGGCCTGCGGTATGGCGCTTTCTGCCAAGATGCGCGGAGAAGGTCACCATGTGTGGGCGATCGTTGGTGACGGCGAATGCGAGGAGGGCTCGGTATGGGAGATGGCCCAATTTGCCGCGCATTGCAAGTTGGATAATTTTACGGTGGTGGTCGATCTCAATCGCATGCAGGCAATGGGGAATTGCGAAGATTATGCTGGGCCGCAGAACCTGGCGGCGAAGTGGAGCGCTTTCGGGTGGCATGTCGTCGAGGTGCAGGACGGCAATGACCATGCGCAATTGCGGCAAGCATTGTTGGTGCGCAAGTTAGGGCGGCCGGTGGTCGTACTCGCCAATACCATAAAGGGCAAAGGGGTGTCGTTTATGGAAAATTCGCTTTTATGGCATTACCGGGATCCGCAGGGTGAATTCTATGAGCGGGCAAAGCGGGAATTGACTGGGGGGAATTCATGCGTAACCATTTGATCGCCGAAGTGGAAAGGATGGCGGAGGTCGACCCTTCGATCGTTGTGTTGACTGCCGATTTAGGATATGGGGTTTTGGGGACTTTCGCGTCAAAATTCCCGGATCGTTTTTTCAATGTTGGGATATCCGAGCAGAACATGACTTCCATGGCTACGGGGCTTGCTCTTGAGGGGTATACGGTTTTCACCTATTCCATCGGCAATTTCCCGGTGATGCGTTGTCTTGAACAGATACGCAACAATGTTTGCTATCATGAGGCCAATGTGAAGATTGTTGCGGTCGGAGGAGGGTTCGCCTACGGTCCGGCGGGTATGACCCATCACGCCACTGAAGACATCGCCATCATGCGGGCCTTGCCGAATATGCGGGTGTTCTCGCCGGCTGATGCGAGTGAAAGCGTGCAAGTGGTTCGGGCCGCGCGTGCGATGGCCGGTCCTTGTTATATCCGCTTGGCTCGCGGAGGGGAACCAGACATCCATCCCGATTTGATTGATGTGGACATCAAAAAGCCGTTTGAACTTCGCAAGGGAAATCGGGTGGCGGTTTTCGCGACAGGTCCCGTGCTAGGAGAAGTGTTGAAGGCCGGCGACATGTTGAAGAAACAGGGAATGGAAATCGGCGTGGTCGATTGTGTCACGCTTAAGCCATTTGACTCATTGGCCTTTGCGGCAATCGCCCAACGCTACGAAACCATTGTTTCGGTCGAAGAGCATAATGTTGTGGGAGGGTTGGGGTCGATTCTTGCAGATGGCATTGCAGGAAAAGGTGGCAAGATGCCGCGGTTGGTCAAGTTGGGGCTTCAAGATGTTTACACCTCGGTCGTGGGGGATGTCGGGTATTTACGTCGGTGTTATGGAATATCCTGCGATGGAATTGCCGAGACGGTGAAACGGGTTTGGAATTGCTAGTTTGATTTTTCTGGTGGGCCATGCAAGTATTCATCACTGGTGGTACAGGTTTTTTCGGGAAATCGATTTTGGATTATCGATTGCGCCATCCTGCTTTCACCGACGAGTGCATATTTACCATCCTCTCGCGCGATCCGGAATCCTTCCTTTCCGCTAATCCAGAATTCATCGCATCGCCCAAGGTGCGATGGGTGAAAGGCGACGTGCGGGATTTCGATTTCAAGGCGGCAGCGGATGACTATGATGCGATCCTGCATGCGGCTACGCCGGCATCGGCGCAGATTGGCGATGCAGAGATGTTGTCGATCATTCGCGATGGTACCAGTCACGTCGTGGAATTTGCGCTGGCCATGGATTGCCGAAGAGTGCTCTTTACGAGTTCGGGGGCGGTGTATGGCCAGCAGGTGGCGCCAGTCGATGAAACGGTGCCCTGCCGCCCCATGACGGCGTATGGCCGGGGCAAGCTCGCCGCCGAGCGCCTGCTCCTCGATTCGGGCCTTGAGGTGAAAATCGCGCGTTGCTTCGCCTTTACCGGCCCCTACCTCCGCCGCGACATCCACTACGCCATCGGAAACTTCATCCGTGATGCGCTCGCGAATCGGGCGATTGTCGTAAGGGGCGACGGTTCGCCGTTGCGGAGCTATCTCCACGCCGATGATCTGGTGAGATGGCTGTTTACGATTCTGGAAAAGGGCGAGGCGGGGCGCGCCTACAACGTGGGTAGCGATTGCGCGTTGTCGATTCGAGAATTGGCGGAAACGGTGCGGCGCGCATTGGATTCGAAATCGGAAATCGTCATTGAGGGATCGCCCCGCCCGGGCGAAGCCCCTGCAGCTTATGTGCCGGTTATCGCTCGAGCCCGGGATGAACTCGGGCTTTCCGTTTCGATTCCTCTTGAACGTGCGATTCGAGATTCCGTGTGATGTTTTGCGAAACAGGGCGAAGAAAGGCGAGATTATGGTGATTCCGGGAAAGGGATGTGAGATTCGGCGTTATCGGCGTGCTCTCTTCTGGAATTACCAGAAGGGCGCTTCGCTGTTTGTTACGATCGCCATTTCGCGATTGGCCGGGCGCAGCCCGGCCATCTTCACTGCTTCACGCTTGGCGGCGGCTGGCACTGGCGGGGCGGCGGCTGGTACTGGCGGGGCGGCGGCGGCTGGTACTGGCGGGG
>JAZLJP010000065.1:0-6148 GCA_045617985.1 Kiritimatiellia bacterium
GCTCGCTTAAGGACGACGAGGACATACTCGCCCATGAGCAGAATTTCTCCCAGGGCGTGTTTGACGCGCTCCTGATGCTGTTTGACGGAAAGACGCCGGACGAGGTCGCGCAGGAGCTTGAGATCGGCAAGAAGCCGGTTGCCGTCGATGATGTGGCAAAGGCCGTCGAGGAAAGCGATGCGTCGCAGAGCCAGTTCGCCTTTGCGTCCAGCGAGGACGAATTGAACGCCATCCGCAACGCGGCTTTGGCCCAGTGGCGGATATTCCTCCATCCGTCGCAGCGGAAGATCGTCCGCAAGAATGTCAAAGGACCGATCAAGGTCTTGGGTGGCGCGGGCACGGGGAAGACGGTCGTGGCGATGCACCGTGCGAAGTTCCTCCTTGAAAATGTGTTTACGAAGAAAACGGATCGCATTCTCTTCACGACGTTCACGAAGAATCTCTGCGATGACATCAGGATGCTTCTGGGGGCGATCTGCACGGAGGATGAGATGTCCCGGATCGATGTCTGCAATCTCGACAAATGGGCGCTTGAGTACGTGAAGACGCTGGGAGTTGACGTCACGCCGCTTTACCGGGAGAAGCAGAAGCTGGAGCTGATGGAGCGGGCCATGCTTGGCATCGAGGGGGCGGATAACTGGAGACCGGGATTCTTCCTGCGGGAACGGGCGAATGTCGTTCTTCCGAACGAGATCGACGGACTTCCGGCCTATCTCAAGGTCTCGCGTGCCGGGCAGGGGGTTCGGCTGTCCGCGGCGCAGAAAAAGGTCGTTTGGCAGGTTCTGGAAGCATACCGTCTCATCCTGACGCGCGAGAAGCTGATGGATTTTGACGAGATTGCCATCCTTGCCGCGAATCAGATTCGCGAAAACGGACAGCATCCCTATGCATCGGTCATCGTCGACGAGGCTCAGGATTTCAGCGCCCCGGCGCTGCGGCTTGTGGCAGCGATTTCCAACAACACGAAGGATGCTCCCGTGCCGAATTCGCTTATGATCGTGGGCGATGCCCATCAGAGAATCTACGGGAAGCGGGCGGTTCTTGGGAAATGCGGTATCAATGTGATGGGGCGGTCTTCCAAGTTGCGGCTGAACTACCGGACGACGGAAAAGATTCGCAAACGGGCAGTTGCGATTCTCAGGGGCGTAACGGTGGATGACTTGGACGGGGCCCAGGATGACAACAAGGGCTTTCGTTCGCTTGTTGTGGGCAAGGAGCCGATTGAGGCGCGTTACAAGACCTTTGACAGGGAAATGGATGCCATTGTCGAGACGATCGTCAAATGGCAAAAAGAGGATGCCCGCACGTATTCCGACTACGTGGTCTTGGCACGTCGTCAGAGCGATGTCGAATCAATCGCGGCGGCGCTTGCCGAGCGAGGTCTTAAGTCCAAGCAGGTCAAGACGGATTTGACGATTCGCGAGTCGGAGAAAGACAGGGTGCGGATTGCCACAATGCATCGTGCGAAAGGTCTTGAGTTCGCGGGCGTTGTCGTGGCCGAGGTGAATCAGGGCATCTGGCCGCTTCAGCCCGAGGAGTACAAGGACATGGATCCTGTCGCGCAGAAGTCCTGTGACGATTCCGAGCGCAGTCTTTTTTATGTTGCCTTGTCCCGCGCGATGAAACACGCGATGATTACGGGTGTGGGGGAGATTTCGGCATGACGAAGTTGGAGTGATGTAGGATGATTGTCAAGGGCATCGATGATTTTAAGGGGCTTCGGGCGGTCAATCGGATGGCGGTGTTCCTCTCCGTCTTCCTGCCGCGGTCGAAGGGCATTCAGGAACTGACGGAGCTGCTGTATCCCGGGTTCCCGCAGGTGACGGTCTCGTCTGTTGCCGGCAATGTTGAGGATTTGCGCCGGCAGGGTCTTTTGTGCAAGCCGGACCGCTGTTATGAACGCTTTGCCTTCTGCACGGCCTGGACGCTTGAGGCACTGAAGGCGATGAAGACGGAGGCCGATGCGAAGAACTGGTGGCCGACGCGGGCGTTGCTTCAAAAGGCCCAGCACAAAGGCGAACACCGTTATGGTGGGATTCGCAAGGATCCGCCGTTTGAACTGGCGTTGACGGACGGCATTTGTCTTTTTCTATTCGGATCGGCGAAGGAGCCGGATGCACTCAAGGCGGCGCTCGCCGGAGATCGCGGGCGCGAGCTCGCGCGCGCGGTGGCGATGTCCGTCTGCAAGATCTGCGCCGAGGAGCCCGATTTCGCCTTTGCGAACCTGGCAGATCCCCGTCTGCGAGTCATGCGCTACTACCTGAACGCGTCCTTCATGATGGGGCGGGACGTCCGAAAGGTGATGACGGCGCTTGACCGCGGCATGCGGACAAACCTGCGCATGACGGAGGCGACGTGCCGGATGTATGCCGCGATCTGCGCGTGGATGGGCTGGAGGCAGGGACTGGACAATCCGGAGGTCGATGCGGAGAACCCGTTCGTGAAGGCGTGCCAGCTGCTCTTCGACGGGAAGGTCGATGCGGCGGCGCATCAATTCCGTCCGCTGGGCGGAGATCGTCTTCAGCACGATGACCGTGACTACGACAATTTCCCGGAACGTCTTCTACAGGCGATGGCCTGGGCGACGGCGAAGCCGGAGAAGATCGGCAAGACCAAGCCCGCGAGTCTCATGAAAGGGCGCTTTGACAGCCAGGACGTCTACAGGTTCGGCATGTACCATGAAGCCGCATCCGACTATATGGCTCTTGTGAGGCGCGCATCCGAGATGTTCGGCGGACATTGGGCGCGGATTCTTTCCGGCAAGGCTGAATTGTTGAAGGATTATCCTGGACAGGACGAGGCGGACATTCTTGATGCCCTCGTCCTGGCGTGGGACTGGCGGATGGCGGTGGTTGGCCGCGTTGCGAATGCCGCGAAGGTCGGACTAGTTCTCGATGCCGCGCATCGCGTGGCGGACATTGGGTATCTGACGCTGGCCGGGCTTTACATGACGCTTACCTCCGGCGCCTACAAGAAGGAGGACGAACAATCCTACCTCGCGAAGATCGACGCCGGTGCGTTTCGCTTCATGCCGTCAGTCGAGCCGGAGCCAGAGTGGAAGGGTGTTGTGCGTGCGCTCAGGGCCGTGGTCAAGAAGGCGACGGCCTCCGTCGAACGCGGTGAGGCGGCATCGCGTGCACGGCTCATCTGGCGTGTCGAACTGGAGATGAGCGGAGCCGATGGCTTTACCGCCGAAATTGAAGAGATTGACGCCTATCTCCGTCCCGACGGCGCGTCCGAGACGGGCGAGGAGGATCAGCGGATTTCTCGCTATGATCTTGACCGGAAGAGCATCGTACGGCTGATGGATGACAAGGATGCGCTGATCGCGAAAACGCTGCTGAACGGTTATGGCTGGCGGGACAGTGCCGAAATCGCGAAGCTCCTCTGCGGCAAGACCAATGTCGAGCAGTGCTTCCCCGGAAGTTACGGACGACGAGGGGATGTGGTCGAGCCAGTCGAGTTCGAGCAGCGCCGGTGCGAGCTGAAGACATCCGTCGGCGAGGACGGCGGCATGATCCTGAAATTGCCGATCTGGGCCATCGGACACGATGCCGATTTTGCGATTCGCAAGGTCTGTGAGGGAACCTACGCCTACATCGAGCTGACGAAGGAGGTCAGGAAGTTCCTGACCGCATTTGCGGACTACGGCGACAAGGGCGAGATCGTGCTGCCGCAGGCGGCGATGGCCGAGGCGGGCCCGATTATCGACGACATTGCGAAGATCCTGCCGATCGCCGCGCCGACCGAGTTGGAGGCGATGACTCTGCGTCACGTCGAGGCAGAAGCGGATTGCCGTGTACGGCTCGATTTCACGGACGGGACGCTGACGCTCAAGGCGGTCGTCTATCCGATCGCGGAGAACCGCGCCTACTTCGTCGAACCCGGCGTCGGTCAGTCCGAGAAGGTCGTCAACGGCGCGGCTGGGGCGTATCTGCTTGTCCGTTCGCTTGAACGGGAGAAAGACGCGCTGGAGGCGGTCCACAGGACGCTGTCCGCCGCGGAAAGCTGGCACGACGGCAAGGGCGAATGGCGGATCGACGAGATCGGCGAGGCGCTTGACGCGCTTGCCGCGTTGAAGAATGCCGCGCCGCCCGTGCCGATGGAATGGGTGGACGAGCGGCGGCTCAAGGTCTCCAACGCGCCGAAGAGCGGCGTTGTGCTCACATCCAGGCGGACGGCAGAGGATTGGTTCAGCGTCAAGGGAGAATTCAAACTGGATGACGGCCGCGTCCTGAATCTCGTCGAACTGATCGCCGCGATGGCCGACAGGGCGGGCAATTACGTGCGGCTTTCGGACGGCGACTACGTGGCGCTTACGAAGGAGATGGCGCGGCAGCTTGCCGCGCTCAAAGCCGCGAGCCGCCGCAAGGGCGACGAGCTTGAGATCGTCAAGGCGGCTGTGCCGATGCTGGACGGTGTGTTCGGGGAGGGCGAGGAATCGCTGGAACTGCCGGACGCGATGGCGAAGACGGCGGATGAGATCCGTGCGGCATTTGCGGCGAGTCCCGACGCACCGAAGACATTGCGTGCGGAACTGCGTCCGTACCAGCTGGACGGCTACCGGTGGCTCTCGCGGCTTGCGGGTTGCGGATTCGGTTCGTGTCTCGCGGACGACATGGGCCTTGGCAAGACCATACAGGTCATTGCGCTTCTGCTCGAAAAGGCTAAGAACGGCCCGTCGCTTGTGGTCGCGCCATCGTCCGTGTGCGGCAACTGGCGAAGTGAGCTCCGTCGGTTCGCGCCGACGCTGAGCCCTGTGATGGCGTACGAGAATGAAGGTCGGCTTGCTGCGGCGAAGTCGCACGAGATCGTCATCGTCAGCTATGGCTATCTGCTCTTCCATGAGGATGAATTCACGTCCGTCGACTGGAACGGCGTGGTGCTGGACGAGGCGCAGGCCATCAAGAACGACGCTTCCAAGCGGGCGAAGCTCGTGAAGAAGTTCAAGGCGAAATTCCGTGTCGCGGCGACGGGCACGCCGGTCGAGAATCGGCTGGGCGAACTCTGGTCGCTGTTCGACTACCTCAACCCCGGGCTGCTCGGACCTGCCGCATCGTTCGCCGCGCGGTTCACGGACGACGGCAAGGCCGCACCCGAACTCAAGCGCCTCGTCAAGCCGCTCATCCTCCGACGGCTCAAGGGCGACGTGCTCGACGACCTTCCCGAGAAGACGGAGATTACCATTCCCGTCGAACTTGGAACAGCCGAACGCACGGCCTACGAGGCGTGTCGGCGACATGCCCTTGCAACGCTGGCGAAGCAGGACGGAGAGGCGAATCGGATGTCGATCTTGGCGGAGCTGACGCGGCTGAGGCGCTTTTGCTGTCATCCGTCGCTTGTCCTCGGATCGAACGAGGTGCCGAGCGCCAAACTTGAGGCGATGGTCGGGATCCTTGAGGGACTTCGCCTGTCCGGACACCGTGCGCTCGTGTTCAGCCAGTTTACCGATTATCTGGCCATCGTCAGGAAGATGATGACAAGCCACGGATGGAGTCATTGCTATCTTGACGGCGCGACACCCACGGCCGAACGCGAACGGCTGGTCAATGCCTTTCAGTCGGGCGAGGGTGATTTCTTCGTCATCTCGCTCAAGGCGGGTGGAACGGGCCTCAACCTCACCTCGGCGGACTACGTGATACTGCTTGATCCGTGGTGGAATCCGGCGGTTGAAAACCAGGCGGCGGACCGCGCCCACCGTATAGGGCAGAAGAACCCGGTGACCGTCTACCGGCTCATTGCGTCGGACACGGTTGAAGAACGGGTCCTTGAGCTGCACAAGGAGAAGAAAGCCATTGCCGAGGACGTCCTCGACGGCACGGGCAAGTCGGCGCTCACGCCCGAGGCACTGATGAAGCTCTTTGGATGAGAGGGGCGAATGAAGATCTACGCGATATCCGATGGACAGCTGGAGGGACTCGATCCTCGCGGCGCGAATCTCGTGCTGGTGATGGGCGACTTCGCGAGAATGAATTGCGACTGGCCGTCCTGAGACATGGCTGAAAGTATCGACAACGGTTCGTCCAACGAGGAGAAGGTCGCGCTTTTCCGCGAACTGTTCTTCGGTCGGCAGGATGTCTATGCACGGCGGTTCGAGAACGCGAAGAGCGGAAGAAGCGGCTATTCCCCGGAGTGCGCGAACAAGTGG
>JAZLJP010000066.1:0-14163 GCA_045617985.1 Kiritimatiellia bacterium
CCGCGTGCCGGCGTTCACCCGCGGGGTGTACATCGGCCACGACCCCTCGCTCGCGCGGGCGGCGGCGGACGGGCTGCCGCGCGACTTCCCCTGTCCGTCGTTCGCGAAGGCCCTCCGCGACTGCGGCAGGTTCGTCTGGGAACGTGTGGCGTGAGCGCGCGGGAACGGCAGACGGAGGCGGCAATGGATCGGATGGAACGAATGTTGAGGGGGGACAGTCCCCAATGATGTCCGCGAAGGCCCTCCGCGACTGCGGCAGGTTCGTCTGGGACCGTGTGGCGTGAGTGTGCGGGAACGGCAGACGGAGGCGGCAATGGATCGGATGGAACGAATGTTGAGGGGGACAGTCCCCAATGATGTCATCTTATCCTACCACCGCTTGTGCCTACTGGTACTCTCCACCGCCTAGATGAAGAACTTGAACGCATAGCGATGAAAACCGGGAGATGTTCAAGCGTTGGATCTTGTTTGATCAAACCCTTCTCGCGCATCTGCTCGATCAAGGCACTCGCTTCGGCGAAGGAGATTCCCAATCCCCGCTGCAAACGAGGTACGGACACCTTCCCATTCTTTCGCAGATAGACAACTGCCAAACTCAAGAAATCAATTTTCACAACTTCTCCCACTTCGCCCAGCGTGAACACGCCGTCGCCGGGGTCTTCGACTGGTTGTTCAGGGCCATGCAGGCGCCCGCGTCATCCACATTTCACATAGAACGGCACATTCGCCCGCATCTCAATCCCACGCGCCCCCTGCCACCACCGGCAAGTCGCACACTTCTTTTCATTCGCCCGATAGACGGCTGCCATGTTCTTGTTCCTCCTTTTTATTGAGAGAGACGCACTTCGTCACTCCCAAAATGGGTGAACTCCGTCCATTCATCGTCATCGACCGACCTTTTCAAATACCCGTTTGAGCTGGGCGGCTTGTTGGGAATTGAGCCGGCCCGAGGGGCGATCGATGGCGATATCGATTGTCACGGCGCCGCCGGCGGCGAGCGTGGGCTTAAGCCAGGCGATCCATTGTTCGTCCGTATAACGGCAATCGGGATTGCCCCAGGTCGAACCGCAGAATGTAAGCACATGCCACTGACGGTCTCCCACCCAGCGGCCAGGACACTTTTCGGCGAACGGCTGGTTGACCTCTCCCGCCGCATAGTCGCCCGCATGCGTCCAACGCCGTACCGGCGAAACGACGCCTTCGTTGAAGGCCACCACCGCGCGCGGGTTGCCGCGTTTCACCGCCGCCGCATAGAGGCCGGCGATCTGGTCGTTGAAACGGCACCAGCGGTAGCCGCCGTCGAACCACCAGCCCGCCACGCTCTCGCCATAGCGGCGGCTCCATTCTTCGATCACCTCGCTCCACTTCTCGGCAGCGGCGGCGTTGATGACGCGGTCGCTATTCGCCGGCCCCGCCGGAAAACCGAGCGCCGCTTCGGCCACGGCATCGCCGTTCGCGGGCTGGCACGGGAGATAGAGCAGAAAGCGGATGCCGCGCTTCTTGAGCGCCGCGGCGATTTCGGCCGGGATGTCGCGCGTGGCGCAATGCGTTCCGGGTGCATAACCGCACAGGCGGTCGTAGGCGGCGTTCGGCGCACAATAGGCGCCCGAATTCTGGCCGAGCGTGAAACAGAACCAATCCGCCTTCATATCGGCCAACTGGTCGGCAAGCGCCTCCGCATTGAATTCCCCCAGGCGCGGGAGCAGATCGGCATTGATGAGATAATGCGCGAACACGCCCTTCCCGCCGACCATCCAGTCCGTATTCGGGTTGCGGGGGTTATCGACGAGCCCCCACGTTTCACGCTGGAAGATGCGCGAGGAGGCGACAAGGCCGTCGTCCGTAATGAGATTCAGCACGTAGCAGCTCGTCTGGGGCGGCAGCGCCACCGCCACCTTGCCGGTGGCGGGCGCGAAATCGCCCACCGCTTTCACCTGCCATGGCCGCCGCGCGAGGATGCCGTTACGCGATGTCGTGTAGAGGAGTTCGGCCCGAACGAGCGTGCGGCCGTGGGCATCGAATTCGGCAAAGAGCTTTCCATCCCGTTCCCAGGCATGCGTCACGTCGACGAGCGGCGGCGCGCCTTTCAGATAGTGGTTCGCGAGGGCGGTGATTTCCTTCGGGTCGCCATGCGGCGCGTAGCCGTGGGGCATGCGCAGTTTGAGCGAGAGGTTGAGCGGCGTTTCGTTATCGAGCAGATTGCAGCTCATGCGCAGCGCGTCGAACGGATACCAGCGGTCGTTCGTACCGTCGCACCAGAGATAGGGAATGCCCTTCCGGTACTTGGGGCTTTGCAGGTATTCGCTCGGATCCCAAAGCGCGAACCACGCGCGATGACCTTCGCGCGTCGCCGAGAAATCGTTCCACGGCTTATTCCACCACTCGAAATTCTTCGGATAATAGCCGCAGCCGTACACGGGCGCCGCGAACTTGAAACGCGTATCGACCGCGCCGACGATGCTCGTAAGATATCCGCCCCAGCTGATGCCGGTAAGGCCCGTGCGGGCGGGATCGACTTCCGGGAGCGAGCGAATCCACGAATGGCAGCGCATCACCGCCGCGACGGCGTGATAGGTCCAATGGTCCTTGACGTCGGGATCGGCGGGATTGAGCGCAGTATCCATTCCGAACGGGCCCGACCACGGATGGCGCGGATGGCGCGCGCTCCGCTCGCCCTGCGGGATCGAACCGCACGTATCCATCGCAATCACCGCATAGCCGCGGTCCATCCAGAGTTTCGCCCACGACGAGAAGGCCGTGCCGCCGCCGCCGTGCACGAGCACCATCGCGGGAACCTTGTTCGTGGGCGACGCGCCGGCGGGCAGGCCCCACCACGCAAAGACGCGCGTGGGCTTGCCATGATAGGGCTCGCCTTCGATGAAAATCGGATGCACGTCCTTATCGTTGCCGCCCCATCCGTTGCGGCAGGGGATTTCAACCTTGAACGATTGCGGCGTACGATAAAGCGCCTTCAGGTCCCAGAAACCACGGCGGCCGCGCGCGAGATCGCGTTCCGGCACATCGCCGGGCGCGGCAAAGCCGCCTTCGACGCCATAATAGGCGCTCATGAAAAATCGGCCCGAGACGCGATCCCAAAGGCCCGCCTCGCCGCCCGGGCGCCGACACGGCACGAAATCGCGCGCGAGAACGGTGCGATTCGTCCATACCTTCGCATCGTAGAGGCGGTAGCGCGATGAATACTGCGGGAACGTATTCACGCCGAAGAGGCGCAGTTTCCTATCGCCGCGGTAGTCCACCTTGTCTTCGACGGGCGCTTCCCATGCAGCCGTGCACCCCTTCTCCTTCACGCTGATCTTGCGAGCGTCGATGCGCAGCCAATAGTCCGCCGAGAGCTTGAAGTCGCTCACCACGCGATTGCCGTGGCCGTAGAAGTTGAGATTCCCCTTCTGGATCGTGAGCAGATAGGTGTAATGGGTGAAGCCGCTCGCGCCCACGAGAACGTCGCTTCCGCTTTCGCCCAATTTCACCTGGCCGAAGTTCATCTCAAGCACGGTCGCGGGCCCCACGTCGACGCCCGTATCGAGCAGCTGCATGCCCGTGGATTCAATCCATTCGAGCGGCCGGTAGCCCGCCGGCAACGGTCTTTCCGCCGCCCCTCCAGGCACCAACAGCCCCATCGCCTCACCTGCCAGCAAGGCGGCCGCAACCGTCAAAAGTCCAACGAGTTTCCGCATAACCGACTCCTTTCAAAACGGGAAAAAGGATGCCTTAAATCCTCCACGATCATGGTAAGTATAGCAAATCCGCCCTCCATGCGCAAGAATTCGACATGCTGGGGGTTGCCCATTCCTTTTTTCGGGGGGGCTTAGATCAGGCGAAGAGCCAAGTCGAAAGGTAGCGCTCTCCCGTATCGGGGAGGAGCGCGACGATCGTCTTATTGGCGAATTCGGGGCGCTGGGCGAGCTGGAGCGCCGCCCAGAGGGCCGCGCCGGAGGAGATGCCCACGAGAAGGCCGTCCTGCGCGGCTGCGGCGCGTGCGGCCATGCCGGCATTGGCCGCCGAAACGGCCACCACTTCGTCGATGAGCGCGCGATCAAGCACCTTGGGGATGAAGTTGGCGCCGATGCCCTGCAACTGGTGCGGGCCCGACCGCCCCTGCGAGAGAAGCGGGCTTTCATCCGGCTCCACCGCCACCACCTTCACGGCGGGATTCACCCGCTTCAAATAGCGCGCCAGGCCCGTGAGCGTGCCGCCCGTTCCCACACCCGCGACGATCGCATCCACCTCTCCGCCCGCATCGGCCCAGATTTCCGGCCCCGTCGCCTCCTCATGCGCGGGCGCATTCGCGGGATTCTCGAACTGCTGCGGAATGAAGGCCCCCGGAATCGCGGCCTTCAGCTGCTCGGCCTTCGCAATCGAGCCGGCCATCCCTTCCGCGCCCGGCGTCAGAACGACTTCCGCCCCGTAGGCGCGCGCGAGGCGCTGACGCTCCACGCTCATCGTATCGGGCATGACGAGAATGAGATGGTAGCCCTTCACCGCGCTCACAAGGGCGAGCCCCACGCCCGTGTTGCCGCTTGTCGGCTCGATGATCGTGGCGCCCGGCCTCAGGCGGCCCTCCTTCTCGGCCGCCGCGATCATCGTGACGGCAATGCGGTCTTTGGCGCTGCCGCCGGGGTTGAAGCTCTCGAGCTTTGCGAGGACGCGCGCGCGCGTGCAATTCAGTTTCGAGGAAATCTCCACGAGGGGCGTATTCCCCACGAGCTCCAACACCGACTTTGCAATCTTCATCGCCTATTGCTTCTTTCTGCCTGCGAGCGTTTCCGCGATATTGAGGTAGTAGGCGCGCACGCGCTCGTAGGCGTTGATGATGTCAAGTTCTACCAACACGCGGAGCGGCGAATCGGGATCGTCCGGCCCCACGCGCCCAAGCTGCACGCGCCGGCAGTCGCGGATCATCTCGTGGATGGCCGAAGATTCCGCCTGCAGCGCTTCGATGTCGATTGCCGGGCGCGGACTCTTCACCCATGGCGACACCTTCTCGGCAAACGCGCACACGCGGTCGTGCACCTGGAGCATCACGCCGCGCGACGCGTCGGACATCTTCTGCCCCGCCAGGCGAAGGCGTTTCGTCACCTTGAGCACCTTCGCCACCTCGTCCGAAACGCTCTCAAGCTCATCTGTCAACCGCAACAGCCGCCGCGACCGTTCCGCCACCTCCGCCGGCAGGCGCTTCACCATCAGCTGGCCGAGGAACTCCGTCACTTCGCGCTGCACGTTGTCGAGAATGTCCTCGCGGTGCGTGATGTGGCTTTCATCCTCCGCCGTCGCCACGCCTTCCAGCACCCGCCGCGCGCAAACGAGGATATCAAGGTTGCTATCGCGCATGAACTGCACTTCCACGAGCGCCTGGTCGCACGCGATGACGGGCGACACCTTCACGCCGAGCGAGAGCGTGGAGAGATGCGGCTTTTCGTTCTCAGGCTGTTTGACGAGCTTTTCGATGAGCTTCGCGAACGGCTGCACGAACGGGAAGAAGAGGATGCCGCGGCAAACGGCGAAGAGCGTATCCGTAACGGCGATCGGCGCCATCATGTGGGTGTAGGCCTGCACGGACTGCCCGCTCACCGTGATCGTTTCGAGCGCCGCATAGTTCGGGAAGAGCCACGGCCCCACCTTCACGAAGAACACGTAGAAGAACGGGATGAACACCACCGAGCCGATGACATTCGAAAGCGTATGCGCGAGCGCCGTACGCTTCGCATCCGCCGTGCCGCCGATGGCGGCGATCCAGCCGGTGGCGGTGGTGCCGACGTTCGCGCCGAAAAGGACCGCAATCGCCACGTCGTAGGTGATGAGCCCCTGCTGAGCAAGCGCCATCGCAATCGCAATCGTCGCCGCCGAACTCTGGATGATCGCCGTGACGAGCAAGGCCGCGAAGGCGATCTTCACCACGCCGAAGAGCGTCTTCGCGCTCATCGTCGTAAAGACGTTCGCGAAATCCGGATTCGACTTGATCGGCGCCACGCCCTTCGACATGAAGTAAAGGCCGAGGAACACAAGCCCGAGCCCCACGAACGTGAGCCCGAGGTTATGGATGCGCTCGCCCCGTAAAAAGAAATACAACGCGCCGCCGAGCGCCACGCCCACGAACCCGAGCATCTGCGGATCGGGCGCAATCGCGATGATCCACACCGTGGCCGTTGTGCCGATGTTCGCGCCGATCAACACGTTGATCGCCTGCGGCAAGGCGAGAAGCGCCGTGGAAACGAACCCAACGAGCATCACGGTGATGATGGAACTCGATTGCACCAGCATCGTCGAAAAGATGCCGGTACCGATCCCCACCAGGCGATGACTCGTTGCATGCGCCATGAATTTGCGCAAGCCCCCACCCGCCGTTGCCTGCAAGCCCTCGGAGAGGTGCTTCATACCAAGCAAAAAAAGCCCCAAGCCCCCCGTGATGGTCACGAGGACAGTGAAGATCAAAAAGAAATTTTCTTTCATGTGCCCGCTATTATACCAAAAATCCGGCGCACGGGCGAATGAGAAGTCATATTTTTTTGAGGGGAGGATCCGGCGGCCACCCCAGGAGGAAAAAGACTAAAGCGTCAAACACTTCAGCGTCTTCCCGTCAAAATAGCCGAACGAACGCGCAGAGCCCCCTTTCGGCAGAGACACGGAACCGGGATTGAAGACGGTGAGGCCGCACGGGAGCTTTTTGAGTTCAGGCACGTGCGTATGCCCATGGGCGAGCACGGTTCCCATTCCGAGCGGAGGAAGTTTGTACTCGTTGAAAAGATGGCCGTGGGTAAGGAAAAACGTCTCGGAACCGGCATCGAGAACGGCGTAATCGCCCATCATCGGGAAGTCGAACATGAGTTGGTCGACTTCGGCATCGCAGTTTCCGCGTACGGCAACGATGCGATCCTTGAGTCCATTGAGGATTTCTGCAACACGCGTTGGATCGTAGAAGTTCGGCACCCCGTTGCGCGGCCCATGGTAGAGGAGATCGCCTAGAAGGACGATCCGATCCGGCGAAAGCGCCTCAGCCTTTTTCAGCGCCGCCTCCAGCGTCGACGGAACACCATGGATGTCACTGATAAAGAGTATTTTCATAGGCCCGTATGATACCAAAACGAATGTGGAATGTAAAATGGAAAACGGGGAACGGGGAGGGAATCGGGGGGGATGGGGGAAGATGAAATCGGAAATTGGAGAATGCAAAACGGGCGATGAAATGATATACTCTCCGTCATGGACCACTCGTTCGACAAAGTCAAGCCCTCCGCAGGAGCGCTCGTTCCCTTTCTCGTCTTCGCCGTATTCTACGTGGGGCTCTCGCTCTACGCGAAGTATGGCTGCCAGGCCGAGATGGCGTTTTACAAAGTGCCGATGCCGATCGCCTTCCTCGTTGCGTCGGCAGTGGCGCTCGCCTTCAATCGCAAGGCCTCCCTCGAACGGAAAGTAGACGTTTTCGCTGCCGGCATGGGCGAAGTGAACATCATGGTGATGTGCCTCATTTTCATCCTCGCAGGAGCCTTTGCGGGCGTCGCCAAAGGCTCGGGCGCCGTCGAAGCGGCCGTCACCATCGCCCAGGCCCTGATTCCCGCCCGTTTGATGGTGGCCGGGGTCTTTCTCGTATCGTGCCTCATTTCGCTCGCCATCGGTACCTCCTGCGGCACGATCGCCGCCGTTGCGCCAATCGCCCTCGGCTTCGCGCCGCCCCTCCACCTCTCGCCAGCCCTTCTCCTCGCCACCGTCGTGGGCGGGTCGATGTTCGGCGACAATCTCTCGATGATCTCCGATACCACCATCGCCGCCACCCGCACCCAAGGGGTCACCCTCAAGGAGAAGTTTTTCGCGAACCTTCGCCTCGCCGCCCCCGCCGCGCTCATCGCCCTCCTCCTCTACGCGGCCATAGGGTCGTCAACGGGGACTGTCCCCTCGCCCGCCGTCACTTATCAGCACATTCTTCTCATTTTACCCTATTTATTCATTCTTATACTCGCCCTCTGCGGCATCAATGTGATGTTGCTTCTCTTCGCCGGTGCGGCTCTCGCCTCCCTCCTCGGGCTCGCGCTTGGGCGCCTCACCCTTTTCGCGGGCGAGGGCGCCGCTGCGCCGGAACTCTTCGAGCTTCTCGGCAAGGGCGCACTCGGGATGAGCGAAACCCTTTTCGTCGCGCTGCTCGCCGGCGGCCTCTTCCGCACCGTGCAGGCGAACGGCGGCGTGCGTTTTCTCACCGAACGCCTCGCCACCCTCATGCGCGGGCCCCGCACCTGCGAATTCGGCGCGTTCCTCCTCGTGGCCCTCGTCAACTGCTTCACGGCGAACAACACCGTCGCGATCGTCATCGCCGGCCCCCTCGTGAAGACCTGTTCGGCCCCGTTCCGCGCCGTTCCCGTGCGCCTCGCCTCGGTCCTTGACACCGCCTCCTGCATCGTCCAGGGCATTCTCCCCTACGGCGCCCAGCTCCTCATCGCCCTCGGCATCGCCCACACCGCGAATCTACAACTTTCGGCTTTCGAAATCATCCCCTATCTCTACTATCAACCCCTTCTCGCCCTGGCCGTCCTGATTTCGATCATTTTTGCCCGAAATCGAAAATAGATAAAAACCGCCGGGCGGCAGGAGTTTCCTCCCATCGTCCGGCGGTCCCGGCCCATATATTCGGGTGGCCGGTCTTAGGCAATCGCAATTGCGCGAGCCTGCGTCTCGGGGCGCTTCCTAACCGTCACGCGGAGAACGCCATTTTCCAACTTCGCGGCAACCGTCGACGGCTCGGCCGTTTCAGGCAAATCTACGCTCATCGCATAGTTCGCCCGTTCAAACTCCGTCACCAACGGTTTGAACCCGGCGGGATTCTGATAGTTTGCGTGCGTCTTCAACACGAGCGAGCGGTTCTCCACATGGAGCTCCACATCGCTCTTGGCGACCCCCGGAATCTCGAACGCCAGTTCGTAGCCCTCCGGCTGCTCGTTCATCGAGGCCACCGGCACAATGTATTTCGCTTCGTTCATCTTAAATCTCCTCTCATTATTACGTCCAACTCAACACGTTCTTACACGTTTTTCGTTTTATCCTTCAATCGTAATCGACCGCACCTTCGGAGCGTCGGCCTTCGGCAGAACAATGCGAAGGATGCCATCCGTAAACTTCGCATTCGCCTTCTCCGCATCCACCCGGAACGGCAATTCGATACGCCGCGACCATTTCGGCTCAGGCACCCGCCCCGCTTCATCAGCCACCGGCCGATCGGCTATGACCACGGCTTCCGCCTCCAACGCGAGCGAAACATCTTTCGCCGTCCGGCCCGGCAACTCGACATCGACCATCACGGCCGTCTCATCGCCATATACATTTACCGGCGGAAACCGCCCCGCCGCCCGCGCTTCCATCGTGCGGAACACACGGCTGCCTTCATCAAAGAGCTCGTTGAGGATGCTCCAGGGATTGACATTCATCATTGCGTTCATATCTAGCTTCCTTTCTTTTGTTTTCGTTTTCAAATCCATTGCCTCGCGGCACCCACAATGAAGCAAACGCCATGCCAATCCGAATCTTAGCATATCCTAGAAACATTTCGTGCCGAAATGGCATACGCAAGCTAAACTGCGCCGTTCTGACACATCTTATACAAGGGACTGTCCCCCTTGTTTTGGGGACTGTCCCCTTTGTTTTGGGGACTGTCCCTTTGTTTTCCCTTTTGGGGGACTGTCCCCGGTTCCTTGGGGACTGTCCCCTTTGTTTTTTGTTTCTGTGGGGACTGTCCCCCTGCTCCTGGGGACTGTCCCCCTTGTTTTCCCAAAATAACCATGTAACCTCTCGTTCACTTCACACATAATCTCAGTGTACGAACAAACGATGTGTGAGTAAAAGAAAGGACGTGATCCATGAGCATTCAAATCAATGACGATCTTTCGGCCTTCAAGGCGTTTACCATTAAGGCCGGCAATCTCGACACCGTGGCTGAAATAAGCCGGACGAGCAAAGTCGTTAGTTCCACGCACACGGCAGGTGCGCTCTCCCGCGCGTTTGCGGTCACCTCCGGCGCCCAGGCGGCCAAGGCCGCCAATAACCACGCGCGCCAGATGCTTGTCAACGCCCTCAAGCGCCAGTTCAACGCGGAGAGCTTCGCCGCCCTTCCCGAAGCGGTCAAGGCCGCCCTTAGAGGGACGCATGCATCGACTGCGGAAGAAGACTTCGCCTTCGCCGCCGGAACCGACACCGTAACGAGCGGGAAGCCCCTCACCGCGCGCCGCATCCGGGCCGTTCTCACCGCAATCGAGAATCTCCCTCCAGCCGCGCATCCCAACCGCGGCATGGTGACCGAAGAGATGATCACCCAGCGACAAGCCGCCTTGGGCCCCCATCTTGCCACGCTCCTCGGCAAGTTGACCACCCCACCCGCCTCCTGGGCCCTTCCGATGGTTGCCCCTCGTTTTAGGAGCGTCGCGGAAACGGCCCTCAATGGCCCCCTGAAAAAGACGCTCTCCCAAATCGGCACGGGGAAGACCACGATCGAAAGCGCGCGCCACGCATTCGCGCTCCTCAGCGGCGCTATGGGCGTTATCCCGATCTATTGGTCACAGGTGAGAATCGACGACAACGGGAATCCCACGCCGGGCATGGCCGAGCGCATCCGCCTCTATGAACAGTTCTTCAACGAACTCGTGACCGCCTTCAATGCGGAAAATCCCGACCTCGCCCTCTAGGCGCTTCAACGGAGAGGACGAGCATCTCGCCCCTTTTCCTCCCCCGCCAGCCCGTGAAGATTTCGGCGCGGAACGTTCCGTACCGAAATCTTTTCATTCTTTCGGCGATAGCAGACGATTTTCCGTCCGAAATATGGTATAATGAATGCCATGAAAAAGTGGACGGTTTCGACATTCCAGACCGCCAAGGGACAACGTAAACTTGGCTGTTGTACGGCGTATGACGCCTGTTTCGCGCGTTTGGCCGACGAAGCAGGCGTGCCCTGCATTCTCGTGGGCGATTCGATGGGCATGACGGTGCTCGGCTACGAGACCACGCTGCCCGTTAAAATGGAGGAAACGCTGAGCGCCACCGCCGCCGTCGCCCGTGCGGTCAAGGAAGCCCTTGTCGTTGCCGACCTTCCCTTCGGCAGCTATCAGTGCGGCGATGATCTCGCCCTCGCAAACGCCGTCGCCTGTCTCAAAGCCGGCGCCGACGCCGTGAAACTCGAGGGCGGCGCGCGCGTCTCGTCGCTCATCAAGCGCATGACCGAAGCCGGCATTCCCGTTCTCGCCCACGTGGGCATGACGCCCCAGAGCGTGAATGCCTACGGCGGCTTCAAAAAGCAGGGTAAAACGCGCGAGGCCGCCGCCCGGATTCTTGCGGACGCTCAGGCCGTCCAGGCCGCCGGCGCTTTCGCGGTCACGCTCGAATGCGTCCCCTCCGAACTCGCGGCCGAAATCACCGCCTCCTTGAAGATCCCCACCATCGGCATCGGCGCCGGCCCCGTCTGCGACGCCCAGTGGCTCGTGATGCACGACCTTCTCGGCCTTAACGAGGGCCATGTGCCCTCCTTCGTGAAGCAATACGCCCACCTCGCCGAAACGGCCAAGGCGGCCTTCGCCCAGTATGTGGACGAAGTCGCCACCGGCACGTTCCCGCCGGCGCCCTGACCTCGCGCCATGCGCCGTCTCGTCGCCACCCTCCTCTGTGCGCTCATCGGTGCCGTCGCCTCCGCCGCAACGGACGTGACGTTTTTGATGTGCTATCGGCCGGACCATCCGGAGGATCCGTCCACAAAGCAGATCCTCCGCTTCACGGCCGCCCATCCCGAGATCCGTCCCCTCCAGTGGGGCGGCCTCACCCTCCCCGGCGCCGGCGGACGCGCCACCTTCATGCTCGCCCTCGCCGGCGGCACCGCCCCCGACGTCTACAAGGCCTGGTTCCACATTCTCCGCCACGATATCGACGAAGGTTTCTGCCACCCCCTCAACGAATGGCTCGGCACCGACGCCGATGGCGACGGCCGCCTTTCCGATACCGAAGCCACCTGGCCAGGCTGGAAGGACGTTCCCCCGTTCTGGCGCGACGTCGCCACCAAAAACGGAAAAGTCTACGCCGTTCCAACCCCCGGCTTCGCCTACTACGGCCTCATCTACCGCAAGGACCTCGTCAAGGCCGCCGGCCTCGACCCCGAATCCCCGCCGCACACCTGGAGCGCCTTCTCGACCTGGTGCGAAAAGCTCACCTACAAGGACAAGGTCATCCGCGGCGCCACCGTGCCCCGCGGCCAACGCGCCCTCGGCATCGAGAACCGCCCCTGGGGCTTCCTCCCCTGGGTGGGCGCCGCGAATGGCGACGTCATTCGAATGAAAAATGGGAAACGGAAAACGGAAAATGGGAGGGAGAAAGAACGGGGCAAGAAGGAGGAGAACACGTGGGAAGCGTGCTTCGATTCGCCGGAATGCCTGCGGGCGGCCGAATTTCTTAAGGGGCTGATCGGCAAGGGCGTTGTGCGTACGCTCCCAGTGCTGTCGCTTTCCAACGAAGTCGCCGACCTGTTCGTGCAGGGCGAAATCGTGTGCGTGTTCGGCGGCGAAGACCTCGTCGCCTACCTCACCGAAAACCTGAATTTCCCGGCCGACCAGATCGGCCTCATGCCCTTCCCCGCCGCCGATGAAACGTGTAAGCCGGTGCTGCAGGCGCACAAGCACTTCTATGCGATGACCGAAGGCGTCGCACGCCGCCCGAAGGCCGAACGCAACGCCGTGTGGGCCTGCGTGAACGAACTCGCCTCGCAAGCCGTCTACGACGAAACCGTACGGAAGAACGTCGCGGAAGGCCGCGCGCGCTGGTGCCTCCCTGCCGACCTCGAACGCCTCGGCTTCACGGACTATCTCGCCGAAGTGCCGCCCGGCATCCGTCAGATGTATGCCGACCTCGCCGCCGGCCGCATCAAGGCCGTCACCGAACCCTACGTCGGCTTCTGGCAGGCCGCAAGCGACCTCGTGAGCCGCCGCTTCCTCGGAATCCTCCTCAGCGATGCGGGCAAGGATCTCGATTGCGCCGCCGCGCTCCGCTCCATCACGGAAGACGCGAACCGCGGCCTCATGTTCGACGCCGATAAACGCGCCATCGACGCAAAGCGCCCCCTCGCCCGCACCCTCCTCGGCATCGTCGCCTTCTGCGGCCTCGTCTCCCTCTTCCTCCTCTACCGCCACCGTTCCCCCGCCCCGTCACGACGGGCCGAAGCGAAGACGGAACGGGCGAACAACCATTTCGCCGCCTGGCTCTTCCTGCTCCCGGCCCTTCTCTCGATCGCCCTCTGGAGCTATTGGCCGCTCATCCGCGGCGCCCTGATGGCGTTTCAGGACTATCGCATCGTGGGCGCCACCGCCTGGCAGGGGCTCGACAACTTCATCCGCGTCGCCTCCGATCCGGGCTTCTGGAAAGCCTGGCTCCGCACGCTCGAATATGTGGTGATCACGCTCATCCTCGGCTTTACAACGCCCGTCTTCCTCGCCCTTCTCCTCACCGAGATCCCGCGCGGGAAGGTGTTCTTCCGCACCGTCTACTTCCTGCCGCATCTCACGAGCGCGCTCGTCGTCACGCTCATGTGGAAGATGATGTTCGACCCCACGGAGAACGGCCTTTTGAACCAGCTCCTCGCCGTCTTCGGCATCGCGCGCCACGCGTGGCTGCAGGATCCCGCCTGGGCGATGACCTGCTGCATTCTCCCGGGCGTGTGGGCCGGCGCGGGCATGGCCTCGCTCATCTACGTGGCGGCGCTCCACAGCCTGCCGCCGGACTACTACGAGGCGGCCGCAATCGACGGCGCGGGCATCCTCGGCCGTTTCCGCCATGTCACCCTCCCTCAGCTGATGCCGCTCATGGTCATCAACTTCGTGGGCGCCTTCATCGCCGCCTTCCAGGGAATGGGGTCCATCTTCCTCCTCACCTTCGGCGGCCCCGGCGACGCGACGAACGTCCTTTCCCTCACAATTTGGAAAGAGGCCTACAACAACCTCCGCTTCTCCACCGCAACGACGATGGCCTGGTTCCTCGGCATCGCCCTCATCGGCTTCACCTACCTCCAGATCCGCTTCCTCCGCCGCGTCGAATTCCGCCAGGCGAAGATGAACTAAAAGCGAAGTTCCGCGAACAAATAAAAAACGGCGCGCTCTCCCTGCGCGCCGTCTTGGGCCTCTCTCTTCTCCCCCCGCG
>JAZLJP010000067.1:0-37274 GCA_045617985.1 Kiritimatiellia bacterium
TGGTCGCGAGTTCGCTCAACGACACCTGCTGGAATCCGGCCGTCGGATTCTACACGACGGCCACGAAGGACGGCAAGAAGGGCACGGTGCGCGAGCTGCACGGCTACGCGCCCTGGTACTTCGGCGCGCCTGTCGAAGGGCGTGCGGCGGACTGGGCGCAGCTCGCCGACCCGAAGGGTTTCGCGGCGCGCTACGGCCTCACTTTCCCCGAGCGCCGGGCGCCCGGATTCGCGCTCGCCTACAAGGGGCATGAATGCCAGTGGAACGGCCCGTCGTGGCCGTTCTCGACCACGGTGGCGCTCACGGCGTACATGAACGACCTGCACGCGACGAAGGATGCGAAGGTGCGCGCGGCGAGCAACTTCCCGTTCCTCATGTGGCAGTATGCGGAGCAGCACCGCTGCCTGACGGCGAGAGGTGAAATGAAGCCGTGGATCGACGAGAACCTCAACCCCGATCGCCGCGACTGGATCGCGCGTACGGTCATCGTGAAACAGAAGATGCGCTTCGCGCGTGAACGCGGCAAGGACTACAACCACTCGGCGTTCTGCGATCTGGTGATCTCGGGCCTCGTGGGTTTCCTGCCGAACGGCGCAAAGGGCTTTACGGTCGATCCGCTCTGCCCCGAAACGTGGGACTACTTCATCCTCGACCACCTGCTCTACCGCGGGCACGAGGTCTCGGTGTGTTGGCATCGGAACCATGGCGGCCTCACGGTGAAGGTCGACGGCCGCGAAGTCGCCCGCCGCGACACACTGGGGCGCCTTGATGTTTCGGTGCCGCAGTCCCACTAAGGCACAATTGGCGCACGCATGGCACTCGTCATCGGCGGTCGTATATGCTACAATAATCGTGCATGGAAAATCTGTAAAAAGTGAGAGGAACAAAAAACATGATGTATGGTAAGATGTCCTTGGCCGCAGGACTGGGTGCGGCGTTGGCGTTTGCGGTGTGCGGGTTCGCCGCCGCGGCGGGAGCCCCCGACATTGTCGTGGACGGATTTTCCGTGGGGCCGATCACGCTCATGGCGCGGGAGCGCGGCGACTGGAAGGTCGATTTCCGGCGCGAGACCGAAGGCGGCGTCGAGTACGCCGTGGTCGAGATGACGAAAGACCAGGAGGATTTCCCCGCCGCGTTCAATCTCGCCTTCAACTTTCCCAAGCGCGACACGGTTGGGCGCTGGAAACCGTCGTCCAACCGCGACGGCTTCGGCATGTACTGGAACCTCCGCGCGCCGGTGGGTGCGATCGCCACGACCGACTTCCGCTCGTGGATGCCGATCTGCGCCTGCTATTCGGCCGGCAACCGCAACCGCTTCACCTTCGCGTGTTCCGAAAGTTCCGAACCGCTGGTGATGCGCGGGGCGGTGCGCGAGGAGGACAACCGCCTGTACTACGCCTTCCATTTCTACGATCAGAAGATCGCCCGGCGTCGCCATGTGCTGGCAAAGCTCCGCATCGACGCGCGTGACGTGTTCTGGAGCGACGCGGTGCGCGAGGGCGCGGACTGGATGACTGCGGTCTCCGGCCGCAAGCCGGCGTTCGTCCCCGAGGCCGCCTTCGCGCCGCTCTATTCCACCTGGTACAACTTCCACCAGAACGTGTTCGCCCAGGACATCGAGCGCGAATGCGCCATTGCCTCGAAGATGGGCATGAAGACGCTCATCGTCGACGACGGCTGGCAGACCGAAGACACCAATCGCGGCTACGCCTACTGTGGCGACTGGAAGGTGTCGAAGCGCCGCTTCCCCGACATGAAGGCGCATGTCGCGAAGATTCATTCGTACGGCATGAAGTACATGCTCTGGTACTCGGTGCCGTTCGTCGGCGACAAGAGCGAGAACCTCAAGCGATTCAAGGGCAAGTATCTCTACCACAACGACCGGCTCTCCACGAACTGCCTCGATCCGCGTTTCCCCGAAGTGCGCGAGTTCCTCATCGGCACCTATGAGAAGGCGGTGCGCGAATGGGACATCGACGGACTCAAGCTCGACTTCATCGACTCGATTCACACGTCCGGCAAAGACCCCGCGCTCAAGGACAATTTCAAGGGCCGCGATTTCAAGAGCGTGACTGCGGCGACGGAAAAGCTTCTGGCCGACGTCTACGCGCGGCTGAAGGCGATCAAGCCCGACATCCTCATCGAGTACCGCCAGGCCTATATCGGGCCGTCCATCCGCGCCGGCGCCAACATGCTGCGCGTCGGGGACTGTCCCGCCGATCCCCAGCGTAACCGCACCGGCATCGTCAACCTTCGCCTCACCTCCGGCGCCACGGCGGTGCATGCGGACATGTTGGAATGGCATCCTTCCGACACGCCCGAGGCGGCGGCGCTGAACGTGCTCTCGTGCCTGTTCGGCACGGTGCAGTATTCGATGAAGTTCGCAGGGCTGGACGCGAAGCACGTCGAGATGATCGGCCACTGGAGCCGGTTCGGCGCCGCGCATGTCGGGGCGCGGCAGCGCGGGAAATTCCGCGCCTATCATCCCGAACTCAACTATCCGCTCTTGGAAGGCGAAGACGCGAAGGAACGCATCTTCGGCGTCTATGCCGCCGAAATCGCGGTGAAGACGGGTCCGCTCGACCGCATGGTCTACATCCTCAATGCCACCGAGGCCGATTCGCTCGTGGTGGATCTCGGCGGTGCGGCGACGGTCGTCGCGCGCGACACCTGGGGCCGGGAAGTCTCCCGCCGCGAAGCCGCGGCCGGCCCCGCGCGCCTCGCGGTGCCGCCCTCCGGCTATCTGGAAATCTCGGTGAAATGAACGTTGACAAGAATTCCAAAAAAGCAAAAGTGTTTCACTTCCGGTGAAAACGCGACTGTGCACCTGTTGCAGGAAGAACAAGGAACAAATGATGAAAAAGACATTGATCGTGACGGTGGTGGGCCTTGCCCTGTCCGCGAGTTCGGGCGTGTGGGCCGCGCAAGTGGCGCCCAAGGCGATGGAGGTGTTGCCGCTCGGCGCGGTGCGCCCCGAAAAGTGGTTGCTGAAGCAACTCGAACGTCAACGCGACGGTCTCACCGGGCATGCGGAGCAGCTCTATGGTGACATCGGCCATTCCGACTGGCTCACCGGTGCGAACAAAGGCGGCCAGTACAACTGGGAGCGCGGCCCCTACTATGCCAAGGGCCTGATGGCGCTGGCGTTCACACTCGACGACGCGAAGCTCAAAGAGCGTGCCCGCCGTTGGGCCGACACCGTACTCAAGTCGCAGCGCGAAAACGGCGATTTCGGTCCGAAGAAGGACAACTGGTGGGCGAATATGATTGCGCTCCACTACTTGCGCGATTGGTGCGAGGCGACCGGCGATGCGCGCGTGGTGCCGTTCTTCCAGAAGTATTTCGCGTACCAGGCGAAACGCCTGCCCGCGCATCCGCTTCAGAAGGACTCCGCCTGGGCGTGCTGTCGCGGCGGCGACGAACTCGAGGTGGTGATGTGGCTTTACGACCGTACGCAGGATGCGGCCGTTCTGGACTTCGCCCGCTTGCTCGTTTCGCAGACTGCCGACTGGACGAACTTCTACCATGACGGTGGCGACGGCAGCTGGGATCTTGGCTACCGCAGCCACATCGTCAACTTCATGCAGGGCCTCAAATTCCCGGCGGTGCGGAGCCGTCTTTCCTGTGACGCCCGCGACCGCAGCGCCTACCGCGCGGCCTTCGATCCCGATGGGTGGGCGATGCGCATGCATGGCCGCGTCGACCGCATGGTCAACGGTACCGAGCCGCTCTCGGGCCGTGGCGCCAACCAGGGAACCGAGCTGTGCGCCATCGCCGAACGCATCCTCTCCTGTCGCGATGTGCTTTCCGCCACGGGCGAAATGCAGGCGGCGGACGACCTGGAAATCGTCGCCTTCAACTCGCTGCCCGCGACTTTGGGCGATGACGGGCGCGGGCTGCGCTACTATCTGCTGTTGAACCAGCCGATGTGCACGATGAAGTCGGTACTCGGCTTCGAATGCAACGGCCGGGGGGATGCCTACACGCCGGGTCCGGATGCCGGTTTCGGGTGCTGCCGGTCGAACTTCCACTTCGCGTGGCCGAAGTTCGTGCAGTCTCTTTGGATGGCCAAAGACGGCGGCCTTGCCGCAGTTGCCTATGCACCGTCGAAAGTCACCACGCCGACCGCGACGATCCGCACCTCGGGCGCCTATCCCTTCGGCGACAGCGTGACGCTCGACGTGTTGGCCGCGAAGGGTGGTAGGTGGCCGCTTTTCGTGCGCATCCCCGGCTGGTGCCGCGGTGCGGATGTGAAGGTCAACGGCGTTTCCGTCAATGGTGCGGTTGCGGGTCGGTTCTGCCGGTTGGAACGCGAATGGAAGGCGGGCGACAAGGTGGAGCTTGCATTCCCGGCCGAGGCCCAGGTTGAAACGGGTATCAACGGGTCCGTCGCCGTCAAGCGCGGCGCGCTTGTCTACTCGCTCAAGTTGGCGGCCGACGTCAAGGCGTTGCCGGTTCGGAAGGGACGCGAAGGGTTCCCGGCGCGTGAGTATCGTGCGAAAGACGCATGGAACCGTGCGCTGGTGTTGAAGGACGCCCACACTCTGGCGGCCGAGTTCCAGCCGGCAACCGAAGTTCCCGCAGATCCGTTCGTCCATGGCGCGGTGCCGTGTTCGCTCAAGGTGAAGGCCGGATTCACGACCTACGGCGGTTGGGGCTCGTTCCGTCCGCTGTGTTTCACCGCGCAGGCGGTCGAACCGCCGCCCTCGCCGCTCGCGAGCAATCGCGTGACCGATGTCGGTGACATCGAACTGGTGCCGCTGGGGGCCACGCAGATCCGTATTACACTCTTCCCGTGGACATGCGCTCGATAATCGGCCTGTCTGAGACAAGAGGATGTCCTCCAAAGGACATCCTCTTCACTTTTAACCTTTGATCTTTAACCTTAGACTTTGAGGTGGACGTTCTTGCGTTCGAGGAACCAGAGGAAGCACCAGCAGACCAGAATGTAGGTTGCCGAGGTCAAGACCAGTCCGGCCTCCTTGGACATCTGGTTCGCAAGGCCGCCGAAGAAGAACCTGTTGATGCCATTGAAGTCGACAATGCGCTGGGCCATGTAGATGGTGATCGAGTTCAGTCCGATGACGCGGAAGAAATAGGTCCAACGATGCCGCTTCCACACATCGCAGATGGTGTAGAAGACCATGAAGAAGAAGCATGAGTAGGCGCCGGCGAAGAGCGCGAAGGTCGGGGACCAGAGCTTCTTGATGCACGGGCACCACGGTTGCCACGCGAAACCGAGTGCGAGGAGCCCGAGCGCGAAGCCGAGCAGTATGAGCACCTTGCGTTTCTCCGCCCAGGTCGAGCGCACGATTTCGCCCGCGAACACGCCGAACATCGCCGTGCAGGTGCCGCTCAGCACCGAGATGAGCGATTCGGGGTCGCCCAGCTTGCTGAGGGTATGTCCAGGCAGCAGCGTACGGTCGAGCCAGTTCGCGATGTTGCCCTTGAACGAAAAAGGACCTTCTCCCGTCGGCGCATCCGGCGCCACGTTGAACGCCAGCAGCGACCAGTAGCCGAGCAGGAGGGCGGCGGCAATGGCGATGCGCACGCCGACTTTTCGGACGAACACATAGAGCAGCGCCGAGAACATCCACGACAGCCCAATGAACTGCAGTACGCCCGGAATGCGCAAGTGGGCAAATTGGAACTTGAAGAGACCCGAATAGACGAGGCCGAGCAAGAAGAGAAGGAAACCGCGTTTGAAGACGCGCAGCACGATCTTCGTCGTGGACGCCCCCTTGGCGACCTGGCTCGCGTACGAGAAGGGCCACGAGATGCCGGCGATGAAGAGGAAGGTCGGGAAGATCGTGTCGTGCTGGACGAGCCCCTCCCACTCGACATGGTGCATCTGCTGCGCGAGCCAGCAACCTTTCAGTCCGATCCAGTTGCAGAATCGTTCAACGAGGGCGGCGAAGCCCATGATGAAGAGCATGTCCGCACCGCGGAACGCGTCCAGTGAAATCAGGCGATCTTTCTTTTCCATAAGTTATTCCTTCGTGTTCGGAGGACTATTGTATCATATCTGTTCTGCTTTGGTGGAAAATATTGCGCACGGTAAAGGGCGGGTGGCCGAAGTAGGCGCGGTAGGCATTGCAGAAATACTGCGGCGAGGAGAAGCCGGTGCGCGCGGCGATTTCCTTGCCGCTGAGCCCGCCGAGTTCGATCAGCCGGCGGGCTTCGTTCATCTTGAGCCGTAGAATGTAGCGGGGGCAGGTGATGCCGAAGTTCTTGAGAAACGCCTTGTTGATGGTGGGCGCACAGCGACCGCAGAGCGCGACGAGGTCGTTGAGCGCAATGGGGCGGGAGAGATTGCGGTCGATGTAGACGAGCGCGTCGGAGAGCCATTCCGGGGAAATGGGGTGGAACTCGGTGGAGGCGCGTTCGAAGAGTTCGCCCGGTGGCACGCGGAAGTGGGGGCGTTTCTTGCGCCGCGGCGGGTCTTTGATGGCGGCTTGCAGCAAGCGGGCGGCCGCGTATCCGACACCCCTGGCGTTGGGGTCGATGCTGGAAAGGGGCGGATCGGAGAAGAGGCAGAGGAGGTTGTCGTTGTCCGATCCCAGCACCGTGAGATCCTGCGGCACGCGCAAGTGCTCTTCGGACGCGATCTTGACGATCTGGTAGGCACGCATGTCGTTGGCGCAGAATACCGCCGTGCCGCGTGGCAGGGATTTGGTCCAATGCCGTAGCGCCTCGCCTGGGCGGATGCGGTCGATCTTCTCGTCGAAGAAGAACGCATCGGTCATCGGTTCGTGGGCGGTGAATTCCCTTGCTTCGAAACCCGCCTCGGCGATGGCGGCGCGGAAGGCGGTCGAACGCGTGTCGGAAAAGCCGGTGCCCTTGAACCCGCAGTAGGCGAAGGACTTGAAACCGCGGCCGAGGAAGAATGCGGCGGCCATGCGGGCGATGCCGGCGTCGTCCGAGGCGACGCCGATGAAATCCGGATCGGGATCCTGGTGGGAGACGTCGATGACCGGCAGCCGGCTTGCCTTGAGCTTGCGGATGGTGTTCGCGTCGGCAACGCGGGCGATGATGCCGTCGAAACCGGCGAAAGGGCGGGCGCCCTTGAGGTCGTCGGGAACCAACAGGCGCATCAACCAGTCGCGCCGTTCCTGGGCGAACTGCGCGATGCCGTTGAGAAAGTCGCGGCCATAGCCGCGGGAAGTTTCGGTAAGCAGGGCGATTCGATACATGGCAAATGTAGAATTGAAAATGAAAGTAGGATGGGAAATGGCGGATGGGAGATGTCGGGTGACATTATACCACATTTGGATTGTTTCGTTTTTCTTAATTTCATATTTCTATTTTCAGTAGATTGTCGGGGGACTGAAACACGGATTACAAATCCCTAATTCTTCGCACAGGTAGGCCGTAGGGAGCGGCCTTTGTCCACCGGGCCGGGATGGTGTTGCGCCGTCCCGGCCCGCGGGAACACGCCGCAGCACCAGCTGTCGGACCGCGCGACGGGGAAGTTCCGGAACATCTACGTCCCGGCGGACTTCGCCGAGGACGTGGCGGCGTGGTCTGCGAACTGGGCGGAGGCGAAGCGTCTGCTGAAGGAGTTGAGCGAGATCGCCCGGTCCGAGCTCGTGGGGGCGATCACGGCGCGGACGGGGCGAAAGATGGTCGCGAAGCGGGGGAAGGGCGCGGAAGGAGGCGCGTCGGGCGGCCCCCGGCGGAAATGCCGGACGGCGACGCGGCGCTCGACGCGCTGATCGCGTTCCTCGCCCGCTTCCGCAAGATCCTCAACCCGCTCTTCGACGGAATCCGCAAGGCGCGGGACATGGAGAAATGCCTCTACGAGGGGCGGACGTTCCTCTGGACGTTCCTCGTCGGGTTCCTGTTCCGGCACGGGTCGCGGAACGCGATGGACGCGGACCGCAACGATCCGAACTACGCCGACGCGATCCTGAAGCTGGCCGACCAGCGGCTGTGGCCGGAGGGCGAGCCGAAGACCGCGCCCTGCACGCCCAGCTGCTGCAGATGGCTCGGGAACCGGGCCAACCGCTACGTCCTCGAGGCGAAGCTGGTGACGCCGTGGGGCTCGGCATACTCGACCATGTCCGTGCCGATCAAGCCATGGCACGACAGGGACGAGGACGAGAAGCAGGACGGCGAGTACCACGGGTTCCTGCGCCTCGCGTGGGCCAGAGGCGTGGAGATCGCGAAAGGCACGGACGACTGGCATGTGTTCAACGTCGTCAGGGTGTCCGAGGACGAAGCAAACGGTGCGCCCTACGAGGGGCGGTTCGCCACGAGCATGGACGTCGCCAGCCTGAAGGACGCGGGCGACATCTGCAAGTGGGGGCGGAGACGCTGGGACATCGAGTCCAGCTTCCACGTGGAGAAGAACGGCGGCTACGGCCTCGAACACAACTTCTGCAACAAGGCGCGCGTGAGCAGGAACATCTACCTCCTGATGCAGATCGCGCACAACCTCTGGCAGCTGTTCAACTCGACCTGCCTCCTGCCCCTGCAGAAAAAGAGGAAGAACCGCAACATGACGCAGCGGAAGTGGGCCCAGGTCATTCTCCAGAAGATGATCGCCCGCGGAGTCGCACTCGTTCTCGACGAACCGCCCCGCAGGTACGTGTCGCGCGAGTTCCTGACCCTTTGAAGTGCAACGGGTGGTCGGACGGCCCGTGACATGCGCCCGAGCGTGCCCCGCCGGCATCCCGTCGGGTGGCTTGCCATGCCCTGGAACCGTTGCCGACATGCGGTCCCGGCCGCAAAAGCGGATGCGAATCGCCCGTACGGTGCGGCGGAGCCGCGATGCGGGGTGGATTTGTAATCCGTGGTCCAGAAGGTATGGGATTTGTCTGATGGGCTGAATTATGATACAATATCGCCATGCAACCCATCTGTACCGACATTTGCGACTTTGAAGCCCTGCGCAAGAGGAGGACGGTTGTATGTGGATAAGCCTCGTTGATGCGGTGGTTGAGTTGCTGAAGGATCAAGGCTTGAAAAAATGAGGAGAAGAGGATGAAGATGATGAAATCTGTTCTGACGGCTGTGGCGATGGCTGTTGGCTTGTTCGCGGGAGGAGCTGCGTGGGGAGGCCCGGTTGTACCCGAGGGGTATCGTCCGCTCGACTATCTCGACCTCGATGGGGCGCAGTGGGTCGATACCGGCTACTATCCGAAGTGTACCGATCGCCTGGAGATGACGGTGGCGCTGCCGCCCGGCAGCGTGCGGGATTCGGGAACCTACTATACGCTCTGGTGCACGCGCAACGGAAGCGGAGTCCTTTCGATGTCGGCCTTTCTCGGCGCTTCATCCCAGCAGGCGATGGCGGCGAGCGCCAGCAATCCCCCAGCCGGCATTCTCCGATTCGACCGCAACACGGCAGGCACGATGACCGATGTTTGGGTTGCGCCGGGCGAGGTGCCGCGTGTTGTCGTTGCCGATTACGGAACGGGCGCGTGCACGGTCGATGGCGAGGCCGTCTACACCATCCCGAATCTCGATCCTTATACGCCCGGCGGACGCCTTGTCCTTTTCGCCTCGCACAAGTGCGGCCTCGGGCTTGATGCGCAGACCTCGAGCATGGACGGCAACTGGGCGGCCTACCGCTTCTTCCGTTTCCGCGTGTTCGACAAGGCGGGCACGCTTTTGCGCGACTACGTGCCGGTGTGCAAGCTTGACGAGACGGATCTCCTCAAACGCTACGGCCTTTATGAATGCGTGACCGGCGTCTATTTGACGAACAACGGAACGCGCCCGTGCCAGCCGTCGCTGGAGACGATCGTCTTGACGGAAGATACCGACCTTACCGGCGCGGAGGCGGCGTCCTTCTTCGGCAAGCGGTACGATTTGAACGGCTATCGTCTGACGCTCGGCGCGTTTGCCCCGCCGCTCGCGGTGACCAACTCGTCCCTCGATCGCGGCGAATTGCGTTTGAACTGCGCGGCGGATCGAACGATCACGGAACTGACGGTTGGCGGCAACCTCACGGTGGTCAAGGACGGCGCGGGTACCCTGACGCTGGCGGGCGGCACTTTCGGCGGCGCATGGCGCGTCGCGGCCGGTACGCTCGCGGTGGGCTGCACGTTCAACGGAATCACCGCCACGGCGGAGGATCCGCTCGTTGTCGATGAAGGCGCCGTCTTTTCCGTTCTCCATTGCGACAAACCCGCCGATCGTCTGCCCCAGAACGCGCAGGTGGTGGTGAATGGCGGTGAATTGCGCTTGAACGGCGCGAACCTTTTCTGGGAATCCGCTAAGCCAAACGTGTTTGTGACGAATGGCACGGTCACGGTCGTCCATGACCACGAGGCGAACGATGTGAAGCTCGAGAACCTCACGCTTGCTTCTTCGGTGTTGCGCTACGAGGGGACGCTCGCGGGCTATGGCGGGAACCACGGGCTGGGCGTTGCAAAGTTGACGACAACGGGCGAGTGCCGCTACGAGGCGCCGGCCGAATCGCCGAACCTGATCTGGAAGACCGGCGCAACCGATACGGGGCTTGACGTCGATGTGGTTTCGGGGACGTTGCATTTTGGCGGCAAGTACCGCACGGCGAATTCAATGCTGCGCAAGATGGGCGATGGGCGGCTCCTCCTTGAGCCGGGGGCGGCCCTTGAAGGGAGCCGCGTGGGCGTCATCAATGGCGTCGTGACGGTGAACGACGTGTGGCGCTCGACGGTGACGACCGAGATGAACCTGGGGGCCGCCGCGACGGCCGACCTCACCGAGGCGGGGAGCGTTTTGGGGCACCCCGATTTCGTCTTCGGGATCGCGAGCGATGCGAAAGGCACGGGCGCGGTCCTCACGCTCGACGTCCATGGGCGCGCGCTCGCAAACGGCGAGCCGCTCGTGCGCTATGCGTTCTGCCCCACGAACCTGACCTTTGCCCTTGATGCGGCCACAGTCGCCTCCGGCGGCACGTTCACGGTGGGGCTGGACGGCGTCTACTACGGCGGCGCGGGGGCGACCACGCCCCACACGGCGGTTTGGACGGGTACGGCGGGCGATGGGAACGTGGCCAATCCCGCGAACTGGGCATGCGCCAACGTGGCGGGCGAACCGCTCACGCTTGTCGCCGCGACGCCTGAAACCTGGATCGGCGACGTAACCCTAGAACGGGATCTCGACTGGCGTGCGCTCGGCACCTTGCATCTTGCCGGCACGGTGAACTTGAACGGACACCGCCTGCAGGTGGCGGGGTTGAAGGGACAGGGCCAGATCGTGGATGGCCGCTACGACCTCACGACGACGAACGGTGAAGAACACATCACCGTGGATAAGCCCGCCGCGCTCGACTTTCGCAAGACGCCGATTCCGACGATCTTCAACGACAATCCGTTCTACACGTCGACCATGTCGTATGGCCAGCGCATCATCGTAGAGCAGAAGAATCTGCCGTTCTCGATCGACTACGACTTCGGCGAGCCGACGGTGATCGATTCCTACCGTATGCTGTTGAGCGATTCAATTACCCGCAATCCGTCGGAGTGGACGTTCTCCGGTTCCGTCGACGGCGAAATCTGGACGGAACTCGACACGCGTACGGGCGTGAAGGATCTCTCGCGGTGCGCATTCGCGCAGTACGATTTCACGAATGAGACGGCCTACCGGTACTACCGCCTCACGCTCAAGGCGACACCGGGCAAACAGTATGCCGAACTGTGCCAGCTCGAATACGGCCGGCAGTCCGCAACGCCGGGCGAACTCGTCATCGACGTGCCGGCGGGAACGACGAACGTCAACGCAACAGTGGCGCTCAACGGCAATTTCAAGGTGGTGAAAGCGGGCGCCGGCACCTTCGTGGCCGCATGCGCCAATCAAACGTATGCGGGTGGTACCGACATTTCAGCCGGTACGTTCACCTGGGGAACGGGCACGTTCCCCGCCGGCATGGGCAAGATCGCCGTGGCCGCCGGGGCGACGCTCGACATGAACGGCCAGACGGATGCTTTCCGCCTCGACTATCCGCTTGAACTTGCCGGTACGGTGCGCCAGCAGTTCACGAAGACGGGCGATGCCGCCAATACGGGGCTGCGTTCGTTCGGCAACATCACGCTCACGGGGGATGCGACGATCGCGGGCAAGTGGTTCTATTTCGGTCGGTACGACGCCGTGGGCGTGCAGACGGGGTGGCTTCAGTTCAACGGCCATCGCCTCACCTTCGATCTCAATGACAACATCGGGCTCGGCAAGTGGGCCTCGCCCGATGCAGAGACCGGCAGCTTCGCCTTCGTCAACACGGCGGACGACGGCTCCTACGGCATCGCCGAATCGCTCGAGGTGTGGGATTTCGGCGCGACGCCGTGCACGTTCGGCCCCCGCGCGATGGTGCGCATCGCCCACTCGTTCCGCACGGCCGACTTCTCTTATGCGGCCACAGCGTGGCAGGGCTTGACCTGGGGATGCGGGATGCGGGTGGCCGGTCACTATGCGCCGGGCGCGTTCTATCCGCCGGTCGTTTTCGAGAATGGCTCGACGTTCGATTTGTCCGCCGTCACGGGCGTCTTCGACGCCGATGGCGCCGCTCCGATTACGAGCGGTTTGCAGACGGTCGATCGGATCGGCTCCATCTCGTTCGAGACGAACGTTACGGTGATGGTGGACGTTCACGGGCGCACGTTCGCGGCGGGCGAACAAATCGTGAAGTGGTCTACGCCCCTGCCCGAAGGCGTGACCTTCGCCTTCGACGCCGAAACGGCGGCGGGCGGTATCGAACCGTTTGCGACGGACACGGGCCTCTACTACGGCGAGCCCGAGGGCTATGTCGATACGGCCGAATGGACGGGTGCGGCGGGCGATGGAGACCTCGCGAACCCGCTCAACTGGACGTGCAAGGACGTGCGCGGAAACACGGTGGCAAACGCGCTGCCGGGCGCAACGGCGGCCGTGACGGTGGAAGGGCAGGGACTCAAGGTACAGTTCCCGGCGGGTACGACGCCCGCTTATCGCGCGCTCGCGATCGGCGACTGTTCGCTCGCGTGCGATTGCGACTGGCGGGGCATCGATTCGGCATCCATCAAGGGCACGATCGACCTCAAGGGCAACAAGCTTTCGGTGACGGGCCTTGACGGCATCTGGAAATGCACGGACGCAAGCGGCTACGATCTCATCGAGTATCTGAACTTCAATACGAGCGATGCGACGAAGGGCCAGAAGATCCATCTCGATTACACGCCGCTCTCGAACGACCGCCTCGAAACGCGCTTCATGATTACGAAGAACATCCCGAACAGTCGCTTCTACGGGCTTTGGTGTGCACGGAATTCGAAGAGCTGGAGCACGTATACGTGTTTCGCCTCGGGGAACGGCGGCAACAAGATCCGCTACGACTATAACGGCGGCACGCTCTTCTGGTCCACGGCGTTCAACGCGAATGCCATTCAAACGGTGGCGGTGGCGCCGGCGGAAGAAAAGGCGTTTCTCAACGAACTCTGGTGGGCGATGTCGCCGGCGACCTTCACGGTGGGATCAAGCCTCGTCGTGGGGGCGTCCCATGCGGGCGGAGCCGGTTTCGGGCATTACTGCGACTGCCGCGTCTACGGTTTCAAGATCACGGGCGCCGATGGCACCGTGAAGGCCGATTTCGTGCCGGCCCGGCGTCTCGCCGATGGCGAGCTGGGGCTCTTGAACCTGCTCACCTATGAGTTCAAGACCAATAGCGGCAACGCGGGTACGCTCGGGGCGGGTCCAACACTTCAAAACGGCATCGACCGCGTGGGCGAACTGCATGTGGCCGTTCCTGACGATGGTACCACGTATTTCAACAACGGCGTTGCGCTTGTCGGCACGTTCAAGCTCGTTCTCGAAGGCCCCGGCCGCTTCGCCGCGAATCGCGCGAACCAGTATTACCATGGCGGAACCGTGGTGGCGGGCGGTGTGGCGACAACCTATCACTCGCCGGACCAGGGACCTGCGATCAACCGCTTCTGGGGTGCGCCCAATACGCGCATCACGGTGGAAGCGGGCGCGGAATTCAATATGAAGGGGCTTGCGAACTATAGTTTGTATCATGAGATCATCCTCGCGGGCGGCCGGTGGACGAACCTAGACGGCATCAACATGAACAATACCGTCAACTGTCTCGGCGCGATGACGCTCACGGCGGATTCCGACATCGAGGCCAATCGCAACATCTATTTCCGAAATACGGGCGTGGTGGATCTCGGCGGGCATACGCTTACGATCTCCCTTTCAAACGGAGTCGAGCTGGGCCTCCACAACTCGACGGTTTTCTCGAACGGCACGGTGGTTGTGCGCGGCGGAAAGGTATATGGCTTTGGCACAGCCGTCCATGCTGAAACCGCCACCTTTGTTTTCGAGGACGCCTACCTTTACCAGGGGAATCTCGGCGCACCGTTGAACTTCGGCGGGTACACGGCGGGTGAAACGCCTGCGGGCCTCTTCAATCGCGGCGTCGAGGCCGTCAACGTGTTCGGGCGCTTCACGCCGGCGTCGGACGATTTCTTCGGCTGCACGTTGCAGAACGGCGCTTCGATCGACCTTTCGGGCCAGGACGGCACGTGGTCGATGACAAGCCCGCGCGCCCAGGGCCTCGATACGGTGACGGTGGCCCCCGGCGCCACGGTGACGATCGAGCTCGGTACGCGCAATCTGAACGGCAATCTTCACATCATCGCCTGGGATGAAGAGCCGCAAAACGTCACCTGGCAGCTCGACGAGGCGAGCCGCAAACTCGGCTACCGCATCGAAACGCGAGACGACGGCCTCCACCTCCAGCGCGGCTTCTACATCATCGTGAGGTGAGTGGGCGAAAAGAGGAAAGGCAAGGGGAACGGGCGTTCGGCCCGTTCCCTTTTTCCTGGCGTCAATTTTCCTGCTTTCTTCCGGCGTGGAATGTGTTATACTATTCACATGAAAAACAATGTAATTCTGGCGGTTCTCTCTTTGACGGTTTGGGCGGGGGCGGCGTGTGCGTTCGCTCCGGCCGAATGGGCCGATACGCGTATCGGTACCGATCGTTCCCATGGCAGCAACATCGTGGGGCCGAGCGTGCCGCACGGGTCGGCGCATCCTTCCCCCGATTCGGTTTGGCCTGCCACGCACGTGCGGCCGAACGGTGCGAAGCACGGGTTCGGCCCGCCCACGAGCGGGTGGTGGCCGGGCGACCCCGTGGTGGGCTTTTCGCAGCTGCATAGCCAAGGCACGGGCGGTACGCCGAGCTATGGCATTTTCCGCTATGTGTTCCCCGCTTCGGCGATGGAACTCGTGGAAACGCATCCGTACCGCCTTCGGGTGCGGCTCACCGATTTGAAGGCCGAGGTCGAAGTTTCCGCCACGGCGCATGGCGCCATCTACCGCGCGCGGCGTTTCGACGGCAAGCCCCTCGCCTTCGATCTCAACCGCCGGTGCAAATTGGCGAAGCCGGATTGCGTCAATAAGAAGGGCGAGTTCACGGGCAATTGGAATCCCGCGCCGTTCAACTGCTACGCCTACTCCAAGGTCGATGCGGCGACGGGCCTCCACCGCATCGCGATTTCCTTCAAGAGCGAAGAGCAGGCGAAAGTCTATTTCGACCAGGAACTCGCCGGGCGCGACGTCGAGGCCGTGGCGAGGGAGGCGAAGGCGCTCTGGAACGCGGCCCTTGGGCGCGTTGTCGTGGAGGGCCTTGACGCGGCCGAACGGCGGAAGTTCTATTCGCACCTGATGCAGACCTTCGTACAGCCGCGCAACCGCGTGGCGGACGGCATCGGCTGGGACGACCACTACACGATGTGGGATACGTGGAAGACGCTTTTCCCGCTCATGGGGATTCTCGATCCCGCGGCGTACGCCTCGAACGTGAATTCCTTCGGTGATCGTTTCGCGCGCACGGGGCGTTGTGAAGCGTGCTACACCTCGGGCAAGGAGTTCAAGACGGGGCAGGGCGGCGATGAAGTGGACTACGTGATTGCGGATGCCTTTGCGAAGAAGATTCCGGGCATCGACTGGGCGCGGATTCGTCCGCTCCTCGAATCGCGTTGGACGGGCCGTACGCGGGGTTACCGCGAAAAGGGCTACACGCCCATCGGCGAACGCGAAAACTATTGCGGGCGCATGAAGTCCGGTTCGGCCACGATCGGCTTCGCCTATCAGGATTGGTGCTGTGCCGAGGTGCTCGGCTCCGAGAAGTTCCGCGCGCGTTCCGGCAACTGGACGAACGTGTGGGACGCTGCGGCGTGCGACCGCGCGAGCGGCGTGACGGGCTTCGTTCGGGCCCGGCGGGCGAACGGCGCTTTTGCCAATACCGATCCGCGGCGCGGGTTCAACAGCGACTTCTACGAAGCGACCTGCTGGGAGGCTTCGTTCTTCGTGCCGCACATGATGGATGAACTCATTGTCCGTTGCGGTGGCAAGGCCGCCTTCGAGAAGCGCCTCTCTTATGCGCTCGAGCACAAACTCATCGATTTCGGCAACGAGCCGAGTTTCCAAACGCCGTGGCTCTTCGCCTACGTGGGGAGGGGCGATCTCGTGACGAAATGGGCGCATGAGGTCGCAAAGCTCTTCGCGGGCGAGGATCTTCCGGGCGACAACGATTCGGGCGCGATGAGCGCCTACTACATCTTCCTGAAGTTCGGTTTCTATCCGATCGCCGGCCAGGACCTCTACGTGCTCCACGGTTCAGCCTATCCGAAGATCGAGATCAAGCTCGCGGACGGAAAAACGTTCACGATCCGCGCGGAGAATCTCGGCTCCAAGGCGAAGAAGGTGAAGGCGGTCACGCTTAACGGAAAGCCGCACGATCCGCTCTTCCTCCGTCACGGCGAAATCGTCGCGGGTGGCGAACTCGTCTTTATTTACGAATAAGAGAAAGAGGTCCCGAAATGAAACGACTTCTTCTGGTGTGCACGTTCGCCGTCGGGGCGAGCGTGTGTGGGGAGTCGACGTTCTCTGAAGAGCTCAAGTCGCCGCCGCCCGGGTTCGGCGAAGTGCCGTTCTGGTGGTGGTCGGGCGAAAAGCTCGACAAGGCGCGGCTTTTGTGGCAGATCGAAGAACTCCACAAGGCGGGCGTTTCGGGCATGCAGGTGAACTACAGCCACGTTGCCTCCGAGGGTTGGAAGACGGATCCGAATACGCCGGAGATCTTCACCGACGACTGGTGGGACTGTTTCTCCTTCGTTGCGGTGGAGTGCGCGAAGCGGAATATGGGCATCGGCCTTTCGGGCTATACGCTCGACTGGCCAGGGCGCGACAACCTCTTCCGCAAGCTCGGCATTTCCGCGCCGGAAACGTGCGGCAAGGTGCTTGTGATCGAAGGCGGCAAGGTGGTGGCGAAAGTGCAGCCGGCGACGCTCGATCCGCTCAACCCCGAAACGGCGAAGCGCCTCATCGAGCGTTTCCTCGATCCCTTCCTCGCGCGCGTGCCGAAAGAGGCGCATAAGGCGCTCAACTACTTCTTCCAGGACGAGCTGCGCTTGCTCGCCGATCTGCGCGTGTGGTCGGATGATTTCGCCGACGAGTTCAAGAAGCGCAAGGGCTACGACATCGTGCCCAAACTGCGCGGGCTCTTCGGCGACATCGGCCCTGACACGCATCAGGTGCGCCTCGACTTCAATGACGTGCAGGTGGCGCTCACGGAAGAGCGCTTCTTCAAGCCGATCTACAACTGGCACGCCTCGCGCGGCATGATCTATGGCTGCGACCCCGCCTCGCGCGGCAAGAACCCGATGGAATTCGGCGACTACATGCGGAGCATCCGCTGGTATACGGCGCCCGGGTTCGATACGCCCGGCGGAAATCCCGATCCGGTGAAGTGCAAGGTCGGCAGCTCGATCGCGCACCTCTACAAGCGGCCGCGCGTGTGGCTTGAAGGCTACCATTCGCTCGGGTGGCAGGCTTCCACCGAAACGATCTTCGCGGCGACGGCGCGCAACTACGTGTACGGCGCGAACCTGCTCAACCTGCACGGCCTCTACTACACGACCTATGGCGGCTGGTGGGAATGGGCCTCGCCGTGCTACCACTTCCGCCAGCCCTACTGGGCGCTCTTGCCGCACACGTTCAAATACTTCGAACGCCTCTCGTGGGCGCTCACGCGGGGCGTGCATGTGTGCGACGTCGCGATCGTGATGCCGCAGGAGGAAATGGTGCTCGATCGCTCGATGGGCTACGCGGCAACGGCGCTTTCGCACCAGCTCGTCGACAAGCTCGCGGTGAAGGGTTCGACGGACTGCGACTTCCTCGATTCCGATTCGATCGCCGCCGCGACGATCGAACGGACCGCGCTCGGCACCGTTCTCGCGGTGGCGGGCGAGCGCTACCGCGCCGTGATCGTGCCGCGTATGCGCAAGCTGCGCGCGACGAGCGAGGCGAAGCTCAAGGCGTTCGCACAGGCGGGCGGCAGGGTCATTCACGCGAAGAAGCTTGACGATGTGAAATTGCCGCTCTTTGCGGATCCCGACGTGGCGGGCAATCCCGGCCTCAAGGTGAATCATCGCCGTACGGCGACGGAAGACATCTACTACCTCGTCGATTGGGACGGCGAAACGGATATTCGCTTCCAGGCGAAGGGCACGCTTGCGCTCTACAATCTGTGGACGGGCGAGAAGACGGCGCTCCCGATTCCGGGTCAGCCCGTGTTTGCCGTGATCACGCGGGGCGAAGGCGAGGTGGTGCTGAAGGGCGGCGCGTTGCCGCACACGACGGTGGCGACGCTGCCCGAGGAATGGGAGGTCGAATTCAAACCCACGATGGACAACCAGTGGGGGGACTTCCGAATGCCCGCCACGAAGGAAATGATCGGCCCGGAAGTGCGTGAAATGACCTGGCTCGAGCGTCACGAGCGCACGCTTCTCGAGTACGGCCCGCAATTTGTAAAAGGAGGGAAGAAGGTCTATTCGTTCAGCTGGCGGTATGGGCCATGGAACATGCCCGCCTATCAGAACAAGCATCACGGGCTCAACAAGCGCGTGGGCGACGAGTTCCTGGTTCTGGGCCCCTACTCGCAGGGCTGGGATGCGCTCTATGACGTGAGTCCCCGGAAGGCGGGGAACAAGCCGCAGGAAAACACCTTCGAGACGTTCGTCTACGCGCCGTGCGCGGTGAGCGCCGAAGCGGTGGTGAGCTTCGAGGCGGTGCATGGTACGGCCGATCCGCATCATCGGGCAACGCCGCCGAGCTTGACGTCACTCGAGGTCGATGGCAAGCGCGTGAAGCCGGGCGAGCGCCTTTCTCTCAAGCCGGGCTACACGCCCGTGAAGGCCGTGTATGCGGGTTACGGACGCGCCTCGCTCATCTTCCGGCGGTGCGATCTATGTGCGGAACCGAGGGCGGAGATGCCGCTCGCGATGCGGTGGTATGGCGATCCGACCATGCTGCCTTACGATCCGTTCGGCGGCAAGATGACGCGCGGTACCTTCACGGCCACGGTGCCGCCGGGCGCGTATGATGCCGAAGTCGAGGTGCACGGGCAGCTCCTGCGGAAGGAAATCAAGAACGGCGTGTTGACGGTTGAAGTGGCCTATCAGCCCGGCTTCGTGGGCGGGAACGCCTTCAAGGGCCCGATCAAGCTCAAGATGCGCCCGGCGAAGATGAAACTCGGCGACTGGGCGGCGACGGATGGCCTTGCCTGCTATTCCGGCGCGGCGGTCTATCGTTCGTTCGTCACGCTTCCCGCGTTGCCGGCGAAGGGAGGGCGCGCGTTCCTCGCTCTCGGCCGCGTGGGCTGCGCCGCCTCGGTGGCGGTGAATGGCAAGCGTGCACACGCCGTCATGTGCCCGCCGTGGGAAGTGGATGTTACGGAAGATCTTCGCGTCGGCGAAAATCAGGTGGAAGTGACGGTGTACAATACCCTCAACAATCATTTCCAAACGATTCCTTCGCGCTACAAGAAGCCGATCAAGGATGTGCCCTCGGGGCTCCTCGGCCCCGTGACCGTGCAGACCGTGAGCCCGCAGTGAGGGGATGAAAGGATTCGCTGATGAAGCCGGAACATGCTCTTGTGGTCGCGCTGGGCATTTGTTGTGCTTGCCTTGGCGTCGCGGCGGAGGACTTGAAGTAGTAGTGTTTACCAGAACACGCGCACACGCACGCCGGGGCGGATGTAGAAGCGTTTGGTCTGCTTCAACTGCGGGAAGAGCGCCTGCGCAAGGTGTCCTTCTTCCATGGGGACGACGACGACGTTCGGCTTCGCGCCGGACTTCTCAAGCTCGACAAGATTCTCGAACTTGACCCAGTAGCCGGTCTGCGACTCGAACTTGCGGTTGTAGAACGGGAAGGGCCAGGTGTCCGTTGACGGCAAGGCAACGGCGGCGAACGGCTGGCGGTTCGTTTTCTCTTGGGCGACCGGCCCGACCGCGGGGCGGTTCGCCTCGGTGAGGGCTTCCGCAACGCAGGCGGCGAGCTGCTTCACTTCGGGATGGGCATGCGCGTAGTTGTAGGGGATGTGGGTCGAATCGGGATCGCGGAACATCAACCGCAGACCTCGTGCGTGTTCCTTGGCGACAATCCAAAACGGGAAGGCGACAAACAGAATGGCCGCCACCACGCCGCTCGTGAGACGCGGCATCGGGCGGATACGTGGAATACGGTATCGGAGAAGGTCGTAGTAGACGAGCAGGCCAAGACCGACGGCAACGAGGAACGGCACGAGAATCTGCAGCGTGCACCAGGGCGTCTTGTAGGGGATGGCCGAATAGAGGAAGAGAAGCACCGCCGTGTACAACGTGGCGCCGAGGAAGGCACGTGCCAAGGGGCGATGATCCTGCACGTCCTCCGGGAGCGGACCAAAAGGTCTGTGCCGCAGGGCCACGATGCCGAACGGCAGCAGTAGAACGAGGGCAAAGAGCGGCTTGAGGTTATTGAACTGATCCCAGACGCCGCCATATTGATCCGGCTTTGAGGCGTTGCCGAGGATGAGCCATTGCAGATACTGCCACCACGGATGGACGTGCCAGGCGGCGCCTTCCGACGCGGCGTCGCCGGCGGCGCGGTGCACATAGGAGAGCGGGGCCGCGACAAAGGCGTTGTAGACGCCGTTCCAATCCTTCGCAAAAGACGAGAAGAGGACGACGGCTGTCAGAAGCCCGCCCACGAGGCCAAGTACGATGTCGTTCGTACGGAACGGGAGGGTGCGCGTGCGGCGGAAATGGCTGACGAGGAAGGGCAGCGCCGCGCCGAAGAAGGCGGCGAACGTCAATACGCACGTTTCCTTCGTGGCGAAGGCGAGTCCGGCGGCGATACCGAAGAGGAGCGCCCAGGTGCCGCGTTTGAACTTCGTGCCGGGCAGGAAGTAGCCCGTGCCCGCCCAGAACATCATCAACGTGAACGCGGCGAGCAGCATCTCCTGGATGAAATCCGTCGCGTAGAAGACGTACAGAGGGGCCGTGCCGAGAAGAACGACCGGGATGAGCGGCACGGCAAAGCTCTTCCAGCCCGTCAGCTCGGTCGCCCGGCGCACGAGGCGCAGGAGGGCGAAGTAGAGGAAGACGAGGCCCGCGACGGCGAACACGAGCGGCGTGCACCGAAGAAGGGTGCCGTCGAGATCGGCGGTCGTGTGGTGGCCGAAGGCCTGCTGGAGCGGGGCGGCCGCGTAGTAGAGCGTGGGGCCATGGTGGTCCGTCGGCTTGTACGTGTAGACGCCCGTTTCCAGCAGCTTGCCGACCGTGAAGGCCTGGTTGGCTTCATCGGGATGGAATGTACGGTCGAAAAGCATGACGGGCTACTGGCGCTTGGCGCGATTGAAGAGCGGGGCGGCGATACGCTGGAGGTCCTTGTTCGCGCCCACCTGCTCGGCGGCAGCGCGTTGGTCGCACTGGAAGGCCTGGTAGATGGCGCTCTGGGCGGCTTGCGTCTGGCCGGTCGCATCCTTCACGAGCGCCATCTTCAACCAGGCGGCGGTATCGCCGGGTTGCCCGCGCAGGTATTCGTTGAGGGCGGTTTCCGCTTCGCTCATGAGCCCGCCTTCCATGAAGATGTCCACCATGTTGAGGCGGTAGCGCGGGTCGAGGTTCGACGGCATCTTTTCGAGGGCGCGTTTCATGGCGTTCGCGGCGTCTCCACGTTGGCTGCAGGCCGAGAGGAGGTGGCCGGCGAGATAGAGGATGTCGAAGTCGTTGGCGTCGGGCAGGGCGAGCGTCTTGCGCACGGTGTTCGCGGCCTGCGTATCCTGCCCGAGCGAATGATAGCACTGCGCGAGCGAGATGCTGTCGTGGGCATTGAGGGGGGCCTTCGCCTCCTTCGCCTTGAACATGGCGACCTGGGCGGAGACGTCCTGGAGGCGCTTCACGTAATTGCGGAGCTGCGTGGTGCGCGTGTTGTTGGGGTCTACGCGGTCCGTGTAGTCGAGCAGGTCGGTGATCGCGTCCCAGCGGCCGAGCGGCATGAGCACTTCCTGAATGTAGCGGAAGGTCGCTTCGGGCGAGGCGGGATAGAGGAGCACGGCCTCGCGGTAGGCCTGATCGGCCATCGAGTAGACGCCGCTATGCGAGTAGAGGCCGGCGAGGGCGGCGCGCAGCTTCGAGAAGCTCTTCTGCGCGGGGAAGTCGCGGCGGAAGGCCGGGTCGCGCAGAAGGCGGCGGTGGTACCAGTCCCAGAAGTCCATGTCGTTCTTCACGATCTCGGCATTGAGGGCGTTGCGGTCCTTGTTGATCTTCATGATGAGCCCGTGCGGCGTGAGGTAGGGGTACATCCATGGAATGACATACGACTCCTCCACGTAGAAGGCGTGGCGCAGGCGTTCATGGTCGAACATCATCTTCGTGAGGATGCCGTTGATCTCCATCACGCCGAGGGCGCCCGTCACCTGCACGCGGCCGTTTTCGATCTTGAGGTCGGCGTTTGCGGAGCGCTTGCCGCTCTGGACTTCGGTGATGTAGATGTTGAACGATTCGGCGGAATCCTCCTTCGAGGGAATCCAGATTTCATCGCCGTAGAGGTCGCGCTCGACGGACATGTAGGTGTCGTCCGCAAGGGCATTCTGGGTGATGAGGTACACGTCTGGCCGCACGTTCGCGGAGTAGATCATGTACGTGGGCACGAAACGCCCCGGATCGGTGCCGCCGAAGAAGATCGCGTGCGGTTCCATCTCGGCCGGCCACTGCGGGTTCGGAAGCGGCTCTTCGTCGGGCGAGAGCTCTTCGCGGATCGCGTTCGCGCCGCGCAGCTGGTAGTTGCCGAACTGCCAACCGAAGGTGTGGCCGTTCTGTTCGGCCGAGCCCATTGCGAAGACGAGTTTCCCGTTCGTGTAGTTTTCGTAGATCGGGATGAGCGCGACGCTGGCGGCCGCGAGGCAGAGAAGGCGGAAGACGAGGCGGCGCGTACCCTCGGCGGCGATGAAACGCTTGAGGAGCGTATCGGCGAAGGCGAGGCCCACGGCGAGGCCGTAGCCGATCCAGAGCGAGAACATGCCGTGGGAGGAGATGAACTTCACCTTCTGGATGAAGCCGTCCTGAATGTCGCCCTTCACGCCCGCGAGGGCGACGAGGAAGAGGGACATGAGCGCGAAGCAGGCTCCCACGGCGATGAGCCACTGTTGCGACACGTCGTCGATGCGCGAATCGGCGCGTGCGGGAATGGTCTGCTTTTTGAACGCGCAGAAGTGGAGGGCGAACTCGAGCGAGAAGAGCGCGAACGCGGCGAAGCACACGGCCTTGAAGACGGCGATGCTTTCGTGCGAGGGGATGCACGCGAGGCCGCGCTTGACGAGTTCGGGCGTGGCCGCGGAGAGGGAGAAGATCCCCACGCCCCCCGTGTAGCCCCTGCCGCAGACGGCGAGGGCGAGGAGGGTGAACGCCGCGACGGCGGCCACGCCGAAGAGAGCGAGCCCCGCGTAGGTGCGGTAGGGCGAATCGCCCACGAACGTTCCGATGATGAGCGCGATCTGGCGGCGCACGGCGAGGTAGATGCCGGTGGCGGCGATGAGCGCGAGGAGCACGAGGAGGTACTTGTCGAGGCGGAAGGGCACTTCGCCGTCGAAGATCTCGGAGAAGAGGGTCACGAGCCCGGCCACGACCACGTAGAGGACGGCCGCGCCCCACACGCCCTTGACGACGAAGGGTTTGGCGCGGTCCTTGAGCTTGAGCGTGAACGACCAGAGCGCGAAGGGAATGAGCGCGAGGGCCGCCGCGACGATCGTGAACTGCATGCGGAGGTCCTGGAAGTAGAAGCCCATCTGCTTGAGGAAGAGATCGAAGCCGCTGATGGAGAAGAGGTTCGGCATCTTGATCTGCTCGTACTGGCCGCGCATGATCGCGTGCTTGAAGCCTTCCCACGTGCGGGGATAGCCCCAGTTCACCGGCGGGATGCGGAGGTCGGAGACGATCGGCATGTAGGCGTAGAAGGAGACGCCGAGCTCGGCGAGGAAGGCCGAGACCGCCGCGGCGCGTCCGTTCGGGAGCGTGATCGAGGCGAGCGCGAGAACGGCGAAGTTCCACGCAATCGGCCAGAGGAACCACCAGCTGTGGGGATTCGTGAGGCCGTTCATCGCGCCCTTGCGCAGGAGGACGAACGCGGCGATCTGCACGGCCGCGACGGGGATCGCGTAGGCAAGGCCGTGGGGCGTGCCGAGCGCGAGCGCGAAGAGGGCGATGGGACCCGCGAGGAGCACGAGCGTGGGTTTGGCCCAGCCGAAGGGCAGATGCTGGGGGTTCGCGCCGTAGCCTTGGTCGCCGGCGGAGGAGACCGAAACGAGCTTGCGCGCTTCGTGGCTGTATTCAAAGCCCGTCACGGACGCGGCGTAGAGGAGCGCGACGAGCGCAATCGCGCCGGCGGCGATGAGGAAGAGCTTCCCCTTGGCGCGGCCGTCTTCGTCGTCGGCCACGAAACAGGTGGCGATTGCCGCAGTGAACGAGGCGGCGAGGAGCGCACCGAGCACGGCGTACTTGGTGGGGATGAGCAGCGGGGCGACGACGCTTTCGATCGGCCCGCTCCAGGTCGCCTTTCCGGCGAAGATCGTTGCCGCGAAGAAGATGATCACGACGCCCGCGCCGCCGGTCGCGAGCACGACATTGCGCGTTTGCTCGAGATCGGCGCGGCGGCGGAGGAAGGCGCCGACAAGCGGGGCGAGGATGACAAGGACGAGGCCGAGGATGAGCAGCACTTCGTTCGGGCAGGAAACGCCCTCGGGGAAGAACTGGCCCTTCACGATGGGTTCGAACTTGTTGATGACATCCGCCGACATCTGCGACGAGGCGCGGAGCATGCTGCCGATCTGGAGGACCTTCGCCGTGAGGCCGATTGGAATGAGGAGCAGGAGAATGTCGCGGAAGAGGCGGATGTTGCGCAGCGCGATGATGATCGCCAGCGGCACCGCCGCCAGGAGCAGCACCTGGTAGTTCGTGAGCCCGAGGCCGAACACGAACGCGGTGAGCCAGAGGATCTTGTCGGAGGGCTTGCGCATCCAGCGGTAGGAGAGGAGGAACACCGCCATCAGGAAGAGCGCGTTGGGCGAATAGATTTCGACGATCGTCGACAGCGACCACTCGACCGGCGAGAACGCGAAGACGAGCGAACCGCCGAGGCCGCCGGCGAGCGACATGAGCGCGTTCTTCTTCGTGCGTTCGGCGTCGGGGGCGGTGCCTTCATCCTGCGGCAGCGAGTCGAGCATGTCCGAGCCCGAACGGCAGATGAGCATCGCCGTACAGCCGGCGGCGAATGCGCCCGCCACGGCGGAGAAGAGCGAGACGGCCCAGGCCGGGGTGGGCTGGCCCATGTAGGTGACCCACGAGAAGAGCCGGCAGAAGAACCACGAGCAGAGCGACCAGAAGGGGTACCCCGGAGGATGCGGCACGCCGAGATGGTCGGCGGCCGTCGCGAGTTCGCCCGAGTCTTCCAATCCCACGCTCGGGCCGAGCGTGAAGAAGTAGACGAGGAACGCGATGAGGGTCGCGCCCCAGAAGGCGGTCCAGTCGATGCGCCGGAAGAACGCGCCGGGTTTCGTTTCTGTACTGAATAGTCTGCTGAACATGTGGATTCTCTTCTTGTTGGTTAAACGGTTGAAAATAAAAGGTTGAAATGGATGCTACCGCCGCCGCCGGGCGATGATGCGGAGAAGTTCCTGGCCGATGAGATCGTCGCTTGCGTTTGACGAAACGAGCTTCTCGCGGGCGAGGAGGATGCGGTAGCGGGCGGCGCGCAGTTCCGCAAGGGTGAAGTTCTTGGCCCTCTTCGCGCCGTTCTTGACGGCCCAGGGGCTGCGCTGCGCGTTCGGGCCCACCTGCGCCGCGTCGAGATCCGCCGCCACGTCGGCCGGCAGGTCCTTCGCCCAGCCGCCGTAGGGCGTGAGCCAGCCGTGGTCGAGGGCGTCGCGGTAGAGGTAGAGCTCGCGGAAGAATTTTTCGGCCATGTTGGCGAGCGGGATGCCGGCGCCGTTCTCGCCGGTGAAGCGGGCGAGAACGGAGATGAGCTTCGTGGGGTTGCGCTGGGCGAGGGCGTCGGTCAAGTCCCAGATTTCGCCCTCTTCATCCCCCATCGAGGAAATGACGGCGATGTCTTCTGCCGTTGCGGTGTCGCGATCCGGCCCGAGGTAGGTGCGGAGTTTTGCGAGCTCGGAAACGATGATGCGCGTGTTGGTGCCTACCTTCGCAAGGAAGGCCTCGGCGGCGCCGGGGGCGAATTTGAGCTTTTCCGCTGCGGCGAGATCGGGGAGGCGCATTTGGGCGGAGGCGAGGCGGTCGCGCGACTTCTCGGAACTCGCGAACTCGACGACCTGGGCGATCTTGGCGAAGGTCTTTGCGAAGATGCTCGTTTTGAGAAGCTTCGTTGCGGAAATGATCAGCACCTGATTGGAGGGGAGCGGATGGGCGGCGAGATCGGCGGCGAATTTTTCGAGCGCCGCTTTCACGTCCGCCGAAATCGTGCCGCCGCGGCCGGCGCCCGGGAGGAACGTGACGCCGCGCCACCAGGTGAGCTTCACGGGGTCGAGGAAGGGGGGCGTTTGGACTGAAGCGATGCAGGCCTTGAGGGAGGCGAGCTGCTCTTCCATGTTGCCGGCGTTGCCGTTGATCGTCTCTACGGCCGTTGCGCGCAACGACGGCTCTACGGCCGCCTCGAGAATCTTTCGGGCGGCCGCTTCGGCGAGGTAATCGTCCTCGCCCACGATCAGGTAGATGTTGGCAGAAGATGGCACAAGGTATATTTTACCATATTCCCCCGTGCTGTAGGTTACATCTATATAAGGAAAATGAAAAAAGTTTTTTCGCATGCGATATAAGAAACGGCTGTCTCGTTGGAGTAACAGATGATTCAGGCGGTGGTTCGCCTGAAAAGAGGTGAACAAGTTGGAGTTGAAATGAGCGGAAAATGGATGAAAATCGGCGTAGGAGGCTTCATGGGCCTTTTGAGCGTCGTGGCGGCCTGCGGCGTGGGGAGCGCCGTGTGGATGCATGGAAAACTGCGCGCGTACGAGGCGACGATGCAAAAGGCGGAGGCGGCGCGCCAGAAGGCCGCCGCGGAAAAGGGGAAGCCGAAGGAGAAGCCGATTGAAAGCGTGGAGCAGCAGATCCAGCGCGAACTGGCCCGGCTCCGGCCGCCGAAAAAGCCCGCCGTACCGCCGGAGCCGAAACAGCTGAAGATCGTGGGCTTTGAATTCAAAGACGGCGATCCCGATCACGAACGGGCGGTGCTGACGCTCTCCGAACGGCCGGACATGTCCGTTTTCCGCGACTATGTGACAGTCGTGCCCCAGCCGAAAAACCTTTCGGTGACCTGCAATGGAGACTGGGGGGTGCCGCGCGTCTTCATTGAAGGCGATTTCGCCTATCGCACGAATGTGACGGTCAAGGTGCGGGCGGGGTGCCCGGCGCTCAAGGAGCTCAAGGCCCTGCCGCTCGCTTCCGACTTCGCTCGTACGTTCCAGCGCAAGGATGCACCGCCGCGGGTGAAGTTTGTCGATCCCGGGCGCTATCTGCCGCCCGGCGGCGCGCGGCTTCTCGCCATCGATAGCGTGAACGTTTCGAGCGTATACTGTGCGGCGGCCGCCATTCCGCCCGCGAACATCGTTCAGCTGCTTGCGCGGGAGAACGGCCGCTATCGAATCGGAACATACGAAGCCGATTCGCGCTCGACGGAAGAGATCGCCGATCGACTCGTTGAATGGAAGGTTGAAACGAAAGAACGGCTCAACGAACATGTCGTTTCCCCGTTCAAGCTGCGTACGCTGCCGGATGCCGGATCGAACGGGGTTTTCCTCGTGGCGATTCGTTCGGCCGATCGTCAGCGGGAGGAGGGTCATTGGTACTGGGAAGATCGACGCGGCGAGAAGTGGAACCCGAACCGCTACCGGCTCGTGTGCCTCACCGATATCGGCCTCACCGTGCGGCGCGAGGGGCGCCATTTGATCGTGTGGGCGACTTCGCTGATGAAAGGGTGCCCGGTCGTCGATTGTACGGTCGAGGTCTTCGGCGCGAACAACCGCCGCCTCGGGGTGGGGCGCACGGATGCGAAAGGCCTCTGCGATATCGTGTGCACGGATCGTGCCGAACCGTTTGCCGTGGTGGCGCAGGCGGCCGACGGGAAGGATACGTCGTTTATCTGCCTGAACGAGCGCCAGTCGATCGAGGATCGCACGTGCCCGAATGGGATGCGGGCCCATTACCTTGCTCCGCATGACGTGACGGCCTATCTGTGGTCGGAACGCGACATCTACCGCCATGACGAGCCGATATTCCTCCATGCCCTCGTGCGGAACGGGCAAAACGAGGCGCCGAAGCCGTTTCCGCTCGAGTTCCGGCTTGTGGACCCCGATGAACATGTGATTGCCCGCAAGACGGTGATGACGGACGGTTTCGGTGCGGCGTGGTACGACGGCTTCCGCGTGCCGGCGGAGCGCCCGAGCGGCAACTGGTGCGTTGAGGTGGCAACCCCTGGCCAAAAGGGATGCGTCCTTGCCGATGGCATGGTGAGCGTGGAGGAATTCGCTCCGCCGCAAATCCGCGTGAGCGTGGTGACGGAAGGGACCTGCGCGACGAATTTCGCCTTCAAGGTGAAGGCCGAGCATCTTTACGGAGGCCCCGCACGCGGGCTCAAGAGCGCGGGCGCGGTCGTGTTCCAAGACGCCCCGTTCGCGCCCACGAACTGGCCGGGCTGGCACTTCGGGAACGAGAACCTTGGATTGAAGCCGAGCTATCGGCGTTTGTGGAAATTCAATCTGAACGAGGAGGGGGTGGCCGCCTACGCGGCACCGCTTCTGGCCGAGAGCGGGCAGCCGAAGGCGGCGGTGCGGGCGATTGGCGAGGGGACCGTCTTCGAAGAGGGCGGGCGGCCCGCCCGTGCACGCGGCAGCCGGCTGCTCCACTATTATCCGTTCTACGTGGGTACGACGCTTGGCGGAAACGTGCGGATTCCGGATGTCGGTTTTGCGCGTGTGAAGGTGGCCTGCGTCAAGCCGGATGGAACGCGCCTTGCCGAAGCGCGGAAGCTGAAAGTGGCCTTCGAACGCGTGGAAAGCGTCTATGGTTGCAAGGAAGACGATCGTGGCTGGACGACGTGGAACTGCGAACGCGTGCGCGTGGCGCAAACGACCCCGGTCGCCGAACTTGTCACGAAAGCGGATGGCGATGTGGAGATTGAAATCCCGTTTCGCACGGATGGCGACTACGCGCTCACGCTCACGGACGAGGCGAGCGGGGCGAGTTTCGGGGCGGCGTTCTGGCTCGGGAGCCGCGGTGACGACGAGGTGCGATCGCCGCTCGCGAATCCGAGCGAAATCACGATTACGCCGGATCGAAAGCTCTATCGTCCCGGCGATGTGCCGCGTCTGCTCGTGAAGGCGCCGTTCGCGGGATGGGCGCTTCTTTCGGTGATGCGCGACAAGGTGGTCTCGACGCGCGTTTTGAAACTCGCGGGCGCCACGCAGGAGCTGACGCTCGAACCCGTGGAAGGATTCTGGGCACCGAACGTGGACGTGGCCTTGTGCGTGGTGCAAAGCGCCGAGAACGGCGGCCGCCACCAGGCGGCGCGGGCGCATGGACGGGCGACCCTGCGGGTGCGGCGTTGGGAAAACGAGTTCCCGGTGAATGTGACGACGGCGTATGCGGTCCGCGCAGGCGAGGGCGGCACGCTCACGGCCGAAATCGACGCGCGGGGCTTGGCCGCCACGGGCACGGTGGCCGTGGTGACGGTGGTGGATGAAGGCATCCACCTCCTCACGGGCTGGCGTACGCCCAATCCCGTTGTGGATTTGGCGGCGCCGCGGGCGGGCGATCTTCCGCTCTTCGACCTCTTCGACAACCTGCTCCCCGTATGGGACGGCGATCCCGCGAAGGTGCGGGGCGTGAAGACGGGCGGCGACATGGGCGCGGAAATGCTCGGGCGGGTGAGCCCCGTACCAACGCGGCGCTTCAAGCCGCTCGCGCAATGGCAGGTGGCCGTGCTGCTCACGAACGGCCTGGGGCGTGCGGTTTTCGATCTCCCCGAGTTCGTGGGCGAAGTGCGCGTGACGGCGCTTGCCTACTCGGCCAAGGCGGTGGGTGCGGGCGACAGGCGGCAGAAGGTCACGCCGAAACTCGTGATGCAGCCGGATGGCCCGCGCTTCGCCGCGCCGGAGGATGTGTTCGACGTCACCTTCACGCTCGCGAATCGAAGCGGCGCGGCCGGGGCGTGCACGTGGAAGGTGACGCCGCAGGGGCCCGCGTGGCCGGCAAGCGGCGAGGCTTGCGCCATCGGCGAGGAGAAGCTTGCGAAAGACGCCTCGGTCACGCGTACGCTTCGCCTGAAGGCGGGCGCGGTGCCGGGCGAGGCGAAAATCGCGTTCGAGGCGGTCGGGTTCGGCGAGAGGCATGTCCAAACGATCGATCTGCCGATTCGCCCGGCCGTGGCGAGCCGCGAAACAAGCGGCACGATCGCCCTCGCTCCCGGTGAGACGCGCACCTTCAAGGTCGAGGCCCGGGGGAGCGTTCCTGCCGCCGCCGTGCGTCGCTTTGCGGCGGGCGGATCGGATCTCGTAAAACTTGCGGGGGCGCTTGAGTTCCTTGCGGACTACCCGCATGGGTGCCTTGAACAGACCGCCTCGCGCATCTTCCCGCTCATTACGGCCGGCGGCATCCTCAACACCCTCGCGGCGACAGGCGGCGTGAATCGTGCGGCCTCGAACCGCATGGCCTATGTGGAAGCCGGCGTCAGGCGGGTGGAATCGATGGTGCGTGCGACCGACTTCGTGATGTGGCCGGATTGCAATTATCCGCCATGGGATCGCGACGTCTCGCTCTACGCGGCCCATTTCCTCGTCGAAGCCGAAAAGGCGGGTACGGCGCTTGTGCCGACGGCGAAGGAGCGGGTGATGAAGTTTCTGGAGCGCTGGAGCAGGGAGGCGAACACCGTCGTGGGCGCGTATGCGTGCCACACGCTTGCGCTCGCCGGAACGCCCGCACTCGACCGCATGCTCGTTTTGTACGATGGCCGTGCGACATTGAACGCCCTTTCTCGGGCGCGGCTTGCACGGGCGTTTGCCTTCACGGGCGACCGTGAGCGGGCGCGGGAGCTCCTTACGACGTGCGCCACCCGGCCGGAAACGATGAAAGAAGCGGCCTTCGCGCTTCTTGCGCTCCTTGAGCTCGATCCCGCCGATGCGCGAATCGCCCCGCTCGTCAAGAATCTTGAATCGATGCGGTGCCCGGAGCGTTTCTCCTGGGGAACGACCGAGGAGAACGCCCACGCGCTTCTGGCGCTTGGGGCCTACTACCGCCATCATCCTGCGGTCGCGGGGAAGCCCGCACTCGTTCTCGTGGAGAAAAGCGGGGAAATGCCGCTCGCCGAGAAGCGGCACGCCACGGTGCGCGGGGCGGACGAAGTGAACGTGGTGAACCGGGGCGCAGGCACGGCGTGGCTCACTTGGCGCAGTGTCGAATTGCCGCAGGCGAATACGGTCACGAACGAGGCGCATCAGATCGCGATTTCGCGTACGTTCTACACGCCCGAGGGAAAGGTGGCCGACTTGAAGACGATCGAACGCGGCGACCTGCTCATCGTCGATCTCGCGCTCACGGCACGCGAATCGCGTTCGTTCAACGACCTCGTGATTCAGGATCTCTTCCCGGCGGCGTTTGAGCCGGTTCACGGCGGCCTTGGAAATCTGTACGACTGGATCGACCAGGAGGGGATGGCCGCGTGGGTGATGCGCTCCGACGCCCGTGACGACCGGATGCTCGTCTTCTCGAAGAAATTCGATCTGAAATCCGAGAAGACGGTCCATTTCTACTACCCCGTCCGTGTCGTGACGGGCGGTGACTTCATCCTGCCCGGCCCCACGGTCGAGGCGATGTATGCGCCCGAAATCCGTGCGACCATGGCGCCAGAACGGGTTGTTGTCGCGAAATAAACGATTTTTCCCGTTTCCCATTGACTTTGCCCGTCTGATTTAGTACAATCTCCTCCATTCCTGCGACCGTCTTAGGAGATTTCTCCCCGTTGCGGGCGTCCGCCGGTTCTTGCGGATGTTCGAGCTTGCGCACGCGCGCATCGGGTAGGTGTCGGATGGTGGCAAGACCTATAAACCTAGAAAAGTTCGAACAAAAATGAGCCAGATTGATAAAGCAGCCGTCCGTTCCGAGTTCCAGCGCCATGATCGCGACACCGGGTCGTCCGAGGTCCAGATCGCTACGCTGACGAAGAAGATCCAGTTGCTCACGCAGCACCTCAAGGCCAACAAGAAGGATCACAGCTCGCGCTACGGCCTTCTCCGCATGGTCAACAACCGTCGTAAACTCCTTGACTACCTCAAGCGCGAAGATGAGCCGAAGTACAAGGAAATCATCGCCAAGCTCGGCCTGCGCCGATAAGAGGTAGACCATGCAGGGTGCTCAACAGTTTAAAGTCAGCATTGCCGGGCAGGATCTCGTCTTCGAGACGGGTCTCCTCGCTCTGCAGGCCGCGGGGGCGGTGACCTGCTCCTACGGCGACACGACGGTGTTTACCGCCGTGACGAACACGGATACGCCGCGTGAAGGCATCGACTTCTTCCCGCTGCAGTGCGAATATCGTGAGAAGTTCTACGCGGCGGGCAAGTTCCCGGGCGGCTTCTTCAAGCGCGAGGCGCGGCCGACGTCGAAGGAAATCCTCACGGCCCGCATGTGCGACCGGCCGATTCGCCCGCTTTTCCCCGATGGCTATTACAACGACGTGCAGGTGAATTCCACGCTCATTCAGAGCGATGGCACGCGTGAGGCGGATTTCCTCGCGGTGAACGCGTCCTCGGCGGCGCTCCACATCAGCGACATTCCGTTCATGGGCCCGATCGGGTGCGTGCGCATCGGCCGCATCGACGGCCAGTGGGTGATCAACCCCACGCACGAGCAGAAGGCCAAGAGCGATATCGACCTCCTCTACGCCGGCATCCGCGGCAAGTTCCTCATGATGGAAGGCTCCGCTTCGGAAATCACCGACGAAGACTTCGTGGCCGCGCTCAAGCGCGCGCATGAGGAAGTGGAGAAGATCATCGACCTCCAGATCGAGATGCGCCGTGCGCTCGGCAAGCCCGACAAGGTCATCGAAGACGTGCCGCAGCCGGCCGACAAGATGGACTTCATGCGCAAGGAAGGCGGCGAGGCCCTCGCGGCCGCGCTCCTCATCAAGGGCAAGCTCGAGCGTCAGGGCAAGGTGAGCGCCATCAAGGAAGACCTGCTCGCGAAGGTGAGCGAGAAGTGGCCGGAAATCGACGCCGTCGGTTTCGTGCACCTCTTCGACGCCCTCGAGATCGAGACCGTGCGCAAGAACGTGCTCGAGAAGGGCCTCCGCATCGACGGCCGCGCCCAGCACGAGATTCGTCCGCTCGCGGCTCAGGTCGGCGTGTTGCCGCGCCTCCACGGTTCGGCGATCTTCTCGCGCGGCGAGACGCAGTCGTTCGCCACGGTCACGCTCGGCACGAAGAAGGACGTTCAGGAACTCGATTCCGTGACGGGCGGCCCGCTCTCGAAGAGCTTCATGCTGCACTACAACTTCCCGCCTTACTGCACGGGCGAAGTGGGCCGCCTCGGCTCCACCGGCCGTCGCGAAATCGGCCACGGCGCGCTCGCCGAGCGTTCCATTGCCGAAGTGCTGCCGGATGAATTCCCGTATTCGATCCGCGTCGTGAGCGAGATCATGGGCTCGAACGGTTCCTCGTCGATGGCCTCGATCTGCAACGGCTGCCTCGCCCTGATGGACGCCGGCGTGCCGCTCAAGCGCACGGTTGCGGGCATTTCGATCGGCCTCTTCACGAATGCCGACCAGAGCCAGAAGGTGCTCGTCACCGACATCCTCGGCGCCGAAGACCATTGCGGCGACATGGACTTCAAGGTCGGCGGTACGAAGAAGGGCATCACGGGCTTCCAGGTGGACCTCAAGCTCCGCGGCCTCACGTGGGATCTCGTCGAAGGCGCCGTCAAGGCGGCCCACGACGCGCGCCTCAAGATCATCGACTTCATGGAGAGCGTCATCCCGGCGCCGCGTGCGGAACTCAGCCGCTACGTGCCGCGCATGGAAACGTTCGAGATCAAGGCCGATAAGATCGGCGCGGTGATCGGCAAGGGCGGCGAGACGATCAAGGACATCACGGCCAAGACCGGTGCCCAGATCGACATCGAAGAGGATAAGGAGAAGAACGTCGGCATCGTCACGATCTACGCGACGAGCCCCGAAATGCTCGAAGCCGCCCGGAAGCGCATCAACGCGCTCACGGCGGAAGCCGAGCCGGGCAAAATCTACGACGGCGTGGTGACGGGGATCAAGGAATTCGGCGCGTTCGTCGAAATCCTCCCGGGCCTCGAAGGCCTCTGCCACATCTCCGAACTCAGCGACAAGCGCGTGCCGAACGTCGAGGCGGTGTGCAAGGTCGGCGACAAGATGCGCGTGATGTGCATCGGCGTTGACGAGCAGCGCGGCCGCATCAAGCTTTCGCGCCGCGAGGCGATGAAGGCGGCCGACGCGGCGGCACAGGCCTGATTCCCTTCTGGAAACTGACGAAAAGCGGCTGGAGCGCAACGCTCCGGCCGCTTTTTGTGCACAGTCGGATCCCGCATGGGGACTGTCCCCATGCGAATGTAAAATGGAGAATGGAAAATGCGTGCCGTGACGGGTTTCATTCGAACATTCAAACATTCGGACAGTGGAGATCCCGTGGGGTCTGTCCCCAGGAGATCCCGTGGGGTCTGTCCCCAGGAGATTCCGTGGGGTCTGTCCCCAGATTCCGTGGGGTCTGTCCCCAGAACTTAGGTACCTTCTTGCGATACAGTAGATCCCGTGGGGCTGTACCCAGAACTTCGCCAAAACGCCGAACGGAAACGCGCCAAAACGCCGACTGGGTGACAATAGACGGATTCCGTGGGGTCTGTCCCCAGATTCCGTGGGATCTGTCCCCAGGAAGATCCCGTGGGGTCTGTCCCCAAAGATCCCGTGGGGTCTGTCCCCAAAGATTCCGTGGGGGTCTGTCCCCAGAACTTAGGTACCTTCTTGCGATACAGTAGAGATTCCGTGGGGTCTGTCCCCAGGAGATTCCGTGGGGTCTGTCCCCAGAACTTATGTCCCCAGAACTTAGGTACCTTCTTGCGATACAGTAGATCCCGTGGGGCTGTACCCAGAACTTCGCCAAAACGCCGAACGGAAACGCGCCAAAACGCCGACTGGGTGACAATAGACGGAAATTTCACAATAATACTTGTTCGGATAGTCGAAATATGATTTTCCTCGCACATCATACCGTTTGGCCTCGCTGAAGAGGAACGCATCCTTCAAGTACTCGACGTATGTTCGAACGGTGTTCGTATTTGTCGTAAGGCCGAGTTTCGTCGTGAGTACGTTCGCGATGTTGTTGGGGTTCGTCAGCGAGCCGATCGCCGACGAAAGAAGGTCTAATGTCGCGTCAAGGACCTCTACCCGTTCAACACGTCTTCGCTCGACGATGTCTTTGAGATAGACTTCCGAAAAAAGTCCCTTGAGATATTTCATCTTTGCAACTTCAGATTTAAGTCCAACCGCATGGGGCATGCCGCCGAAAACCAGATAATCCTCGAGTGCGTCTCGCTTGTCCCCTCCCACGGCAGAGAAATATTCGGCAAATGAAAGCGGATGTACGCGTATCTCGTCCCCCCGACCACGAAACTCCGTAAGAATGTCCGTTGAAAGCATCTTTGAATTGGATCCCGTCACATAGACGTCAAGATCGTCAAAAGTCCTAAATTCGTTAAGAACATCATAGAACGTGATTTTCGCCCCATTTGGCAAAGCCGGATTGTCCACGCTTTCGCACCGCTGAATCTCGTCAATGAAAAGATAATGTTTCCCAGATGCTGCTTCTCTGCGTGCGCGCACATATTCGGCCAATTTTAAAGGGTTGCGTTCATTTGCAAATCGCGCCTGATCCAAATCTATAGAGATGATTTCATCGTCAGAAACACCATTTTCCTGCAAATAGACCCTAAAAATCTTATCCAAAAGATAAGATTTCCCACAACGTCGAATGCCGGTTATGATCTTGACCTGGCCATTCCACATCACGTCGACTAGTTCTTTGAGATATCAGTCTCGTCTAATCATCTTTTACAACTTCCGCGCCTTTCCGCATGAATTGTAAATATTCTATCATTTCCATTGGAGAATGGCAAGCATGTATCCTGCCTGTTGAATGGGTAAACTCCAGACCGAACGCGCTTGACTTCGGAATGGGGAAAATGATAGAATACACGCCGTGAAAGATGGTATTCAGTATAGAAAACGCATATTAGATGCGATTTTACAACGCAAGTTGTCAGGTGAAGATGCTGTTTTGGTTGAAGGACCGAAATGGTGCGGGGAAACGACAACCTGAACGCCCAACGAACTTTCTGGATTGATCGATACGTCGCGACAGCGAGAGGTGGCGTTTAAGATGGTCGTCACGGCTATGGGGGACACGGCCTATCAGCGTACGGACGGCGTTTATGTTTGTCCCTGTTGTCATTGAGGCCCTGAAAAAAGGAGAACGAGTATGGAGCGGTTTGCAGGGAAAGTCGTCCTGGTGACGGGCGGCAATCGGAACACCGGGCTGTGGCTGGTGAAGAAGTTCGTCGATGAAGGCGCGCGCGTGTTCATGTGCGGGTCGTCGGCGGCTTCGACGGCCGCCGGGGTGGAGAAGCTGAAGGAGATGGGCGTTAAGGGCGTCGTTGCGCAGGCGTGCGACATCGGCTGCCGCGAAGAGGTCAATGCGCTGATGGAGCTGATCGACCGCGAGGCGGGGCGGCTTGACATCCTCGTCAACAACGCGGCGGACCAGGGCATCGGCCACGGTGGGCCGCTCGAGATGGATCCGGATAAGATCCTGGAAGTCATGGGAACGAACGTGCGCGGCGGCTTCCAGGTGACGCAGGCCGTCTGTAACCGCTTCTTCCTGAGAAGTCGGAGGCCAAGCGGTCTTAGGGACAACA
>JAZLJP010000068.1:0-5767 GCA_045617985.1 Kiritimatiellia bacterium
ATCAACCTCCTCTTCCTCTGGTATCGCGATGAAAAAGACTAGGAACATCACGGGCCTTGGAAAGCTCCTCTTCTACGCGCGCATGTCGCTTGCGTGTCCGTGGCGCAACAAGTCGCCGTTCGTACTTTTGAAGGCGTCGCGTTTCACCAGTATCTTCTTCAAGCACAAGCTCGTGAAGCTGGCGAGCGGAGAGTACAAACTCGACTTCTATATGCCGCGCTATCCGAGCGAGGCGTTCTTCACCGCGCTGGAGGACAAGGTCGTCCGCCGCCCGCCGCGTCCGGTGAGCGTCGTTCTTTCGATCTCGAAGGCGTGCGCCTACAAGTGTCCCCACTGCTATCAGCGCAAGGACGATCCGAACGAACTGCCGCTCGCGACGCTGGTCGAGAATGTCCGCAAGATGCGGGACTTCGGCATCGTCGCCTGGGCGGTCGAGGGCGGCGAGCCGATGCTGCGGTTCGAGCGGCTGGAGGGGGTTCTCAAGGAGATTCGCGGGCTCGAAGTCTGGGTCAATTCAACGGGCCATGGGGCGACGCCGGAGAAGATCCGCCGGCTGCGTGAACTTGAAGTGACGGGCGTCATGTCGTCCATCCATTCCGTGAATGCCGCCGAGCACGACGCCTTCACAGGCGTTGCCGGCTCGTGGCAGCGGGCGCTCGACTTCCTGCGCGATTGTCAGGAGGAGGGCATGCTTGTCGGGTTCAACACGGTCCTTTCCGACCGCCAGGTTGTGGCCGGTGGTATCGACCGCATCATGGAACTGGCGGCGGAACGCGGATGCGATTACATCCAGCTCATTCATCCGAAGGCCTGCGGGGCTTGGATGGGCAAGGCATTCGACGTATCTCTCCATCGCGAAGCGGTGGAGATTGCGAAGGCTGCACAAGTCCGCTATAATTCGTCCGGTTCGCGGCACGCGCCCGTTCTGACCGCGCAGGTCTACGAGGAATCGCCCGAGATGCTCGGTTGCTGTTGTGGCGGTATCGACCGCTTCTATGTGGGGGCGAGCGGCGAAGTACAGCCCTGCGAATTCGTGAACCTCTCCTTCGGCAACTTGCGCGAGGTGCCCTTTGAAACGGCCTATGCCCGTATGCGGAAGGTCTTCGCGATTCCGTGCGAGGAATGGACGTGTCAGACGCATGCGGCGGAAATCGCCGCCGTGGCGGGCGATCGGCTGCCGCTCGCCTGGGAAGAGACGGAGCGGCTTGTCCGCAACTGGAAGCCGGGTACACCGACGAAGGTCTACGAGGCCGTGGGAATCTACAGGCGATGAAACGGTTCCTTATCCTCGTCAATCCCTCTTCGCATGGTGGGCGTTCGGGCCGTCGATGGCGGCAGTTGGCCGGACTTCTGCCGGAAGGCGAGTTCGTGCTGTTGACCTCCATCGAGGAAGCCGAGGAACGGGCTCGTTTGGCCCAGGGCTACGAGACGGTCGTGGCGTGTGGGGGTGATGGAACCGTTCGGGCCGTGGCGGCGGGCGTGCTTGCGAATGCGGACGCGAATCTGAAGTTCGGCGTACTTTACACGGGAACGAGTCCGGATTTCTGCAAGGCGCATGGCATTCCGATCGAGCAGGAGGCGGCAATACGGCTTTTGCGGTCTGGTGCGTCTCGGGAAATATCGGTGCTGACGGCCAATGGACAGGCATTCTTCTGTTCGTTGAACCTCGGCATCGGTGCTGCCGTGGCTGAAACGGCCAATCGCCTGCGGCCCCGTCTCGGCGACAGGTTGGGAACGTTCGTGGCCTTGGTGGGAGCGCTCTTGCGGGCAAGAAGCTACAGGGTCGAACTGGGCGGACTTCAAGTCGATGCCTGTGTCCATTTTCTGATTACACGCATTCCCTTCATCGCGGGGGGACTGCGCCTTGCGCTGCCGGAGCTGAACGAGAACGAGTACGCGGCCTGGTTCGTCCGTCCGCCGGCGTTTGGGGGATGGCTGGGGCTCTTGTGTCGATTGTACAGCGGCAAGCCCTGCGGCGAATTTCAGATCATCCGCGAGGCGGCGCTTCTTCACTCGGATGAATCGTTGCCGGTGGAGTTCGATGGCGATCCGCAGGGGAGCCTGCCGGTCGAGGTTCGGTTTTCAAGTCGACGATTGAAATTGGTGTGTCCATGAATGAAGAATCATTTATCCGTTCGCTTCAGCGTCTCCATGGAATGCGGCCGTACGAGTCGGATGCAGATCGCGTTCCTTCGGGCGAAGGGGAGCTCCTCGTCTCTTCGGATTCCTTCTCGTTGAGGGAGGATTTTCTTGCCGGACTTGATCCGCGGGACATGGGGCGGCTGATGGCTTATGGGGCTTGTACCGATCTTCTTGCCTGCGGTGCGTCTCCGAAGGCGATGACGCAGGTCTGGACCTGCGCGGCGACGGAACCGGCGTCCTTTTACGAACAAGTGGCGAGGGGCATTCAGGATGTGCTGGACCATTACGGCATGCGTCTGCTCGGGGGCGATGTCGCGATGGCGGCGGAATGGGGCTGGAGTGCCACGGTCATGGGCTACGTTCGTCGTCCGGTGCGCCGCGTCGCTTCTGCGCGCGTCGATTTCGATCTTTACGTCTCGGACCCGTTGGGTGCCGCGAACGCGGCGGTGGCGCTTGCGCGTCCCTTGCCGATGCCCGCCTGGCGCGAGCCGGTGCCGGTGGAGGCGCTGTTCGCGACCGATACGAGCGGTGGATTCCTCGACGCGGTGGAGAATTTCCGGCGCGTGAATCCCGGCCTTTGGATGGAGGTGGACTGCGACCGCGCGATCGCGCCGGAAGTCGTGGACGCCTTGCCGTCCGGCGTCGAACCGGGATGGACGCTTGTGGGGGGCGTGGGTGAATATGCTCTCGTCTTTGCGGTGCCGGCTGGAACGACCGTGTCGAGCGGCATTCTGATCGGGCGGGGAGGTTTCCGCGCGGAGATGGTTGAGGCGGAGATCCGTTTGAATGCGCATGGATGCTCGGGACGGATCAAATCGTCGCCGCCCGATTGGCGTTCGGTCGCGCCGAAGGACCGTTTGGGCGTCGTCGCGCAGTATTGGCAAGGCCTGTTTGAGGAGTGAAGGGTTGTGGAGACGATTCTTCTGACAGGCGCCGGCGGTTATGTCGGGTCGAATGCGGCGGAGTATTTCGTGCGCCAGGGCTATCGTGTCGTCGGGACGGTTCATAACAAGGTTGCCGATCGTTTGCGGACCTCGGGTGCCGAGATCCGTTCGGTGGATTTGACGGATGCCCAGTCGGTAGAGGCGTTGTTTGAGGGGCCTCTCGACTACGACTATGTTGTACATGTTGCCGCCCGGGCGAGCGACGTCGGCCGCGATGCGTGGTTTCGCGCGGCGAATTACGATGCCGTTCGCCGGCTTGCCGGCTTGGCGATGGCGCGGGGGGTACGGCGCTTTGTCTATCTCTCGACGTCCGATGTCTATGGATTGCACGATTTCAACGGCGAGCGCGAGACGGAACTTGCTTTCGACGACAAGGCGGAGAACCCCTATCCGAAGTACAAGATCCTGTCGGAGAAATGGCTTGCGGGGAACCTGCCGCCCGAGCGGTTCTCCTGTGTGCGTCCGTGCGTCATCTACGGTCGCGGCGATACGTCGATCACGCCGCGCACGGTTGCCTATCTGAGGGACTCGCCGTTCGTCTTCCATTTCGGACGCTGGAAGGGGCAAAACCGCTGGCCGCTTGTGCATGTCGTGAATGTCTGTCAGGCGTTGCATGCCGCGATGCTGCTTCCGGAAGCGGGTGGGCAGGGCGTGACGGTTCTCGATTCCCGCCGCGTGACCTTGAGCGACTACTATCATGAACTTGCCTCGGAGTTCTTGCCGGGGAAGCGTCTGAAAGAGTTGTCGCTCCCGATGGCCGTCATTCGTCCGATCGCGGCGCTCTCATCGGCGTTCTCACGTCGCAAACCGCTCTTTGATCCGACCGTTTATGCGCTGGATACGATTTCGCACAATCTCGATTTCAGCAATCGCCGCATGCTGGCCTGGTTTTCCAAAATGGGCATGAAGGAACATCTGCACGATACATATCGCTAGTCGATTTAACATTGTTCACCTTCGGGCGATTTGTTATAATAGACGACATGTCGAGATGGTTTAACATAGGCGGGCCGTGTAATCCGGCTCTCCACTACATGCTTCCGGCGGCCGAACGGCTGCCGGAGGTCGTGTCGCTCATCCGTAAGCAACAATATTTTGCCGTGCATGCGCCGCGGCAGTGCGGCAAGACGACGGCATTCCAGGCACTGGCGGACGAAATCAACGCCAAGGGCGAGATGGTGGCGCTCTACTGTTCGGTCGAGAACGCCCAGGGGCTCGATGATCCGGCGCGGGGACTCCCCAGCGTCGTCGGCCAGGTGCGGGCCGCCGTCGACGCGGATCCTGCGCTTTTCGGGAACGTGACCACCCACGAACTCGTGGAAGCCGTCAAGGACGTCGAATTGTCGTCACAGCTGATGGCGACGCTCAAGGTGTTGTGCGGACATTGCAAGGGTCGTCCGCTCGTCGTCTTTTTCGACGAGGTGGATTGCCTCTCGGATGCAACGCTGATCGGTTTTCTGCGGCAACTGCGTAACGGGCGCATCACCTACAAGGCGCCGAACACCTTCCCCGTCTCCATTGCGCTCATCGGGCTTCGGAACATCCGCGACTACAAGATGCGCATTCGCCCCGAAGGGCAGTCCACGGGCGAGGCGAGTCCGTTCCATGTGATCACCGAGGCGATGACGATCCGGCAGTTCACGGAGTCCGAGCAGCGCGCCCTCTACCGCCACAGCCGTTTTCCGCGTTTTCCGCGTTTGAAATCCCTCGTCCCCGCGAGCCCCGCGAGGCCGTCGCTCGAACAAGAGGATATCGCGGTGAATTGTCCAGGCGCGCCATTGGAATCAGATTGACAGGATGCCGGGTGATGGGGTATACTGTCCCGCGTTGATTCTTGTAGAAGTGAAGACCTAGAAGGACGATGCGTGAAAACAGACAGCTGACAAAGGCGAAGAGCGCGAAGAACGACGAGTTCTACACGCAGTACAACGACATCCAGAAGGAGGTCAGCGCCTATGTCGACAGCCCCGGCGTGGCGCGGCCGCGCCGCTCGACGCGCACACGCCTGACGGTCTCGGCGTGGGGAGGTACGAACGGCGGCACGCTGACCCTCGCCTCGCAGAACCTTGGAAAGCTTGCGCCCGTCGCGTGCGGGCCGATGGTCCTGCCGCCCTTGGTGACGCTCGCGCCGTATCAGGAGTGGTCGGTCTCGTTCCTCTGCGAAGGGGCGGCGTAAAGCGTGTCTGATGATGAAATTGTTGTTACGGGAGAAATTACAGAAACAGGGTCAAATGTAGTTTCCACTGATATTGCAACTTTAACATCAGTGCGGGTCGAAATGTCAACATTTTACGCCGCGCCGAATAATCAGGTGTCTCATCGCCATAAATGTGGCATCGGAGAAAGATTGTTTTTGTATTACTCAACGGTAATGGTACACTTTAAACAAGAAAGGACATTATGGCTATCAAACTGAAGCTGGAACTGAAATGGACGAAAATCAAGCGCGTGGTCACGCTGACAAATGGCTTGAGCCTAGAGGACCTCAGCGACATCATCCAGGCGATGTTCGGATTTGAGCACGATCATCTTTGGAACTTCCGAAACAAGGCCGGAAAGGAGTGGGATACGGGTTGCGATCCGTTTGGCGGTCCACTGAACATGGATATGCGCGGCGTACTCGATCCCGGAGAGTTCTGCATTGAAGACGTTCTCGCCGACAGCAGGGAAAAGCTTCTCTA
>JAZLJP010000069.1:0-47678 GCA_045617985.1 Kiritimatiellia bacterium
CGGCCTTTACCACCCCCTTTGGTTCGATGACGCGCCAGAAACGCTGATTCGTCTTCACGAGGATTTTAAAGAGATGGGCATTGGTTCGGTGATCTTTATTCGTTAAGTTCGGCAGCCCTTTAAGGGATGGCGTGTGTGTAACTGATCATTGATTAAGAAGGTAGAGGTTCTATGCAGATTCGTGTTAAACAGGTGTGCGGCTTGGGGGTCCTTGTCGCTTCTACGGCGGTATTCGCGGTGCGACCGCAGACGGTGTATCTGGTGCAGCACACGCACTCGGATATCGGCTTCGCACGTCCGCAGTCGGAGATCATCTCGCACTACGTCGAGCACATCGACCATGCGCTCGACTATTGCGAGCAGACGAAGGACTATCCGGCCGACGCGCAGTTTCGCTGGACCTGCGAAACCGCCGCCGCCGTGCTCAATTTCATTCGCACCCGCACGCCCGAGCAGGTGGCGCGGCTCAAGTATTGGATCGAGAAGGGCAACATCGAGGTTACCGGCATGTTCCTCGACATGGGCGAAGTGTGCGACGACGCGACCTTGCGCCACGGCCTTCGCGAGCTGCGCCTGGTGCACGAGCAGGGCATTCCGATCAAGACCCTGATGCAGAACGACGTACACGGCATCCCCTGGTGCATCGCCGACTTCGCCGCCGAAATCGGCATCAAATACACGTGGATGGGCGAAAACACCGACCGTGCACTTGTTCCGTTCAAGTCCCCGACCATCTACCGCTGGCAATCGCCGAGCGGACGTGAAATGGTCGCGTTCCGGTCCGAGCACTATATGTTGGGTAACTTCTGGGGCATCCACAACTTCGATGAAAAGCAGTTCGCCAAGAAGATGAATGCCTTCTTGGACAAGCTGGACAAGGACGGCTATCCCTTCGACGCCTTTGGCGTCCCCTACAGCGGCTTTATCACCGACGACGCGCCGCCGAACTGGCAGCCGTGCGACTTCATCCGTCGCTGGAATGCGGCGGGCCATCAGGTGCGTCTGGTGAGCGCCACGGCGTCGATGTTCATGGACCACGTGATGCGTGATCCGGCAGTTGTCAAGAAATTGGCCGTGCATCGCGCGGCTTACCCCGATTGGTGGGCGGATGGTTTCGGAACTTCCGCGATGGAGACGGGCGAGGCGATCAAGGCGCAGCGCGAACTGCTTGCAGCGGAAGGCGTCTTCGCGATGTCGCTGCTGCGCGGCAAGCCGTTGGCCTCTTCGGTCGCGCCGTTGCTTGCCGACACGCGCGAGAATCTGCTCTACTGGGGCGAACACACGATGGGGTCTCACGCGTCCATCAGCGATCCGCTTCGCTGGGACTCGCTTGAGGGGTGGCGTAGCAAGGCGGCATTTGCCTGGACCGCCCAGCGCGGCGCTCGTTTCGCCGACGAGGCGGCAGCGGCGATGCTGCTGCCGGAGCTAGCGCGCGATCCCGACCATGTTACGCTCACGCTCTTCAATCCGCTTCCCTGGGGCCGCGACGGTTTCGCCGACCTCTTCATCGATTGGGGAACCATTCCGAATGCCACCAAAATGGACTGGGGAATCAGTCCGGCGACCCCAGATTTCCGGTTTGTGGACGAGAAGGGCGAAACGCTGCAGGTGCGCGGCGACAAGAAGGTTCCGTGGGGACGCGGCTCCGGCCGTTACTATCGGATCTTCGCCCGCAATCTGCCGCCTTGCGGCTACCGCACCTATCGGCTGGAGATCGGCGGAGCTCCGGCGGACACGCGAGGACCTGCGGCGCTGGAAAATGAATTCTACCGCCTCGCGATCGACGCGAAGACGGGTACGGTGACCAGTATCTTCGACAAGCGCAACCAGCGCGAACTCGTGGATCCGAAGGCGCCCCACCGTCTTGGTGAGGTCATCTACGAGACCTTCCAGGACCGCTGGAAGATCAACAAGTTTGCGGACTACAAGCGGGAGAACTGCAAGTCCACGCGTACGGGTTGCACCAACTCCAAGCCGGCCGGTGGCGAGTGCAATGAAATCTATGACAGCGTGAAGTTCGCGGCCGATTTCCCTGAAAAGGGGTCGTCGGGTTTCACTGTCGAACTGCGGTTGATGCACGGACGCCCCGCGATCGAGCTGGCCTACACGTTGCGGCGTACGCAGTCGGACCAGCCGTCGTCCTTCTACGTCGCGTTCCCGTTCACGGGCAAGAAGCTGGCGTTCGACGTGCCAGGCGGCTTGGTCTATCCGGGCGAGAACCAGCTCGAGGGCACCTCGACCGCCTGGAACACGGTGCAGACCTTCGCGGCGGCGGAGGATGGCGACTTCCGCATTTTGCTCTCTTCGGCAACGACGCCGTTCGTGCAGTTCGGCAAGATTTTCGGCGACTACAAGTTCGACTACATCAAGAAGTACGAACATCCGTACATCTACGCCTGGCCGATGAACAACTACTGGTGGACGAATTTCGTGCGCGACCAGAACGGCGAGTTCAAGTGGTCGTACACGATCACCACCCAGGCGAAGCAGGATGCGGCGGCCGCCTTCCGTTGGGCGCTCGCCGAGCGCGTGCCGCTGCTGGGGCGGATCGTTCCGCGCGGACCCGCCCGAAACCGGGCGCGTGAATGGCGCGGGCTCGAACTCGTGGATCCGTCGTTCGTTGCGACGGGCGTCATGCCCGCGATGGACGGAAAGGGCATCATCATGCTCGTGGGCGAACGTGCGGGCAAGGATGCGAAACTGTCGCTGAAGGGGTCGGACGGGAAGTCGCTGAAGTTCCGCCGCGTCGACGCCGAAGAGCGTCCGCTGGGCGCGTTTTGCACCGAACTGCCTGTCAAACCGTTGGAAAACCTGATTGTCTACGTCGAAGGGGGCGCCTGCCCGCCCGCGCCGGCGCGGGCCGCAGAAGAGACGCGCGCATCGGCTGCCTACCGTTTCATTCGTTTCAAGCCCGAACAATTGAAGGGCGATGTTTCCAAACTGATGCAAGGCGTGCAGATTTCCGAACTCGAATTGTTCGAGAACGGCAAGAACCTGCGGGACGAAATCGTGCGCGCCTTGACGGATGAACAGATCAAGACGTCCGAAGGAAAGCGGTACCATGAGACCACGCCGCCATCACAGGCGTTCGACGGGAATGTCGAGACGAAATGGTTTGACTTCCGGGCGAGCACGAGCCAGACGCCGGAGGTGCGTGCGGCGGCCTGGCTGGGGGCGGAGTTCAAGCGTCCCGTGAAGATCACGGGGTATGCGTGGTCGGTTGCCGAAGACTATCCCGAACGCGATCCCGCGAGCTGGCGTCTGCAAGGGTCGAACGACGGCAAAACCTGGACCGACATCCACGTGGTACGCGGCTTTAGCGCAACGGGGGCGCGTCAAGTTCGGGCCTACACGTGGTGAGTGGCCTTAAACCCTTCACGAAAACCCGCGTTCGTGTGGTCTATCACACGACGGACCTTCGGCTGGAGGGAGTATGATTATGCGGGGTCGTGCGTGGATGCATGCTGTCAAACGGGCGAAATGTGAGCGAAAGTGATGTTGAAGAGAGTGAGGAGAGTTGAGCCGTGGAACTGAGTGTTCTTTTTCTAAAACAGTACATCATCTCTTCCGTTGCCGTGTGTGCGTTGTGTGTATGTATGGCGTTGGCAGTGTGTTGTGCGAAGTGGTTGAAAGGGGCCCTTGCCCGGCGGCCGACCTCCCTTGCCGTTGGGTTCTTCCCCCTGGCCCTCGTGTAGGCGAACATGCCGCAGGGGACAGGTGGTTCGAATACGACTGATTCAGGATACGAACGGTAGCGCGCGCTCATCGGACGGGAGGGCGTCGCCTACATCACGGGAGAGCCGCAACCGCCCCGTCTCACGGCGTGCTTCCGCTGACTTCCTGGCGGAATGAGCACGCGTTGGCGCTTCACCTTGACGACTGAGCGGACGGAACGCGGAAATCGAGACAATCGAAGTGACCGGGAAATGGAAATCGACGGAGAGACACCCTACAACGTGACGGCGCGTCTGCGCAACGAGATCGTGGGCGGACGGTGTATTCTGCATGTTATGAAGGTTTTGACTTGAAGCATGTCAATGTGAACACGAATTTTTGGCAGATCGTTCCGCCTGTCCACAAGGCGCTCTACGGAGGTGCCCGGAAACCGTCTGGGTTTGATACGTTTGTGCGTCACTATCGCGCGAATGTGAAGCGACGGGTGGGATCGGCACGCCCCGTGTCAGTGAAGGTGGTCTTTCTTGATGCGGACAATGACGGCCAGACGGATTTCTACATCACGTCTGAGGCGGAACGGGAAGGCACGGAGAATTTCCGCTGGCACCTCTATTTGAACCGTGGGGGCGTGTTTTCGCCGGCGGCCGAGCGGGTGTGGATCAACCGTGACGTTCGCTATCTTGTCGGCGTCCTTGATCCAGTTGTTGTTGCGCCGATGAATTCCTTCTTCCGCGTTGCACTCTACGCGTGTGATCACGAGTATCGGCTTTATTTCAAACCCGTTCTCCTGGTTGTGGACAACGTGAAGGGGGAAATGGTCAATCGCGCCTATCGTGATCTTGTGCCAATTTTTTGACCGCTTCGAGAAATGGGTAAACACTTTGCCCGGAAATTTTCCGAGCTGCTCTTTCGCCCGGAAGGCGATTGTGCTATCATTCATGTCGTGGTCTTTCCTTTCGTTGGTTTAACGCATCCTGTATTCTACAGGAAAACGGAACGGGAAGACCACACTTCTTTTCAGACGGTGGGATACGGTCGGGTGGCGCGAATCGATTCAGACCTGCGGAGCGGTAGCGGGAGCCACACCGCTCGGAGTTGAAATCGGCGGGCTCGACGGGGCGTAAATCGACAGAGGATCAAAAATGGGTAAACTCCAGAAGGAGTGGGGTTGACACATGAATGTCATGCGTGGTATTATGTTCGACGGCGATGCGGTAAATGGTTTGCCGTGTCTCTGGGGGAGCTGTGCATCGAGATGGAAAAACAATTAGGTCTATGTCCGGAAACCAGAGGTGGGGGGGGCGAAGAGCCAACCTACGGCAACAGGAATGACTGGTGCAGAAGAATCTGTCGCGCACTGTTTCTGTTGATGTTCGTTTTCGCGGGGAGTGTGTCGGCCGGCGTCTTTGATGAGGCGGCGCTTTGGCTTGATGCCAATGACGCGGGGCCGGTCGGCGCCGAAGTGAAGGTGTGGTGCGATCATCGCGGTCTACCCTGCGAGGCGAAGAGCAGCATGGACGTCGTGCCGCGGGTGGTGGAGACGGCAGCCGGGAAGAAAGCCGTTTCCTTCGGAAAATTCGGCACCCGGTCGGACATGGAATTTCCGCGGATGAATCTCAAGGCCGCATTTCTGGTGATGGAACTCGACCGGGCCGAACACGACGCGAACTTCCTCCTCGGCGACGAGAAGGACTGGGACTTCCAGTGCGGCGACTGCAACGGCATGCTGGCGCGTTTGACGACGGGACCGAGTCCGTACTTTCGCTACGCCGTCAACGGACGCAAGGTGGCGACGCCTTCGACTACGCGCATCCCCGAGGGCGTCAACCTGATTTCGTGGCGCTTTGAGAAGGGCTCATTCGCGAGTCGCTTCACGCGCGACCGCGATCCGGACAAGGCGGGGCTCACCCGTTTCGGCGGCAAGCGGGTTTCGGAAGCCCTGTTCTTCACCCGTCCCGTGTCGGAGACCGAGGCAGCGGAAATCGAACGGTATCTTCTCGACAAGTGGTTGGCGGGAAGGAAAGACGGCGGTACCGCCCGTGACGAAGCATGGCCCTCCCAGACGGTCTGGCAGATCGGCGTGAAGGACGGTAAGAGCGACGAACTCGCGTTGGGCCCAAGCGGTACGCGCGACTATCTGCGCGCGGGTTTCGGATGGGAGGACGGCTGGTTTTTGGTCGGCACGTCGAAGGAACGTGAACGTTTCCCCTTCGTTCTGCCGTGCATCGGCGACTTCTGGGCGGGTACGTCGATGGGATGGCAGCGGCGTCCGCAATTCGTCAACATCCTCTTCGACCTCGCGGAGAAGGCCGAGGGCGAACATCGGCTCGTATTTGATTTCGCGGACATCGCGAAGCGTCCGCCGCTGCTGCGTGTGATCGTGAACGGACATCGTCGTCGTTTCACGCTACCGCCCGGCGCGGGGACGCTTGATGATCCGCGAGTGAAGAAGGGGCGTGCGTTTACGCTGTCGATTCCAATTCCCGCGACGGAACTCAATCGCGGCGCGAATGAAATCACCTTGACGAGCCACGACGGCAGCTGGGCCGTGTTCGACGACGTGCGGTTGGAAGGCCCGGCAGGCACGCGGATCGTATCTGGACACCGGGGCGCGTATGTCCGGCGCGTGAAGGCGGGCGATTCGCTCGTGCCGGGAACGAACGTTCAGCCGCTCCTCGTGCGCGTGCATCATCTCGACGGCGCGCCGCGGCTGGCGGTCGAATTGGACGGTACGTGCATTTTCGAACGGACGCTTGAGCGGGGGGAGTACGAGTTTGAGGCACCGATGCCGGCGGTGACGCGGGAGACGGAATCCGCCTACCGCGTATTGGTTGACGGCGAGGTCGTGCGCGATGGGAAGATTCGACGAAGCTCCGTGCGCGATCCGGGCGTTGCCGGCTATGTCGATACGCGACTCGGCACGGGGCACAGCCGCTGGATGCTGGCGCCGGGACCGTGGATGCCGTTCGGCATGGTGAAGCTCGCGCCGGACAACGAGGGCGTGCCCGACGCCAACCGAAACTGGCAGGGCGGCTACGAACCGGCGAATGAGACGATCGGCTGCTTCAGCCAGATCCACGAATACACGATGGTCGGCGTGGGCACGATGCCGACGACGGGTCCGCTCTTCACGGAAATCGGCGGCGAGCGCGAAGGACGGGGGCACCCCGGCACCTATCGTTCGTTCATCGACAAGGCGAGCGAGGTCTGCAAGGTCGGCTATTACGCCGTACGTCTGACCGACCACGACATCTTCGCCGAACTCACCGCGACCGACCGCTGCGGCTTCGAGCGCGATACCTTCCCGGATGGTGTTGTGCCGCGTGTCATGTTCGATTTGCGCATTCCGGCCGAAATCGGATACGATCTCATTGACGCCGACATCTATCAGGTGGGACCGCGCATGGTCGAGTGTCGGGCACGGACGCGGACGGTCAAAAACTACCAGTGCCGGTTGGAGCGGACCGTGTGGTACGTGTTTGAATTCGACCGCGACATCGTCCGTTTCGGTACGTGGGCGAAAGGTCGTCCCTTCAAGCGCTACGGCGGATGGGCGGAATTCGCGCCACGTGTACAAGACAATGTGCTGCGGATGAAAAGCGCGATCTCGCTCGTCGATGCCGAAGGTGCGCGGAAGAACCTTGCGGCGGAGCTGGGGCCGCACGGCTGGAACTTCGAGTCGGTGCGTACGGCGCAGGAGCGCGTGTGGAACGACTATCTCTCGCGCATTCGGGTGAAGAGCGACGACGCACGGGAGAAGCGCCGCTTCTATACGAACCTCTACCGCACCGTGCAGCGGGGCACCTACAGCGATGTGGACGGCCGGTGGTGTGATACGTCGGGGAACATCCGCCAGCTCGATCTTCGGGCGGCGCCGGACGCGCGGGCGCTCGGTTGCGACGGATTCTGGGGGTCGCACTGGAACTTCAACCAGCTGTGGAACCTCGTCGCCCCCGAGTGGAGCGCGCGGTGGGTGCGGTCGATGATGGACGTCTATCGGGCGACCGGGGCGCTGTCCAAGGGGTTGCCTGGAATGAAGTTCCTCTCGGTGATGGTGTGCGAGCCGGAGATCCCGCTTCTGACGAGCGCCTGGCAAATGGGGGTGCGGCCGTGCGACGGACGCGAGATGCTCGATGCGATGGTCAAGATGCAGACCACCAACGCCTGGTGGATCGCCGACGGGCGTGTGGGCAACGAGCATCTGGACGAGTACCTCAAGTTTCACTACATGCCATCGGAATGCGGCGAGTTTTCCAACACGATGGAGACGAGCTATCAGGACTGGTGTGTCGCCGAGTTCGCGAAATCGCTGGGTGCGGAACAGGAGGCACGGCAGTTTAGTGAACGTGCCACCTGGTGGAAGAACACGATCAATCCCGCCAACGGCTACTGCCACATCCGCAACCGGAAGGGCGAGTTTCTTCCGGATTTCAATCCGATGAAGACCGGCAACCGGTCCCAGTACATCGAAGGCAACGGCTGGCAGCTGACTTTCTATGTGCCGCAGGATGTACCGGGGCTCATCGCGACGATCGGCCGCGACCGATTCCTCGAACGGCTCAGATGGGGTTTTGACGTGAGTCGTCCGACGCGCTACTGTTCGCTCAATCGCGATCACAACGAAGTGCCCGTCGAACACGGCAATCAGCAGTCCATGCACTTTGCCTGGCTCTTCAACTGGGCGGGCGAACCGCACGAGACGCAGGCGCGGGTACGGTCGATCCTGGAGAACTACTACGGCTACGACGACACGACGGCCTGGCTGGGCGACGAGGACCAGGGGCAGATGAGCGCCTGGTTTGTGATGTCCGCACTCGGGTTGTTCCAGATGGACGGTGGCGCTTCGTTGCAACCGCACTACGAACTGGGCAGCCCGCTCTTCGAGGAGATCACGATCGACCTCGGCCACCGCTTCGGTCGCGGCGGCACGTTCGTCATCCGTGCGCCGAACGTCTCGCGTGAGCGAAAGTACATTCGGAAAGCGATCCTCAACGGCAAGCCCGTCGAAAGCTTCAAGATCGACGCGGGCGAGGTCCTGCGGGGCGGCGTACTTGATCTTGAGGTCGACTGAGACCGTCCGAGACGGACCATTTACCATGGGATTCTATGGCGTAAATTAAAAGTTCAAGTTGCGAATTACGCCCTGATTGAATGGTAGCCGAGCTGAATGAGAAACTCGGCTAAGCGCGTCAATTGTTATGTTTCTCATTTTCTACTTGTACGCCACGTTTTGAATGGTGTATAATAGTCGTGTTAAGTTTGGAGGTCAGTTTTGTAATGGGTAGACGGATGGCTCGGTGCCTTGGGGCGTCGTGGTCACATGTTGAACCTTCACAAAAAGGGGAACAGTAATGAACGTGAAAATGGCGAGATGTTGCGTGTGTGCGGCGGCGCTTGTGCTGTCGGCTTTTCAGGTTGGCGCGGAGATGGCCGTCACGAGCGACGTGACGCTCACGGAGGGCACCGACTGGCGCGCGCAAGGTACGGTGACGGTCGCCGCCGGAGTGACGGTCGACTTGAACGGCCACAAGCTGGCCGTGAAGGGACTGGCCTGCGCGGGTACGATCGTCGATTCGGCGGCGCAGTACCAGCCGCTGGCGTTCATTCAGTCGAATGGCAAGCAGTGGATCAACACGGGAGCCGTCTCGACCGAGACGACGTCGATCGACATCGACTTCACCGTGACGGGCGATTTCAACAACCGCGCCTACTATTGCGGCGATTGGGCGGACAATGGACACCTCCTCGTGGCAAAGACGGTGAACAAAAAGCAAGAGATCGCATTCTACGGTAAGAGCAATACGCTTCTTTCCGGCGCTTCGAACAAGCACTACCGATTCCTCACTGTTCCCGGCGCGACGCAGACGGCACTTTTCTATGACGGGACGACAGGTGAGCAGCTTTCGGCGACGAGCGCACCGCTGACGCATACGGGCACGGGTGAGATGACGCTTTTCGCGGCGGATGCGCAGGGAACCTACCCGGCTTCCTACAAGCTGCACGCCTTTCGGATGATCGACACGACCACGGGCGAGGTGACGCGCGACTACGTGCCGGTGCGCCGTCTCAGCGACAGCGCGATCGGCCTCTACGACCGGGCGCATGCGACCTTCTACGGGAGCGACGGTTCGGATCCTTTTGCGGCCGGTGAAGACGCGGGCGGGGTACTGGCCGAGGGGCGTCTCGTCGTGGACGTGTCGGACAATGCGTCTTATGCGGTTTCGGGCGTCTGCAACGTACGTGTGGAGATTCAGGATGGTTCGACGCTCGCGAGCGACTGCGACCTTCGCTGTTTCGGTACGAATCTGGAGGTCAACGGCGCGGTCAATCTCAACAACCACCGCCTCTGCGTGCAGGGACTGGGCGGACTGGGCGTTGTCCGAAACGGCGGATACCGCTACTACCGCTTCAAGGTGGATGCCGTGCGGGAAGGTGCGATGATGCAGATCGGCGTGGTCAAGCTGTTCTGCGGCGACCTGGAAGTGACGCGTACCTACAAGCAAATCGACTTCAGCACGAATTCGTCCTTTTCGGGATATACGCCTGTCAAGTGTCTGGACGGCAACCTGGGAACCAAGTGGTTCGACAACCGCAGTACTGATCTGATGTACTTCACCCTCGACTATGGCGAGCCGATTCTCGTGACGCGCTACCAGTGGTACACGGGTGACGATACGAACACGAACAAGGGACGCAACCCGAAATCGTGGCGGCTTCAGGGATCGAACGACGGCGAAAGCTGGCAGGATGTCGACGTGGTGGTCGACAATACGTCGCTGACGACGGCCAACAAGTCCCTCGCCTACGACAAGACGCTGGTCGATACGCGCAATGACGGTGTTGACGTGGATGTGGCGGCTGGTGCGACTGGCGAAGTGTCGGCGCGCCTTTCGGGCGTACTCTCGCTTTCCAAACGAGGTGCGGGTACGGCGCTCGTCAGGGATGCGAACATCGCCGATCTGACGTATGTGGCCATCGACGCGGGGTGTCTCAAGATCAAGCACACGGGGTTCGTGGGAACGGCAAGTACGGCGGGTGAAATCCGCGTGGCCAACGGTGCCCAGCTCGACCTCAACACGGCGCAGCCGGCGACGATGTCCATCTCCACGGGCGAGACGACGCACGGCAAGACGATCTACGTGGCGGGCGAGGGCCTCGACGGAGAAGGTGCGGTCGTCAACACGGCGTTCGCTTCCGCCGAACGCTATGGACAGCTTTTCGGGCGGCTCGTGCTGACGGACGACGCCTCGATCGGCATGCGTATCGGAACGAACCTCACGCGCATGGACGTGCGCCCGCTCACCGGGAGCACCTACGCGGGGGCGTTGGTGGAGGGTGCCTACACGCTCTCCTTGAACGCAGGGAACAAGTTCGACGCCTACAATGCGACCTTCGTGTTGAAGGAACTGGTCGCCTGGGGTGAACTCGAGTTCGAGGGCTCGAATGCCGGTGTGGTGACGAACGGCCTTCATCTGCGTGCGGGCAGTCTGTTGAAGTTGCATGGGACGACCGCGCTGCCGCAGATGCCGATCTTCGTCGAGCCGGATGCATCGGCGGGGCTTGTGGTTGAACAAACGGCATTCACGTTGGCGTCACCGGTCGTGACGGGTGCGGGAAGTGAACTTGAGGTCTCCTGTTCGACGACGGCGACCTTCTCCGGCGGACTTGATCTGGGCGGCACGCTGAACAAGACGGGCGCGTCGCCGATGCTGATCTCGGGGACGCTTTCCGGTGCGGGAACGCTCGCTGGCGCGCAGGTGCGTTTCTCGGGTACCAACACCTGCTGGCGTCTGGTTGCGAACGACGACGGTTTCACGAACAAGGTGGATACGACCGGCGTGTCGGATACCACGTTCTTGATGGAATTGCGGACGTTTGAAATCGTGTATACGGGCGAGCATCCCGAAAAGAAGGTGATGACGATTTGTCCGGCCGGCGATTTCACGCCCGTCGGCGTGAACGATGTCGTTCTCAAGGTGACAAACGCCGCGGGGATGCCGATTTTGAACTGCTGGCTGGAGGCATCGGACGGCGTTCTCAAGGTGCATTTCGCCGACGCCGAGATGCCTGCCGTGACGGCCGAGTGGACGAATGCCGCCGGCGATGGCGACGTCGCGAATGCCGGGAACTGGATCTGCCGCAACGAGGCCGGCGATCAGATTCTCGATCGTCTGCCTGCCGAATCGACGGTGGTTCTCATCGGCGCGAACAACTTCTTTGTCTGCACGAATGCGGCGCCGCTCGTGTGCGGCAAGGTCCGCTTCGAGCCAGGTGCGTCGCTCGGGGCCGACTGCGACTGGCGGGGACTTGCCGGGGTGCCGTTCGAAGGCACGCTCAATCTCGCCGGGCACAAGCTCACCGTGAGCTCGCTCAAGGGCAAGGCCACGTTCACCGATACGGCGCACGGTGCGGGATTCAAGTACTATCGCTTCAAGGTCAACAAAACGCGCGGCGCGGTCGAACATGCGGGTAATTTGACCCAAGGCACCGATTCCGTGCAGGTGTGCGAAGTCAAGTTCTTCAATGGCACCCAGGAGTTGACGCGCCCGTATTCGCATCTCTTCTACAATGAGTCGACGTTCAATTCCGCGTCCTTTGGTAATTACAAGCCCGAGAAGGCGCTTGATGGAGATCTCGGAACCGAATGGTATGACGACCGGGCCTCGTCGGCGGATGCCGAAAAGCGCGAGCACGTGTGGTTCATCGTCGAATATGCCGAACCGATCGCGCTCACGCACTACGAGTGGTACACAGGATTGGACACCCAAAAGTACCCCTATCGCCAGGTGCAGGACTGGCAGCTGGAGGGGTCGAACGATCTTGAAAACTGGGTAATGCTCGATGCGCTTGCCTCACAGATGGATACGAGTAACAAGTCGCTCGCCTATCGGGGACCGGCGATGGCGCCGACGGCGCTGCGGGGCGAAGTGTGCATCGACGTGCCGGCTGGGGCGGCCGAGACGAACACGACGGTCGTGCTGCAAGGGGGGCTGCGGCTTGCCAAGGAGGGCGCGGGAACATTTGTTGCGGCCTTGAATGACCAGACGTATGTGGGCGGTACGGTTGTGCGCGAAGGCGTTCTCAAACCGGCGGTTCCTGTCAACAATCGTTTCCCGTTTGGCCTTCAGAACACGTCGATGACGATCGAGGACGGTGCGCAGTACTGGGACGACTACTATGCGCCCTGGGCGACCCAGTACATCCGTTTCCGTGTGGCGGGCACGGGACCGGACGGCACGGGTGCGATTCGCACGTCGCACGCCGCCACCGGTGGCATCAACAACGCTGAGAAGGGGTGGTTGGCGGCGTTCGAATTGACGGGCGACACCGAGATCGCCCGCGACGCCTATGCGTTCTCGCTGATTGCGAACATGTGGCTGCCGTTCCCGTTCGTCCTCAACGGCCATACGCTCACGTTCACGTCGGATACGCTTGGATCGTCGCCGAATTACCCCTATCTGCTGGCAAGCAGTCTGCAGGGTACGCCGGGGGATACGGGTACGATCGTCATCGGCGACAACATCCAGTTCTATCCCTATAGGGATAAAGACAGCGACATCTCCGCCTACACGCTCGTCATCACCGAGAACGCCTCGTATTCGACGGGAACTGATGGCAATGGCCGCAACCTCACCGTCGGCAATTTCATCTATCGAAGCGCTTCCGAATTGTCGCAGACCAAAAAGCTGACGACCGTTGTCGGATGCTATGCGCCGGTTTCCACGACGTCCGCCCCGAAGGTCCAACTCGGAGACGCCGCGCACCATCAGGTGACGCTTGATGTGAGTGCGCGCACGACGCCGTTCGACACCGCGCAGGGAGGCGGCTTGACGTTCGACGAAGAGGCGACGGTGACGGTGAGGCTGGGCGCGCGCGAGCCCCGGCAGATGGAGCCGCTCGTTCTCTGGTCGAAGCGTCCGGCGGGAACCGTTTTCAAAGGCGAAGGCAGATGCCACCTCATCGTCGATGACACGGGCATCTATTACACGACCGGTCTTATGATCATCGTGCGCTGATCGATGCCGCATCGGTCGGGTCCGTTATTCTCATTGTCGAATTTCCAATTCGTGGAGCAGGAGCTGTTATGAAGAAAATCCTTGGTTTTGGTGTGGCGATGGGAATCGCCTGTTGTTCTCAGGCCCTTGATTTGGGGCTCGGGATGAATGGGAATGTTCGCGTGGGAAAAGACGGGGTGCGCCTCGCACTGACGATCCATCACGAAGGGTGGCGCGGCACCTCGACGGGCGTTCGAAAGGATTTTGCCTTCCCCGATCGGCAGACGAAGACGGCGACGGTGGAGTTCGATCAGAATGGGCGGCTCATTGCGCGCGGTTCGTCGTGTTTGACGCTCGATGCCGAGGGGAAGGCGTCGCTGGCCGCCAAGGTGACGAGCGTGTGCCCGCAGAAACCGGAAGATGTCGTTCTCGCCCTTGAGCTGCCGACCGATGCGGTTTGCGGCGGCCAATGGCGCGAGAGCGGGGGGCGGCACGGCACGTTTGCGCCTGATTGGGACGGCCGCACGGTCCACGTCATGTCGGGCCAGGTGACGTCGTTCACCGTCACGCCGCCGAAGGGCGAGGCGTTCACGCTTTCGTTCCCCGAGCCCGTGCGCGTGATGCTGCAGGATAACCGCACCTGGGGGCCGTCCTTCACGCTCCGCATCCATGCGCCGGATGAAGGCGACCGGAGCTTCAACACGGGCGCGCGCCGCACTTTCGCCTGCACGATCGCGGGCGCGCGCACAACCAAGGTTTCAATCGACCAACCCGTTGTGGTGGCGGCGGGCGACGAGTGGACGGCGCTCGACTATCGAAAGGACATCGAAGAAGGCAGCGCCCTCGACTTTTCGCAGCAGGGTTTCCTCGATGCGCCCGCCGGCAAGTACGGCTGGCTCAGGAACGAGAACGGCCATTTCGTTTTCGAACGCCTCGCCGGGAAGCCGCAGCGCTTCTACGGGGTGAACCTCTGCTTCGATGCCGCTTTCCCTGACCGTGAAATGGCCGAACGCCTTGCAACGCGGCTTGCGCGCCTCGGTTACAACACGGTGCGCATCCACCACTACGAAAGCGACAATGGCGTTGTCAAAGGCTCGCCCGACCATCTCGGGCTCAACGAGGAGCGGGTGCGCCTGCTCGATTACCTGCTTGCCAAGTGTTTCGAGAAGGGCATCTATGTGACGACCGATCTCTATACGATCCGTCACGTCTCCTGGCGCGCGATCGGCATCGACCGCGACGGCGCGCCCGATAAGCAGGTCTACAAGAACCTAATCGGCGTTCACGAACCGGCGTTCCAGAACTGGTGCACCTTCGCGAAGAACATGCTCACGCACGTGAATCCCTCTACGGGCCGCGCCTACAAGGACGAGCCGGGCCTTCCGCTCATCTCGCTCGTGAACGAAAACACGATGCAGTGGTGCTGGGATCGCATCAAGCTGGAAGCGCCGCTCAAGGCGACGTGGAAGGCGTGGCTTGCCGAGCGGCGGAAGGCCGAGCCCGGCTTTGCACCGGGCGTTTCCGAGAATGCCGCCGAGGTGCGCGGCTCGGGGAGCGCGGTCGTTCGCGCGTTCATCGCGGATATCGAGCGCCGCACGTTCCTGCGCCAGCGCGACTTCCTGCGCCGGCTCGGCGTGAAGGCGCTCCTCACGAACCAGAACTGCAGCGGCGGGGATGCGGAGATGTGCGCCGTGCGGCGCGCGTGCTACGATTATGTGGATAACCATTTCTACGTCGACCATCCGCAGTTCCTCGTAAAATCGTGGTCGCTTCCTTCGCGCTGCGGGAACGGCAATCCCGTCTTCTCGAAGACGCTCGCGCCCGTTGCCGTCGCCGCAACGCGCCAAAGCGGCCTGCCGTTCACCGTCACCGAATGGAACTTCTCGGGCCCGGGCATGTTCCGGGGCGTCGGCGGCATCATGACGGGGGCCGTGGCGGCGTTGCAGGATTGGGACGGCCTCTGGCGCTTCGCCTATTCGCACAATGCGGAGAGCCTCTACGATCTGAAGGGAACGCCCGGCTACTTCGACGTGGCGAGCGATCCCCTTGGGCAGGCGGGCGACCGCGCGAGCGTGTGCCTCTTCCTGCGCGGCGACCTTCCCGCCGTGGGGGCCGGCGCCGCCGTGACGGCGAGCCAGGCCTTTCAGCTTGACCGCACGCGCGGGACGTTCGCCATCGATACGGCGCGCACGGCCGGCGGGTTTACGCCGGCGGGGCGGCTCGTTGCGGGGGCGGTCGCGTTCGACGCGGGCGAGGTGGCAACGACCCTGTGGGCGAGTGCGGTGGACGGGCGGGCGCTGGCTCGGTCGGAACGCATTCTCGTCACGCACCTCACCGACGTCCAGGCCAACGGCAACGTCTATGCCGACCCCGAGAAGCGGACGCTCCTCAAATGGGGGCACTACCCGCCGGTCGTCCATAACGGCCGCGCCCGCGTGGAACTCGCCCTCGACCACCCCGAGGCCTTCACCGTGTGGGCGCTCGAAACGACAGGCCGTCGCCTCGAGAAGATGCCGAGCCGCGTGGAAGGGGGCAAGCTCGTTTTCACGGCGGACGTAAAGGGGCCGAATGGCGCTCGCATGCTTTATGAACTCGCACGCGCGCCCCAGATATGATATAATAGACCGATGAATTTTATCGACAGACATGCCTACGACTGGGGAGCGGGGGTCGCGCGGGCGATCTTCCCGCTCTTCCGCCGCCGTCGTCGGATTGCCATCGACAACATCCTCAAGGCTGGTATTACCGACGATCCGAAGGAGGCGCTGCACATCGCGCGGGCGAGCTGGGGGCATCTTGCCGGGCACATCTGCGAAGCCCTTTGCGTGCCGCATGTCGTCACGAAGGAGAATTGGCGGGAACATCTCGATTTCTCGGGGTGCCATCCAGATACGGTGCGCCTTCTCCTCGACCAGCCGGAAACGCCCATTCTCCTTGTGAGTTCGCACCACGGCGTGTGGGAGGCGGCGACGAACATCCTGTCGTTTGCGCGGCCGATGATCGCGATTGCGCGCGTGATGAACAACAAGTTCGTGGCGCGCTGGATGCAGAAGCACCATTTCCGCGGGCCGGTCACGGTGATCGACAAGAACCACGGTTTCACGCCGGAGATCATGCGCCAGTGGGTGGCGGATCACGCGGCGATGACGATTCTCATGGACCAGCACACGTCGAAGGGCCTCCCGCTCCAGTTCCTCGGGCGCCCGGCGAAGACGTTTTCAAGCGCGACGCGCCTTGCGATGCGTACGGGCTATCCGATCGTCGTGGGCTCGTTTGTGCGCATTGCACCCTACTCCTACCGCCTTGTGGGCGGCCCGCCGGTGACGTTTGAAAAGGAGGGCGACAAGGCGGCGAACACCCAGCTCCTGAACGATCGGCTCGGCGAGGCGATTCGCGCGTACCCTGAGCAGTACCTTTGGGCGCATCGGCGGTGGCGGGAGGGGCAGGTTAAATGTAAAATGGAAAATGGAAAATGTAAAACGGGAAATGGAAAATGTAAAACGGGAAATGGACAATGTGAAATGGGTAATTGAGGATGTGGATGAGGCCCTGGCCCTCTCTCGCGGGATTTGAATGCGCCTTTTGAAAAGTTTAACGAGAAAGAAAAGGATAAACGATGAAGAAGTTGTTGATTGGTTGTGCGGTTGCGGCCTTGGCCGCAGGTTGCTGCTGCGTGTGTACGAAGACGGCGCGCAAGCCGGTGAAGGAAGTCAAGTTCGTGGAACTCGATCCGGGCCACTTCCACGCGGCGCTCGTTTTGAACCGCAATTACGAAGGCGTGGCGAAGGACGTGCGCGTGTTCGCGCCCAAGGGGCCGGACGTGGAAGCGCACCAGAAGCTCGTGACGGCGTTCAATACGCGCGAAAAGGAACCCACCGCATGGAACGAGATCGTCTATACGGGCGACGACTACCTCCAGAAGGCCCTCGCCGGCGGCGACCGGGCGAGTTCGGTGGTGGTGCTGGCGGGCAAGAACAACAAGAAGAGCGACTACTATCTTGAAGCGATCAAGGCGGGCTTCAACGTGCTCTCCGATAAGCCCATGGTCATCACGCCCGATGCCTACGCGAAGATCTGCGAAGCGGCGAAGCTGGCCGATGAGAAGGGGCTCTACTTCGCCGACATCATGACCGAGCGCAACGAGATCACCACGATCCTCCAGCGCGCGCTTGTGGGCGCGAAGGCCCTCTACGGCGAGCAGGAGAAGGGCACGCCCGAAGACCCCGCAATTACGAAGATTTCCGTGCACCATTTCTGCAAGCTCGTGAACGGCAAGCCGCTGCAGCGCCCCGGCTGGTATTACGATACGAACCAGCAGGGCGAGGCGATCGTGGATGTGACGACGCACCTCGTGGATCTCGTGCAGTGGGAGGCGTTCCCCGGCCAGATCCTCAAGACGAGCGACGTGAAGATGCTCAACGCCCGCACGTGGCCCACGCCCATTTCCGCGGCGGACTACCAGACCTCGACGGGGCTCGCCTCGTGGCCGGACTTCCTGAAGCCGGCGGTGGACAGGAACAACGTGCTCCAGTGCAAGGCGAACGGCGAGTTCACCTACCAGCTCAAGGGCGTGAACGCCAAGGTGTCGGTGGAATGGCACTTCATGCCGCCGGCCGGTACGGGCGATACGCACTACTCGCTCATGCGCGGCACGAAGGCCGAGGTGATCATCCGCCAGGGCAAGGACGAAGGCTACAAGCCGCGCGTCTACGTGAAGCCGCGCGCCGGCCAGAACAAGGCCGCGCTTGAAAAGGCCCTCGCCTCCGCCGTGGCCGAATTCAACAAGACCTATCCGGGCGTGACTTTCAAGGCCGAGGGCGACGGTTGGGCGATGGTCGTGCCGCAGAAGTATGAAATCGGCCACGAGGCCCACTTCTCCCAGGTCATGAACATGTACCTCGGCTGGATGAAGAAGGGCGAGCAGCCTGCCGACTATCTGCCGAACATGCTTGTGAAGTACTACACGCTCGCCGAAGCGTGGAAGGCGAGCCGTTAATCGGTCGAAGACGGTTCTCGTGTGAGCTCGCCGTTCAAGACATCGGAGCCGCTCGCGGCACGGATGCGGCCGCGGACCCTCGAGGAGGTTGTGGGGCAATCCCACATCCTCGGCGAGGGAAAATTGCTCAGGCGCGTGATCGAGGCGGACCGCTTGACGAACATCATTCTGTTCGGCCCGCCCGGGTGCGGCAAGACGACGCTCGCCGAGGTCATCGCCAAGTCCACGAAGCGCGCGTTCGTGCGTTGCTCGGGCGTCGTTTCGAATGTCGCCGAGATTCGCAAGGTGTGCGATCGCGCCCGCAACGAACTCGGCGGGATGGGCACGATTCTCTTTGTGGACGAAATCCACCGCTTCAACAAGTCGCAGCAGGATGTGCTCCTGCCGTATGTCGAAGACGGCACGGTGGTGCTCATCGGCGCGACGACGCACAACCCCTCGATGTTCGTCAATACGCCGCTCACGAGCCGCTCGCTGGTCTTCGAATTGAAGCCGCTCACGCCGGCGGAGACGGCAACGCTCCTCGACCGGGCGCTTGCGGACGGCGAGCGCGGCTACGGGGCGCTGAAGATCCGGTTCGAAGACGAGGCGAAGCAGTTCCTTTCCGAAATCTGCGACGGCGACGGCCGCCACGCGCTCACGGCCCTGGAGGTCGCCGTGCGCTCGACGCCGCCTGCCGAGGACGGCATCATCCACCTTACGCTCGACGTCATCCAGGAATGCGTGCAGCGCCGCATGGTGCAGTACGACAAGAAGGAAGACGGCCACTACGATACGATCAGCGCGTTCATCAAGTCCGTGCGCGGTTCCGATCCAGATGCGGCCATCTACTGGCTTGCGAAGATGCTCGTGGCGGGCGAAGACCCGCGCTTCATTGCGCGGCGGCTTGTGATTCTCGCCTCGGAAGATATCGGCAACGCCGATCCCCGCGGCCTCACGGTGGCGGTGGCGGCCCTGCAGGCGGTCGAGTTCGTGGGTATGCCGGAAGCGCGCATTTCGCTTGCGCAGGCGACGACGTATCTGGCGACGGCGCCGAAGTCCAACCGCTCGTATGAGGCGATCGACAAGGCGATGCACGATGTGCAGACGGGCGCGGTGCAGCCTGTTCCCGAACATCTGAAGAACGTGCATGTGAAGGCGATCGGCGCGGAGGAGAACATCGGCTACAAATATCCGCACAGCTATGCGGGCGCCTGGACGGAACAGGCGTATCTGCGCATTCCCGAAACGTATTACATTCCCTCCGAGCAGGGTTACGAGGCTACGATCGCGAAGCGTTTGGAAGCGCTGCGCGGGGCCTTTTGAGGTGATTTATGGAAGTTCGTAAAATGATCGTCATCACGGGGGCCGGCGCCTATCCGCGTTTCGTTGTGGAAGGCGCGCACGCTGCGGGTGTGCCCGTGTGCGATGTCCTTGCCGTGCGCGGCTCCACCGAGCGCTCGACGATCAAAGCGGCCGACCATGTGCACGTGATCGGCATCGGCGAAATTGCCGCCGGCCTTCGCTGGGTGGCCGCACAGGGATATGATGGCTGCGTCTTCGCGGGGCAGATCAATCCGCTCTCGCTGTTCCGGAGCCGTTTCGATGAGGAGACGAAGGCGTGGCTCAAGAGCCTTCCCTGCAAGAACGCCCATACGGTGTATGGAAAGCTTGCGTTTGAATTTGAAAAGGCGGGCGTCAAGGTGTTTCCCGCGTCGTCCTACATGGAGAAGCATCTGCCGGGCGAGGGCGTTTTGACTGCGCGTGCGCCCGACGAGCGGGAGACGAACGATATCGCGCACGGCATGGCCGTGATGCGCGACATGGGGCGGCACGACGTGGGGCAGACCGTTCTCGTGAAGGACGGCATGGTGCTCGCCGTTGAAGCGTTTGAGGGAACGAACGCCGCCATCAAGCGTGGCGGCAAATTGGGCGGGAAGGGCGCTGTGCTCGTGAAGGGCGCGCGCGAAGGGCATGACATGCGCTTCGATATTCCCGTTGTCGGTTTGAAGACGCTGAAGGTGATGAAGGCCGCCGGCGTTTCGGCCCTGGCCTTTCAGGCGAACCGCTTGATGCTGCTCGACCGCGAAGAGGTGATCGCCTACGCAAACCGCCACCGAATCGCCCTCGTGGGCCGCGCGACGGATCTGCCGCCGGCCCCAACGCGCCCGTAATCAGGCGAGTGCTTTGAGCCACGCGAGCTCGCGGCGGCGCATGGCGTTGTAGTCGCGCGCTTCGTGGTCGTCCGCGCCGGAGAGGTGGTCCATGCCATGGGCCACGTAGAGGAGCAGTTCCTTCGCGATGCTCCAGTTCGTCCGGTTGGGCGCGGCGCGGCGGGCTTGGTCCGTATTCACGAAGAGCTCGCCGAAAATCCCCGGCTCTTCGGGCGGAATCGCCTCATAGGCCTGGGTGATCACGTCGGTGGCGCCGGCGATGTTCATGATCGCGCGGTGAAGGCTGTCGGAGGCGGCGTCGCGGACGAGGTGCACCACCACCTCGTGGAACCTGAGCCCCGCGCGCGCCGAGGAACGCGCGGCGAAAAACTGCGCGGCGGCCTTGACTTCGGCCTTGGTGAGCGCGAAGTCCCCGGGCACGGTGCCGGTGATTTCAATATGGATGCTCGAAGCCATAGATTCTAGCTTCGCTTGAGGGCGAGAGGTTTTCCGCGCACGCCGAGCGAACTTATCGGCGTGACCTCGAGCGTGTGCCAGCCGCCAGAGGGAAGGGCGCTTGCGGCAATGACGGCGCAGGATTCGCGCTTCGTCCAGGGGTGGGCTCTCGCTTGGTCGAAACCTTCGGCGACGACGCCGCGGGTGACGGCTTGCTTCGCGTCGTTCCCTGTGAAGCGCAGTTCGTAGGTGTAGGGACGCGTGGCGTTTGCCGTCGCTGCCGGGAAGCGGATTTCAAGGGCCGGCACGGCCGCGCCCTTGCGCGGCTTCCTCGTCGTCTCCTTTACGGTGATGGCCGCGCCCGGCGCGAAGGCGGGCGGCGTTTCCTTGGCGGCGCGTTCCGCAAAGCCCATCGCGCTCGGCGTGGCGCTTGCCGGGAGCGGCTGCACCCAGTCGGGGCCGAGCGCGCAATCGTTCTGGAAGTCGCGGCGATGGTAGACGATCGCCGTGTCGAACACTTCTACGAGAAGCCCCGTTTTCGTTTCGTTCACGTTCGCGCTCGGCATCAGCTTGTCGTCGCCGCGAACGCCGTTTTCATAGCCGCGACCGGGAAGGCCGCCGTCGTCGGGATGGCAGCCGTAGCGCAGGGAGCCCGTGTTCACCGAGGTGAAGGCGCCTTGCCAGATCGAACGTTCGTCCGTTTGGGCGTGGTGGGAGTGGCCGGAGAAGGTGACGGCGTTCGGATAGGCGGCAAGCGTCTTCGTGACATTGCCGTTGTCGCGCCCCCAGGCGTAGGTGCCGTTGCAGGTGTCGCGCGGGTGGGGATGCTGCACGTAGAAGAAGGGCTTGGGGCCGCGCACGCACGCGCCGTTCGTTGCAAGCCAGGCGCCGAGTTCGGTCCATTGGGGCTTGTCGGAATCCCAATGCTTGCCGAAGAAATCGTAGCCTTTCACGGTCTTGTGCCAGAAGGACGCGTAGGGTTCGCGCCAGGCCTTTTCCCAGAGCGCCTTCATCTTCACCTGCGCGCGCTGCCCCCACCAGTCGTGGTTGCCGCAAACGAAAAGCTTTTCAACGCCGCAGCCCTCGGGGAAGACCTCGAACCAGGCCTTCGCGATGGAAAGCAGTTCCGTGTCGCGCCCGCGGTCGGCAAGGTCGCCCGCGATCATCACGGCATCGACTTTCCGGGCCTTGAAATAGGTCATCGTCTTCTTGAAATAGAAGGTGTCGCCCGAGGTCGAATGGTCGCGCGGCGCACCATCGCGCACATGCACATCGCTCACGACGCCGAACGCGAGGCGCCGCGGTCCGAAGACCCGTTCCGCCGCCTCGAGGCCCTCGATCGCCCAAAGTCCACCCATCGCGAAGATGCCGCTAATGAATTCTCGTCTTTTCATAACTCTCCTTTGCCGTTAAGTATACTCTATTTCGCGGGGAGGAGTCAAATGATATTTGGCACTTGGTGCCGTCGCTCTGCAGGTTTTAGGCTCTTTTCGTATTTGACCGAAGATGGCGTAAAATGCTAGAATATCGGCATTGATTCGATCTCGGTCCGTCGAGGGCAACGGGCCTTACCCGTCAAGAATAGGAGAGACATGATTTTGAAACATCAGCGTATTTTCAATTGGATCGGCTTCCTTTGGATTGCCGTGTGTTCGTTCTCGGCCCAGGCATTTGAGGCCGAACTGCTCTTGGTGCCGGAGGCGAGCCGCGCGCGCGTTCTTGCGGCGTTGGCGGAGAAGGGGCGTGCCGATGAGGCGCCTCTCTATCGGGCCGTGTGGCAGGAAGACGAGGCGGCCTTCGAACGGGCGGCGCGTACGGTTTTGGCTGCGCGGTGGGACCGGGCGCTTGCGCGGTTCCTTTTGCAACGGCTGGAGGCGAATGGCCGCGCGGATGAGGCGGCGGCGCTCGCGTGCGAGCTCGCCGCCCGGAAGCGGCGGCCTGCGCTTCAGGCGGCGACGCCCGAGGCTTACGATCTCTCGGGGCGGCGCCCCGTCGTGTTCCTCCATGGCTACAATGGCAGCGCCGATACGTGGAGCGACTTCAAACGCCAGTTCCGTGCGGCGGGCTATGGGGCGGACGATCTTCTCGTGTTCCAGTTCTACGACGACGACGATAATTCCCGCGGCGCCGCAAGCGGCCTTACGACGCTCGGCTACGATACCGATAAACCGATTGAAAAAATCGCCGAGAAGGTGGTGAAGAACACACGCAAGTGGCTGCGGCGGCGGGCGGGGTATGACGAGGCCGATGCCTCGCATGATGCCGAGTTGCCGGCGAGCGATTTCATCTGCCACTCGATGGGCGGCCTCGTCTTCCGCTGCCTCTATTCCGCGGCGCCGGAACTCGTCCATCGGTGTGTGGATTTGGGAACGCCCCATTTCGGGCAGAACATTTCGAGTTCCTGGACCGGTTATCAGACGGAGCAGATGAAGTATGGCTCTTCCTTCTTGTGGTCGCTCGCCGAGGACTGGTTCTTCCGCGGAAAGGCGTGCCGCGACATGATCTTCATCGTGGGCGCAGGCGAGAACAATTCCGAAATCGATCCGAACGTGGAATGGGATGGGCTCGTTTGCGCCTTTTCGGCGACGCTTCTCACGCTCGCGGATGGCGAGGCCTATGCGCGGCGCACGTTCTTCGTCAATCGCACGCATTCCTCCGCCTTCGATCTCATCTACAAGCATCCCGGCCTTCCGATCCTTTCCGGTGCGAACGATCCCGTGTTCCGCCTCGCCTACGGCTATCTCAACGATTCGCATTATTTTGCGGGCGGCGCCGTGCCCACGTGGCAGACGGTTCTTGCCGACGATGCGGCGTCCGCCAGCCGAACGGACAACATCATTACGAAAGTGACGCGCCACGGCGGCCTCTTCGTGCAGGTACGCCGCCCGACGACGAATACGGTTTCGTCCATTCAGAAGGCGATCAAATACGACCCCGGCCTAGTCTATCCTGACGACGTCGTCGAGTATCTGAAGAACAAGGAAACTGACGACACCTTCAAGTCGAGTACCAGCAGGTGCTATTGGGAGCATGGCCACCGCGACGAAGGGTGCACGAACGGGCTCGTGCAGATCTACGGCAATCTGCCGGCGGGCGACTACAAGATGAAGATCGAAGAACCCTCGAAGAATGCGCCCAACTACACGTTCCCCTATTCGACGACGGTGACGATTGCGGGCGGTGGTACGCGCGTTGTGCGCACGCGCCCCGGGAACGCCGAGCCGCAGACCTCGTTCACGCTGCGCGACGACAGGGGAACGGCGTTTGCGCTCGTCGTGCCGAACGCCTGGCTTGCGACGGCGGGCGTGGTGGCGAGCGCAGAGGACCTGGAGGGGTGTGTGGCGGCCGGCACGCGCACGGGGGCGAACGGTTGTTCCGTTGCGGCGTCGTACTGGCTCGGGCTCAATCCCGCCGATCCCGCCTCGCGCTTCGCGTTTTCGGCGGTGGCGGCCGGCGCGGGCGAAGTGGCGCTTGCGGTGGATCTCGGGGGGACGTGTCTTTTCCCGGAGGCGGCCGCCGCGACAAGCGCCACGCGTACGACTGCGGCCAAATTCTGGATCCAGTCGAAAGCGTCGGCCCTAGGGGCCTGGGAGGACGTTCGAAGCGTGACCTGGCAGCCGGGCGACGGCCTCTGGCGCGTCGCCCCCGAAGGCCCCGCGCGGCTCTATCGGGCGGTGGCACGCCCGTGAGTAGTGAATAGGTAATAGGGAATAGCGGATAGGTAATAGGTGAATAGTTTTTATTCCATGATGGCGGGGTTTATGGTAAAATAATGTCGTTATTTCCAAACACCGCGCTTTGGGGAAGGCGTGGCAACGAAAGGGTAAAATGAAAATTAGTATGAAAGTCGTTGCGCTCGCGTTTTGCGCGGCTGCGCTGAACCTCGTCGGTGCCGAATTCGCGCCGGCGGATATCCTCGTGTACACGCGCTGGCAGTACGTGAAGAACCAGAAGACGGGCGAGGTGGTCGCCAAAGGCGCCTTCCACCACACGTCCACCGAGATCGGCGCGGAGGAAATCCGCCGCTATTTCACGGCGAACAATTTCTCATGCCTCGTGACGGATAATCCGGAGGTCTTCACATCGAGCGCGATGAAGAAGATCCGCTGCGTGGTCTTCGCCTGCACGAACCACGAGCAGTTCAACACGGATGCGCAGCGCAATGCGTTCTACTCCTTCGTGGAGAATGGCGGCGGCGTGTTGGCGATCCACTCCGCGAGCGCGAACGAGCGCGGCCAGAAGCGCTGGCGCGACTTCCTCGGCGGCGCATTCGAGCGCCACTACGCGAAGCAGCAGCCCGTGCCGTTCCGCCATGCGGACCGCACGCACCCCGCGATCGCGTGCCTGCCGGCGACCTACGTGTGGGAGCATGACGAAATCTACCTCAACCATCCCGACGAATCGGTGCGTCCGCTTCTCGTCCTCGACTGGAACGACGTTCTCGAAGTTTCCCGCAAGGGCGACAAGTGGGGCTGCCCGAAGGCGGGCGGGCACGTGCTTGAGTGGTGCAAGGAGTTCGGGAAGGGGCGCGTGTACTACACGGCGCTCGGGCATCATCCGGAGGACTTCGGCAAGATGGAGTTCCAGCTCCACCTTCTCACGGCGGCGAAGTGGACGATGCGCCTCGTGCCGGACCAGGTGGACGTGAAGACGCCCACGGCGCGCGTGGAGACGACGATCGAAGGTGCGCGCTGCGTGAAGGACGGCAAGACCGTGTGGCAGCTCAACCTCGCCACGCGCGAGTCGAAGGCCTTCGTGCATCCGCTCTGCCTGCCGGACGGCCGGTGCGTGACGGATGCGCGGCCGAAAGACCACCCGTGGCATCTCGGCCTCTGGTTCTGCTGGAAGTACATCAACGGCCTCAACTACTGGGAACCGCGCAATCCGGCGGCGGGCAACCTGTTCCCCGACGGCATGACAGTGGTGCGCGACTTCGCGATCAAGCCGAACGGCGGGGCGTGCAACGTGGATGTGAAACTGTGGTACGGGCCGCGCGCGACGCCCGGCAAGGTGCTCCTCGACGAGGCGCGCACGCTTTCTTTCAGCGCGCCGGATGCGCTCGGCGGCTACACGATCAGGGCGAAGCACGTCTTCACGGCGCGCGAGAAGGTCACGTTCGACTGCCGGCGCCCGGTGGGCTACGGCGGGTTCTCGCTGCGGATGGCCGATTTGATGCGCGGCTTCAAGGCGGTGGGCGAAGGCGGCGAGCCGAACGCCAAGATCAACGTGGCCGCGCCGAAGGGCATGACGGGCATCATCTACACCGACCCCAAGACGGGCCACGGCGTGCGTGTGCGTTCGATCAATCCGATCCCCACCGAGCGCCATTACAGCTGGGCGGACCATCGGTTCACGAACCCCGTGCCGATGTATGAGAAGCCGCTCGTCCTTCAGCCGGGCGAGAAGCTGGAACTGAACTACGAAGTGACGATTTTCTAAGGAGAACAACAATGACACGTAGAGACTTCATGAAGATCACGGCTGCGGCCGCATTCCCCGCCATCATCCCCGCGCGCGTGTTGGGCAAGGATGCGCCGAGCAACCTCCTCCACCTCGCGCAGATCGGCTGCGGCCGCATTGCCGCGGGTATGGACGTGCCGGGCTTCCTCCGCTGCCCCGGTACGCGCTACGTTGCGGCATGCGACCTTGACTCGAAGCGCCTCGCGCAGATGCAGCAGCGCATCGAGACGCACTACGCGAAGGCGGGCAAGCCGGGCGTTGTGGTGGGCGAGCGCGATTTCCACGACGTCATCAGCCGCAAGGATGTGGACGTGGTCGTCATCTCCACGCCCGACCACTGGCATGCGCAGATCGCGGTGGAAGCCGCGTTCGCGAAGAAGCACGTGTACATGCAGAAGCCCTGCTCGCTCACGATCCGCGAAGGGCGCATCTTCGCGAACTCGATTCGCGAGAACGGCGTGAAGTTCCTCCAGGGCTCGCAGCAGCGGTCGTGGAAGCAGTTCCAGCAGGCGTGCGCGTTCGTGCGCGAAGGGCGCCTCGGGAAGATCAAGTCCATCGAAGTGGGCCTGCCGGGCGATCCCGCGGGCGGCAACACGGCGGAAATGCCGGTGCCGAAGAATCTGGACTACGATTTCTGGCTCGGCTCGACGCCGCAGGTCTACTACACGGAAGACCGCGTGCATTCGCAGAGCCCGCGGTGGGGCGCGACGCGCCCGGGATGGCTGCGGTGCGAGCAGTTCGGCGCAGGCATGATCACGGGCTGGGGGTCGCACCATCTCGACATCGCCTCCTGGGCGATGAACTGGGAAGGGATCGGCCCGAAGTACATCGAAGGCATGGGCAAGTTCCACACGGGCGGCCTTTGGGACGTGCATGGCGAATACGATATCACGCTCACCTATCCCGACGGCACGCCGATGCGCGTGTGGGACAAGTATCCGAACGGCGTTCGGTTCATCGGTGAAAAGGGCTGGATATTCGTGAGCCGCGGCGCGGCGAAGGCGACGGCGAGCGACCCGATTTCGCCCGGCCGCAAGCTCAAGGCGCTCGACGCGAGCGATCCGAAGCTCATCGCGGGTACGCCCTCGGTGACGCTCTATGCGCGTGCGCAGACGGATCCCGGGCGCCACCAGCAGAACCTTCTCGATGCCATCCGCGAGAACCGCGAGTCGATCGTGCCGGCCGAAGCGGCGCATCGTTCCTGCTCGGCGTGCCTGCTCTCCTGGATCGGCATGAAGCTCCGCCGCAAGCTCGAATGGGACTGGAAGAACGAGAAGTTCGTGAACGCGCCCGATGCGGACGCGCTTCTCCAGCGCACCGAGCGCGCCCCCTACGGTGCGGCGCGGGCGTACGCGCGCCTTTCCAAAAAGGCGTAAGCGCGGAGAAGAGAGAGTCAGCTTTGAGGATGAGCGACCATGGCGATTAAACCCGTTGAAAATGCCCACTTGATCGAAATCCGCGATTTGCGCAAGATCTATGCGCTCGGTGAAGAGCCGGTGGCGGCGTTGGATGGCGTCTCCCTCTCGATCGACACGGGAGAATTCGTGGCGATCATGGGGGCTTCCGGCAGCGGAAAATCGACCATGCTCAACATCCTCGGCTGCCTCGATACGCCAACGAGCGGCAGCTACCTCCTTGACGGCATCGAGGTGGCGCGCCGCACGCGTACCGAGCTAGCGCACATCCGCAACCGCAAGCTCGGGTTCGTATTCCAGAACTTCAACCTCCTCGCGCGCACGAGCGCGATCGAGAATGTGGAACTGCCGGATTTCTATCTCAACCGGCTCGGGCGCTCGGCGCGCCGGAAACGCGCGCTCGAGCTGCTCAAGCGCGTGGGCCTGGGCGGGCGCGGCACGCACACGCCGGCGCAGCTCTCGGGCGGCCAGCAGCAGCGCGTTGCCATCGCGCGCGCGCTCATGAACGAGCCGCCCGTTCTGTTCGCCGATGAACCCACCGGCAACCTCGATACGAAGAGTTCGATCGAGATCATGAACCTCTTCACCGAACTTTCCAACGAAGGCATCACCATCGTGATGGTGACGCATGAAGACGACATCGCCGCCTACGCGAAGCGCCATCTTCTGATGCGTGACGGCCATTTGATCAAGGACGACAAGCCCGAGCCCGCGCCGGGTGCGCAGCCGTAAAGGGGCGTCGGCATGAAGCGTCGCGACTTTCTCAAAACCGCCTTCGCCAGTAGCGCGTTCCTTCCCACGTTCGCGCAACTGGCGCCGCCCGCGCCCGCACACGGCACGGCCGAGAAGGCGGTGAATGTCGCGCTCATCGGTTTTGGCGCGTATGCGCGTTTCCTCTGCAGGCACCTGCTTCATATTCCGGGTGTACGCGTACGGGCGGTCTGCGACATCTGGAGGCTTCAACGGCAGCAGGCGAATGCGTTCCTCAAGAGTTACGGGCAGCCGATCGAGGTGTTTGAAGATTGCGGCGAGTTGCTCGAAAAGATGAAGGGGCAGCTCGAAGCGGCGGTCGTGGCAACGCCGGACTGTTTCCATCGCGAACACGTGTGTGCCTGTTTGCAGGCGGGGCTGCATGTGTTCTGTGCCGCGCCGCTTGCGCATCGGCTTGAAGATGCGGCCAAGATGTGCCGGGTGGCGAAGGAGACGGGCCGTCTGCTGCAGGTCTCTTTTGAGCGTCGGTCGGCACCCCGTTATCGGTTGGGGATCGAGACGGTCCTCCCCAATCTCCTTGGGCGCCTTGTGACGATCGAGGCCCAGTTCAACCGAAGGGCGGTTCCGTTTTTCCAAGTGAAGCGGCCGCCGAAGCCGGAAATCCTGGCGAAGTACGGGTATGGAGACGCCCTGCGGTATCTGAATTGGCGGTGGTTCAAGTCCTTCGCCCAAGCGCCCGTCGCCGAGTGGGCCGTCCAGCAAATCGATCTCTTTCGGTGGGTGTGTGGCGGCAACCCCGTTTCAGTGACGGCGGTATGGGGGCATGACCTCTTTCAGCCGCCGCGCGAGGGGTTTGACCGGCTGATGTGCTGCTTCACCTATCGTTTGGCGGATGGACGGGAGGTGCAGGCCACCTATCGGGCCTTGACGTGCAATGCCGTCGACGGCCAGCGCGAGGTGGTGATCGGGGCGTATGGCCAATTGCGGCTTTCGCCTCTTGATTTCAATGTCTACAGCAAGCAGAGTAAAACGGCGAACGTGTTTCGGCGGTTGAATTGCTGGTCGGATGATCGTGCGATTCCCGCTCCGAAGATGTCCGTGGCCGCGTGTATCAAAGAGGGATGGATACGGCCTTCTCCTGTGGATGTGGAAGATCTGGCGCAGGGACGGGAGATTTACGATTACGTGGCCAATTCGGAAATGCCCTGGACGACGGACGATACGGATAATCCGCTAGGAACCCGGCTTGAACTTGGCAGTGAGGGATTTTCGGTGCCGTTCGCCAAGGCCCATCTCTGCAATTTCTTTGCGGCGATTCGCAAGAAGGCGCCGCTGAATTGTCCGGGCGAGACTGCCTATGCGGCGATGGTCGCGTTGGCGGGGGCGTTGCGGGCGGCGGAAACGGGGAGGCCCGTGACGTTCAAGCCCGAGGATTTCGAGGTGCCGGCCGGTGGCCGGCAGGCGGACGCGCCGAAACGGAGTTGAGGAGAGAGCAGAATGAGTTTCTTCATGATTTTGAAAGTGTCGATTCGCGCGATTTGGCGGAACAAGACCCGGTCGGCCTTGACGATGCTCGGCATCATTTTCGGCATTGCCGCGGTGATCATGGTGCTCGCCATCGGCAAGGGCGCGAGCGCGAACATGGTGGCGCAGATCGCGAAGATGGGCGACAACGTGGTGATGATCTTTTCCGAGCAGCGCCATGCGGCGGCGGGCGTACATGGCGGCGCGGGCGAGGGACAGTCGCTCACGGCGTCGGACGGGCTTGCGATTCGCCGCGAACTCTCCCATCTCGTGAAGGCGGAGAGCCCGGAAGTGCGCACGCAGATGCAGATCGTCTATCAGGACAAGAACTGGAACACGACGATCTACGGCTGTTCGACGGAGTTCCTCGTCATCCGCAACTGGCAGGTGGTGGAAGGGGATTTCTTCAACGAGCAGGAGGAGAAGCAGTGCGCGCGCGTGTGCGTGCTCGGCCAGACCGTGGCCGCGAACATTTTCCCCAACCAGGATCCCGTGGGGAAGACGTTGCGCATCGGCAACATGCCGTTCAAGGTGAAGGGGCTTCTCGAGGCGAAGGGCGTGGGCGGCATGGGCCAGGACCAGGACGACGCGGTGCTCGCGCCCTACACGACCGTGCGGCGCGTGCTGCAGGCCTCCACGTTCCCGGATAACGTGCGCCAGCTGAAGCTTTCGCTCTATTCGATGAAGCAGATCGACGAGGCGAAAAAGGAAATCGGTCTCCTCCTCCGCCAGCGGCATCGTTTGAGCGACACGGCCGACGACGACTTCCGCATCATCGACATGGCGGAAATCACCTCGACGATGAGCGGCGTTTCCAATACGATGACGGTGCTGCTCGCGGCGGTGGCGGCGATTTCACTTCTCGTGGGCGGCATCGGCATCATGGACATCATGCTCGTGAGCGTGACGGAGCGAATCCGCGAAATCGGCCTGCGCATGGCCATCGGGGCGACGCCTGTCAATATCCTCTCGCAATTCATCCTAGAGGCCGTGCTCCTTTCGACCGTCGGTGGCGGCATTGGCGTAGCCATCGGCGTGGGCGGCGCCCAGTCGCTCGGCGAAGTGCTCGGCTGGCCGATTCTCGTGGAAACGACCTCCACGGCCATCGCCTTTCTCTTCTCCTCCTTCGTCGGCATGTTCTTCGGCTTCTACCCCGCCTGGAGAGCCAGCCGCCTCAATCCGATCGACTGTTTGAGATACGAGTGATATTGGTACTTGGTGCCTGGTGCTTGGTGCCTGGTGCCTGGTGCCTGGTGCTTGATACCTAGTGCCCAGTAGTTGGTGCCTGGTACCCGGTAGTTGGTGCCTGGTACCCGGTAGTTGGTTCCTGGTGCCAGATGCTTAGTACATGATACCTAGTACATGATACCTAATGCCTGGTCTTGGAGCCCAGTGCCTGGTGCTCGGTACTTGGTGCCTGGTGTCAGATGCTTAGTACATGATACCTAATGCCTGGTCTTGGTGCCCAGTGCCTGGTGCTCGGTACTTGGTACCTAATGCCTGGTGTTCGGAGCCTAGTGCGTAGCGACGTATCCTGAAGAGGCGGCTTTCAAGAGTTTCAGTGCGTAATTAAAAATAGGTAAATGGCCGTCTTTCCTTCTTCGAATCATCCCAGGGACTGTCCCCACATGGTTAATCATCCTGAGGCCTGTCTACACGTGCCCCTCACGCTGTCCAGAATTTCGTCCGCACCGTAATCTTATTTTCTCCTTGCCTTCTCCTCCAACCTGTGCTATCATACCCCCATGCACACCAAATCCCCCCATCCCACTCCTCCTGCCTCTGCGACAGCCGCCTCGCGCACCGCCACAGTACGCACAGTCTCTCCCCTGGTGATTCCCCCTGCGGTGTCCTCTTCGGTGGTGTCTTCGCCTGTGGTACTTTCTTCTGTGGCGGCCTCTTCTGTGGTGGCCGTCCAGGTGGCGTCATCTCCCACTGCGGCCTCCCCAGCGGCGGCCGAACTCGCGGCCTGGCTTGCGAAGTACGAGCCCGTCGAGCGCGCCATCGTCGAGGCGCACGAGCGGCGCCTCGCCAGCGCCGCGCGCCGCCGCGAAAGGCGCGCGAGGGAGTTCGGCGGCCTCTGCGAGGCCACGGAGGGCCTCGCCGTCGCCTGGCGCCGCGACGGCTGGAGCGCCGCCGAGATGCTCGCCTGGGCGGGCGGCGACGCGCTGGTTCTCAGCGCCCTGCTCCCGTTCCTGCGCCGCGGGGCGACGCGCGCCGCGGACGCGCTCCGCCACCGCGCGAAGCGCCCGCTCTACTACGCGGCCGAGAACGAGCGCCGGCGCCGCCTCGCGGCGGAGCGGCGCAGGGTCGCGCGCCGCGCGACCACGAGCCCCCGCCCCACGCGCGAGGAGATCCTGGAGGCGTGGCTCCACGTGCGCGAGACGAAGGAGGCGCTCCTCCGCTTCGGGAGCCTGATGGAGGACCTCGAGTGCTACGTGGACAACCGCCTCCGCCGCGCGGACGACGGCTCGATCGTGGGGCGCAACGCCGGGATCAAGGGCTGGCTGCGGGAGAACATCCCGGCCCTCGCCCTGCGCTACACCACGGTGATGCGCTACAAGGCGGCCGCGAAGAAGGTGCGGCAGATCGTGGGCCTCGCCGACCCCGTGCCGGCCGCGGCCGTACTCGGCGATGCGCCAGTTGCGGCCATGCTCGGCGACGCGCCGGCCGCCCTGCAGACGGCAGAACGGGGCGGGGCGGGCGCGGACGGACGCGTGAAACGAGATTACGGTGCGGACGAAATCTCTTGCGGGGTTTGGGACGCCTCCTGGAGGGCGGTACGTACGGCTGAAGGACCGAACTCGATGGGTGTGCCGGGCGTGGCGGAGGTATCGGGCGTGGCGGAAGGGCCGGATGTGGCGGTGCTGCGGGCTCGGGCGGTGTGGCTGGAGGCGATGGCGGGCGTGCCGGACGTTGCGACGCGGGTGCTGGAGCGTATCGACGCGCTCGTGGACCCCGAGCGGGTGGAGGAGGCGACCATGCTCGCCGGATGGAAGGCGAAGTACGAAAATGAGATTACGGTGCGGACGAAAATGATGTGGGCACGACGATTACGATCATGGGGATGTTCTACACGCATAAAGAAGCATCGGGATGTACCCGCAAATCGTATAGATGCAACGAAATGTCAACGTGATAAATTGGTGAGAAATACGGTGGATGCCTACCCTTCGCTCACCGATAGTCTGAAAAACGGATGAACGTGCAGGTCTTTGAGATTATTGAGCGGACGAAATATTTGAATGTTCGAGGACGGAATTCCGGTGGGTGACAGATCGGGCGGCCGCGACGGAGTGTGGCCCTCCCTTCAAAGGTCTGACGGCCTTTGGCGAGAATCCTCGCGAGTCGTGTGGGGACAAGTTTCATGGGGACAGTCCCTGTGGGATTGCGTGGGGACTGTCCCTCTGGAGGTTTTGGGGACTGTCCCTCTGGAGGTTTCGCTGGTTGTTGGCTCAAATACTAAGAGAGCGTGCCAGGTGTGATCTGTCTAGAAAATAAGACAAATTTATTGATGACAGACAGAAGAAAAAGTGGTACAATACGTTCGGTTTATTGGACAAGGTAGGAATTTGATGGGCCTGATGGCAGGGGCCAATCATGAAAAGGAACTAAGAATCGTTCGAAATCGACAATGTTGAATTGGAAGAAACAAAAATGAGAATGCTAAAAATGCTGAGTGTGATGGCCGTTCTGATGCCCGTTTTGGGCCAGGGCGCGTGGACGGTTGGGTATTCGTCGACGGGCGTTGATCGTTACGCCGACGGTACGCCGGTGGCGGATGGGGAGTGCTATGCGCTCGTCTTCACGAAGCAGGGCTGTGCATTTTCCGGTTTCAAGGCGGATGGTTCCCTTGTGAACCCAGATACGGATAGCCTTGCGGTGGTGATGCCGCTTGCGAAGGATGGGCGTTGCCCGGCGACGGCGATCATTTTGCCGGACGACTACATCGAGCGCCATGGTGCCGAACCGCGGGCGGTTTACCTCCTCGACACGCGTCGGGCGGATGGGCGGCCGGCCGGGCTTGTGGACGGACGGCTTGCGCGCGTGAACCGCTTCAGCGCGGTGCCGGATGGCCGGCTCACCATTTCGCAGAACCCGACGCTCGCGGGCGTTCCGTTGCCCGAGGTGAAGCCCCAGGGGCTCACGACGGATTCGATGTCAGACGTGCGGGACGTCCCTGCGCCGATTATCACCGCCGTGCGCGTGGAAGGCGATATGCTCGTTGTGCGCGCGCGCCAGACGGTGGGCTACGTGACGTACGGCTTGCTCGGCGGCGCGGTGCCGCAGGCACTCACGGCTTCGGTGGCCGAAAAGCCCGAAGAGGGCAATGCGGCCGGTGAAATCGAATTGCGTATGAAGATTACGGACAAGGCGCGTTTCGCGAATGTGGCCGGCCTTGAAACCATCAAGAATCGCGAGGTGAAGAGCAAATGAAAAATATGGCAAAGTTGATGGTCGCCTTTGCGCTGGCGCTTACGGCGCAGGTGGGTGACTTGTACGCTGAAGACAATGTTCTCTATTGGATGGTCAACGATCCGAAGATTGAGAACATCTACGGGACCGTTCGTCGTTTGGAAGACTTCCCCGCGCCTAAAGATGGCGAAATCAAGGAGTTCATGACCGCGCGTGTGCGCATGGACGACAAAACGGGCGGAAAGACCGTTAGTTCTTATTTGACGTTGATGGATGTAGACGTGCCCGGGGTGACGGATCTGTTGGTCAGAGCTCCGGGGGAGGATTTGGTCGGCCCGGTGCGTGTTGGCCCTGTGAGGTCGGAGCTTCCTTCCATTCCAGAGGATTCTGTAGAGTATATCTTCACGATGGAACTCGGCTACTACAGCAGTAATGGCGAGTGGACGATGATGGCCTGGAGCCAGAGCGAGACTTGGGCGAGCTTGAGCGAGAAGTTCAAGTATGTGAGTACGAGCGATATCGGCACTGACGGGGCGGGGCATCTCCATTGGCAGCCGAACCTGTTCTCTGCCGTGCCGGAACCGTCGAGCGGGTTGCTGATTCTTCTTGGGGGCGCGCTTGTGGCGCTTCGCAGGAGACGGCGTGAGGATCGTGCGGCCTGAGTCATGAAACGAATTTGAAAGAAAAGGAAAAAGCGATGAAGGGAATTCTGAAGAGTTCATTGGCGGGCGTATTGCCTCTGGTGGCGGCGGCCGTGTTCTGCGCGCCCTCGTCGGCGTGGGCTGAAGAGGTGCTGTTCGAGAGCGCCAACACCCATGCGATGGTGAAGGTGGTCACCTCCTCCCTCACGAATACGATCATTGCAACGCCGTGGACGTTCTATACGCCCGATGGCAGGCCATCCATTGATCTGCCGATCGATCGGCTCGTTCGCCCGACGAACCTTACGCCAGGCGACATGGTGATGGCGCTTACGAACAATGCGGTTTACGCATCCTGGATGCTTGAAGAAACGAGCGAGACGGTTGGTGGCGTCAAATGTCGGCGTTGGACGCCGGTTGCGAGCGTTGAACGCAGGGGCATCGATGAAGACGCAGGCGGGCGGACGGATGTTTTCCAGGAGGAACACGGGGCGATGGCCCAGCAGCGCGGGTATGGCCTTTGGCTCTATCGCAAGAATCCGCTCGATGAGAATGGGAACCCCAGGCCCTTCTACCTCTACGGGCAGCTTGCAAGCGGCGAGGCCACGGTGAAAGTGGCAGGGGCGGCGGCCGGCGTTGGCGCTTCGACGAAGCAGCCCGTCTTCACGATGCTCGCCTGCCCCCACCTGAAACAGACGGTGAAGCTCAATGACCTTTTCAAGGATTATTGGAGCAACATCGGCACCAACGATACGATCATCATCCCGACGGATCACAAGGCGAACATCTATTGCATCCGCTTGAATGATCGGAACGGGAACTTTGAGAACAACTGGTGCTATGCAGAGACGACGACCGAGTATATCTCATTCGGTGCGGCGCGCGTGCCGGTGGTGCGGACTCGGTACGTCTATGACATTCCGTTCGATCCGCACATCGGCTTCTGGTATGTGCGCCGTAAAGAGGGTGACTTTGACTTTACTTGGCCGGCGCCGGCGGAGTCGGGGGCTGAGCGATAAAAAGAAGAGAGGAGAGAGACCATGAGAAAATTTGGATTTCTGATTGCGGCGGCATGTGCGATTTTCGCGCAAGGCGTGTTCGGTGCCAACCCGCTGCCGACGGGTTGGGACGATATCGTGGGCAATGTGGTGGAGATTGAAGGTACCAAGAGTTCCAATACGAAACAGCAAATCGTTGCGACATGGATGACGAGCGATTCCCATGTTTGGGTGATGTTTTTGGCGAGTAATAAAGAGCTTGGTCGCAACGTTGAAGTCTACGTTTCGGGGAACGCAAGCGATGTGGACAAGGGGAATGCCTGGAGTCCGACCGGTGCGTCGTATGTCACGCTGAATTATGAAAACGACTACCATCCCGCGGCTGACTTTAGCGGGAGTGAAAGTTCAAAGAAATTCATACGTTACGACGGTACTGTGTTGACGCTTCCGAATGATGGGAAGGGGTTCTATTTCTACCCGATGGATGTCACGAAGGCGACGGGGCTGGAATTCGGACACACGTTTGTATACTATTTGGATTGTGTGGAACTTGGCGGAGGCCATGACGTGGGCGGTCTTGCCACGCCGGTGATTCCGGACGGTTATGGGCTGCTCACGGTCTTGTGCACCTACGGGGATGTGAAGACCGTGGCGGAGATCGTGCGTTTCCCAGTTGTTGCGCATGGCCCAGTTGATGTCAATCCTCAAGGGAAAGATAAGCCGGAAGGCGATTGGGCGCTCTACCAGGCGACGACGAACGATGTCGTCACCACGGTCGCCAAGCCGGATACGGTGACGTATACGCCCGTTTCTGGCGAGGAGATGACCGTTCACTACTACTATGTGATTCCTACGGTGACATCGCTTTGGATTACCGATCACGCCGATGCCGGCCCCGGCAAGGTGCATCTCGCTTTCGAGCCGACGTTCGCCGGCAATCTCAAGGCGACCGAGACATTGGTTCAGAGCTTGGGCGCGAAGGATTGCTTCCGGTTCAAGAGCGCACAGACGGAAGCGGCCCTTACGGGCGCGATGCCTGTGAGCGCTCCTCTGCGCGCTGGCACGGGCACTCAGGACATCGCCAAGGGCTGGGTGTGGGTGACGGTGGATATGCCGCAGAACGATGTTGGCGTGGACGGCTGGACGTGGAAGGTGCTCGTCAAGCAGCCCGAGACCACGACGCCGAGCGAGCCCGTGACGCAGAGATAAATCGCGGGAAAAAGAATCGGTTAACCCTTTCCCTTGAAAAAGCGGGCAGAAAGTCCTTTCCTTTCCGCCCGCTTTTTGATATAATAACCCATCAACCGCTCGAAAAAGAGCATTCAATCGTGGAATCGGCTGACGAAGTCGGTTCCCCGCAGATGAAGGGTTTCATCTGCGACAAACGGACAAATCCTCCTTTACGGGGGGCACAAAGCCACACAAAAAGGATACAAAGATGCTGCAGAAAAGCACTCGTCCCGCGAACCCGGGTGAAAACCGCAAGTGGTTCCTCGTGGACGCCAGGAACCAGGTTCTCGGCCGCCTCGCGGTCGTGATCGCCAACAAGCTCCGTGCGAAGGACACGCCTGCGTTCGACCCGTCGGTCGATGCCGGTGCCTTCGTGATCGTGATCAACGCCGCCCAGGTGAAGCTCACGGGCAAGAAGGAAGAGCAGAAGGATTATCAGCGCTACTCCGGGTGGCGGGATGGCCTCAAGCACTTCACGGCCGCCGAAATGCGCGCCAAGCATCCTGATCGCATGATCAAGGAAGCGGTGTGGGGCATGCTCCCGAAGAACAACATCGCGCGCAAGATGATGACGCGCGTGAAGGTGTTTGCGGGTGCCGAACATACGCATGCGGCGCAGAAGCCCGAAGTGATCACGCTCTAAGGAGATTACGAGAAATGGCTACGAAGAAGGTTATTTCCGCCGGTACGGGGCGCCGTAAGACCGCTTGCGCGCGTGTGACGCTCGTTGCGGGCGAAGGCAAGTGGTTCGTGAACAAGCAGCCGCTCGAGGCGTACATCACCTCCGAGGCGCTGCGCGACTATCTCAAGCAGCCCATCGCGATTTGCGGGTTCGACATTTCGAAGGTCGACGTGGTTGCGTTCGCCAAGGGCGGCGGTTGCTCCGGCCAGGCCGGTGCGATCCGTCATGGCCTTGCGCGCGCGCTCGTCGCGGCCGACGCGAATCTGCGCCCGGCCCTCAAGAAGGCCGGCTGCATGACGCGCGACAGCCGCATGAAAGAGCGTAAGAAACCCGGTCAGCCCGGCGCTCGTAAGCGCTTCCAGTTCTCGAAGCGTTAATTGCATCAGCGCGAGCGGTTCCTTTGGGGCCGCCGCATAACGACGGGCCGCCGTGGGGGAAGAGATTCCTTCTACGTGCGGCCCTTAGTGTTAAGGAAGTCTCAATGGCATTTAGTTTTTGGAAGTGGCTGGTGGCGTTGTTCACCGGCAAGAAGTCCGCCACGGAGCAGAATGGCGGCAAGGGCGCCGCATCGGCCAAGGGCGGCGCGAACGGGCATGGCAAGCATGGCCGCCGGGGGCGCCACGGGCGGGAAGGCGGCGAACAGGGCGCACGCGGGCAGCAGCCGAACAGAGGCGCGAAGGAGAATGAGCAGGGTGCGCGCCGCAACGGGCAGCAACAGGTTCGTGCGGCCGGGGGGCGGCCGGGTGAGAATCGAAACGACCGCCGCACGCCGGATGGCGCACAGCGGCGCGATGGGCAGCAGCCGCGGCGGCGCGACGACCGCCGCGACGACCGGCGGCGCGAGGGGCGCGGCGGTGCGGACCGGCGCGGGCCGAAGAGCGTCAATACGGCGGCGAACGAGATGCGCCCGGGCGGCGTGGTGAGCGCCGAGGAGATGGAAAAGCGCAAGGCCGCGCATGCCGCGTGGGATCCGGCGACGTTCGTGGTGGAGCCGCAGGAGGGCAAGATGCGCTTCCACGACTTCAATCTGCCGAGCGAAGTGATGCATGGTATCGCCGATCTCGGGTTCCAGTATTGTACCGACATCCAGGCGTTGTCGCTGCAGAACGCGCTCGACGGCAAGAACGTGGCCGGCAAGGCCCAGACGGGGAGCGGCAAGACGGCCGCGTTCCTCGTGGCGATTCTCACGCGCTATCTGCGCACGCCCGAGAGCCGCGCGAAGATGGGCGGCTGCCCGCGGGCGCTCGTGATCGCCCCCACGCGCGAACTCGTGATCCAGATCTGCAAGGACGCCGATGCGATCGGCAAGTATTGCGGCCTTCGGTCGCTCGCCGTCTACGGCGGGATGGACTTCGACCGCCAGAAGGAAGAGATCCTCGATGCGCCCGTCGATCTGCTCGTTGCGACGCCCGGGCGCCTCCTCGACTTCTGCCAGCGCCGCGTGCTCGACCTCCGGAAGGTCGATACGCTCGTCATCGACGAAGCCGACCGCATGCTCGACATGGGCTTCATCCCCGACGTGAGCCGCATCATGGGCCATCTGCCCCCAAAGGAATCGCGCGCGACGATGCTCTACTCCGCCACGCTCACCGACGACGTGATGCGCCTTGCCTCGCGGTGGATGGACGAACCCGTGAAGGCCGAGGTCGAGAGCGACCACAACGCCACCGACACGGTGCGTCAGATCGTGTACGTCATCCGCGCCGAAGACAAGTTCAAGGTGCTCTTCAACCATGTGGCGCTCCATCCCGATGCCCGTGCGATCGTGTTCTGCAACCGCAAGGCCACGACGGAAGACGTCTACGAATCCCTCAAGTGCCGCGGCGTGAAGTGTGAAATGCTCTCCGGCGACGTGAACCAGAACAGGCGCCTGCGCGTGTTGGAAGACTTCCGCGCCGGCAAGATCAAGATCGTGGTTGCCACGGACGTCGCCGGCCGCGGCATCCATGTGGACGACATCGAGTATGTGATCAACTTCGACTTCCCCTACGAGGCCGAAGACTACGTGCACCGCATCGGCCGCACGGGCCGCGCCGGCAACACGGGCATCGCGATTTCGTTTGCGGATGAGGACGAGAGCTTCGCGATTCCCGATATCGAAGAGTATATCAAGGAACCGCTCAAGTGCACGATCATCCAAGACGACGATCCGCTCCTGAAGCCGCTGCCGGCCCGCCATACGGCTCTCGCGGAAGTCGACGAGGCCGCCAAGGCCGAAGTCGATGCGCGCGAGGCCGTGACGGAAGAGCAGAAGGCCGCCGCCGCCGCGCTCGTGGGCGGGATCGTGGTGAAAAACGCTGCCGGGCAGGAAGGGCGCGTTGTCGTGCAGGAAAATCTGCCGCCGCGGCCGCTCCCGACGTTTGAAAACGCGCTTGAGCCGAAAAAGGTCGTGGACGAATCCAACGTCTACGCAAAACCCGTCGATCAGAAGCAGCGCTTCGAGGAATGGGCCCCCGCGCCCGCTCCGGCCCCCGCGCCCGCGCCAAGCGCCGAGCAAGCGACGCCAAGTGCGGAGGAGCAGGATCCGGGCGCCGAGAACCAAGCACCAAGTACCCCCCCTGAGGCATGATTCTCTTTCTCACACCGCCGTTTGTTCAGTTGAACACACCCTACCCCGCCACGCCTTCGTTGGTGGGGTTTCTTTCCGCAAGGGGGTATGATTGCACCCAGCGCGATCTTTCGATCGAAGTGGCGCTTGAGGTGCTCGGCGCGTGTGGCGACGAGATGACGGGCGAGGCGATCGAAATCCTTCAGAACCGCCATCTTCCCGCAGAAGCGAAAGAGGAGATGACGGCGTATCTGGACGATCTTGCGCGGGACATCCGCGATTCGGTGGATCCCGATTTCGGATTCTCGCGCTACGCCGAACAGCTCGGCGTTGCCGTGAGCGATTTCGGGGTGATTCTGCGGCGCCTCAGGCGGAAGAATCTCATCGATAGAATCCTCGAGGCGAAAGTCGAAGCCGTTCTCAAGGAGGTGCGCCCGACGGTGGTGGGCGTGACCTGTCCGTTTCCGGGTACGCTCCTCGGCGCGTTCCGCATCGCCGAGGTGGTGAAACGGCTTTCTCCGAACGTGCGCACCGTTCTCGGCGGCGGCTATGTGAACACCGAACTGCGCGACCTCGACGACGCGCGCGTGGGGCGCTTCTTCGACGCGGTGGTGTACGATGAGGGCTACGCGCCGTGGCTCCAATTCCTCGGCGCGCCGGCCGAGACGATTCCGCCGTTCGTCAAGCCGTCCTACCGCGGGCTCGACCTCTCGCTCTATCTCGACTTGCCTGAATCGGAAAACCCGATGCATCGCCTGTGGTCCACGGGGCGCTGGCTCAAGCTCCAGATGGCGCGCGGCTGCTACTGGCACCGCTGCGCGTTCTGCGACGTGTCGCTCGACTACATCAAGTGCTTCGAAATGCCCGACGCGGCGACCCTCGTCGATGCGATGCAGGCGATGGCGCGTGAAACGCTCGGCGCGGCCGATTTCCATTTTACGGACGAAGCGATGCCGCCCGCGCTCGTCGCAAAGATGTGCCGCGAAATCCTCCGCCGCAAATTCAAGTGCCGCTGGTGGGGCAATATCCGCTTCGATTCCGCCTTCACGCCGGCCCTTGCGCGCCTCATGGCGCGCGCGGGCTGCATCGCGGTGACGGGTGGCCTTGAATGCGCCGTCGATCGCCTTCTCGCCTTGATGAACAAAGGCATCACGCTCGCCTCCGCGCGCGCCGCGCTCACGGCGTTTCGCGCTGCGGGGATTCTCGTTCACGCCTATCTCATGTACGCCTTTCCCTCCCAGACCGAACGCGAGGCCGCCGCGGCGCTCGGGCACGTGCGGCGCTTCTTCCGCGAAGGGCTCATCCAAAGCGCGTTCTTCCATCGCTTTGCGCTCACGGTCCATTCGCCGATTGCGGCCGATCCGGCGCGCTGGGGCATTACGCTCGTCGACGGCGCCGCGCCGCGCGCGCGTGCGCATACCTTCGCGCGAAATGAAATCCCGTTCATCGAGCCGGGCGCGCCCGATTGGGACCGCATCGGCAAGGCGCTCAAGCTCGCCCTCTACAACTACATGCGCGGGGCCGGTTATTCGAAGCCCCTCTCCTTCTGGTTCAAGGCGGTCACATGACGGCGCAAACGGTCATCCTCGCGAACGGGGCCTTGCCCACGCATCCCGTTTCGCGCGCGCTCTTCGCCGCGGCGGAGCGCATCGTCTGCTGCGACGGCGCGCTCGCGAAGGCGCGCGCGCTCGGGCGCGAGCCCGATCTCGTTGTGGGCGACGGCGATTCGCTTGCCCCGGCCGAGCAGGCGGCCCTTGGCGCGCGGTTCGTGCGGATTGCCGAGCAGGAGACGAACGATCTTGAAAAGGCCTTTCGCGTGGCGGTGGCGCTCTTCGGCGTATCGGGCATCGTCATCCTCGGCGCGGACGGGCTACGCGAAGACCATTTCCTCGGGAACGTGTTTCGCCTGTTGCGCTTTGCGGCGGCCGCGCCCGAGGTCGCGCTCGTCACGAACGCGGGCGTCTTTACGGTGGTGACGCGCGTGCGGACGTTTGCGTGCGCGCTCGGCGAGCCGGTGTCGGTTTTCGCGCCGCAGGCGGGCACCGAGGTCGAATCGACGGGGCTCGCCTGGCCGCTCGCGGGCGTCGATTTGCGGGATCTCTCGCGCGGTACGCTCAACCGTACGAACGCGCCCGCGTTCACGCTCAAGACGACGCATCCGATTCTCGTCTACCTGCCGCACACCGCGGAAGGGGGCCGAGATGGTTGAACTCCATTTTGAGATCGACAAGGCGGGGCGCGCCGCCTTTCGCGCGTGTGCGCCGGCTGCGGCGGGCGCGCCGCTTGAGCCTGTGCGGGGCGAAGCGCTCGTGGCGGCGGTGTGCGAGGTCGTGTGGTATCGCGACGGGTTTGAAGAGCCGCTCGACGAAGACCGGCTCGTTCCCACGCTCCCGAACCTCATGATGTTCCTGAGCGATGTGCGCACGCGCCGCTTCAAGCCCGGCGTCTTTCTGGGCGAGGACGTGCTTGCTGCGGCGGCGCTCTTTCGCAAGGTGGCGGAAACGGTGGCGGCCGGCCGCTACCTTCCCACGCTCGAGGAGGAGGAAGGCGCTCTCTTTGCGCGGTGGCGCGCGGTGGGCGACGAGCCGACGGCGACGACGAGCGAGGAGAAGGCGTTCTTCGCGCGGTGCCTGGATGGACTCGTTCGCCGCGCGCAGCGTACGGCCCTCGAGAACGATTCGGGGCGGCATGACACCGTGCACGACGCCTGGCTCGCGGCCCTGCGCAATGAAACGGGGCGCCTTGCGTGGACGCAGATGGAGGAGACGCGCGCCTTCGCGCACGACCTCGCGGTGTGGCGCTCGCCGCTCGTCGTTTCCGCGGCCGACCGCGCGGCCTTGCATTTCGCCTTGAAGGCGCCGAAGAAGGCGGAAGCGCCGTGGGCGCTCACGCTCGCGGCGCCGCCCGCAACGCGGCTCGGGTACATCTCCCTCGGGCAGGCGGCGGCGCTCTTTCCGCCGCTCGCGGCGATGACGGGGGGAGAGGCCGCGCTTGATCGGGCGGGTGCCGAGGCGTTCCTGCGCGTGGGCGCGCAGGCGCTCGCCGCGGCGGGGTTCGCCGTGGAAGCGCCGCCGGGCGTGACGGGCGAACATCTCACCGCCGTTGCGGAATTGACGCCGCTTGAGGCGAAGGCGAAGAAGAAGGGTGCCGCGACGCCGGAGGCGGCGGGCAAGATCGCCGCCAAGATCACGATTCGCGTGGACGGCGAAAAGGTAACGGAAGAGGAGATTCGGTTCCTGCTCGACCAGGGTTCGCCGCTCGTCTTCTTCCGCAACCGGTGGATCGAAGTCGATCGGAACGTGCTCAAGGAAGCGCTGCGCGTACTTGAATCGATGCAAACGAAAAAGCTGTCCGTACGCGAGGCGGTGTCCTTTGCGCTGGGCACGGGGCGCACGGGGCACTTGCGCGTTGCGGAGGTGAAGGCGCACGGCTGGCTCAGGGGCCTTCTCAACGAACTGCACGGCGATGACGCCTTCCATGTGCTCGCGCCGCCGCCGGGGCTCGTGGGCACGTTGCGCGACTATCAGCTGCGGGGCGTTTCGTGGCTCGCGTTTCTTGCGAAGTGGGGGTTCGGCCCGTGCCTTGCCGACGACATGGGCCTCGGCAAGACGATCCAGGTGATCGCGTGGATCCTCCATCGCAAGGCCGAGACGCGCGCGGCGGGCGGGTTCGGGCCCGTGCTCGTTGTTTCGCCCGTGAGCGTCACGACGAACTGGGTGCGCGAATTCAGGCGTTTTGCGCCGTCGCTCGCCGTGGCGCTCCATCAGGGCGCCACGCGCTTTGCGGGCGGAACGTTCCGGCGCACGGCGACTTCTGCGGACGTGGTGGTGACGGGCTACTCGCTCTTCGTGCGCGACTTCACCGACTTTGCGGACGTGCCGTTTGCGGCACTCGTTCTCGACGAGGCGCAAACGGTCAAGAATCCCGATACGCGCGCGGCGAAGGCGGCGCGCTCGCTCGACGTGCCCGTGAAGATCGCGCTCACGGGTACGCCGTTCGAAAACAGCGCGAACGATTTGTGGTCGCTGGAGGAAGTGCTCAATCCGGGGCTTCTCGGCGAGCGGCGGGCGTTCGAAGAGTCGTTCACGAAGGCGATTCGCGACGATGCCGCGAGCGGTGCGGCCGCGAAGCTGCGCCATATCCTCGAACCGTTCATGCTGCGGCGGTTGAAAACCGATCCGGGCGTGGCGGCGGAACTCGGCGAGAAGCGGGAGGTGCGCGAGTATTGCCCGCTTTCGCAGAACCAGCGGCGCCGCTACGAGGAGGCGCTCGTGGCGTTTCGGGCGGATGCCGCGGCCCAGGAGCCGTCGCGCGGCCGGATGCTCGCGCTTCTCACCGAGCTCAAGCTCATCTGCGACGGGGCGGGCAAGGTGGCGCGGCTCGACGAACTCCTTGCCGAGATTTTCGAGCGGGGCGAATCGTGCCTCGTCTTCACGCAATATGCGAAGGTGGGGAAGATGCTGCGCGCGCATTTGCAGGAAACGTTCGGCAAGTTCTTTCCGTTTTTGCACGGCACCTTGTCGAGCGCGCAGCGCGAGGCGGAGATCGCCGCGTTCAATGCGGACCGCGAACCGAACGTGTTTCTCCTTTCGCTCAAGGCGGGCGGGTTCGGGCTCAACCTCACGCGGGCGACGCACGTCATCCATTTCGACCGATGGTGGAATCCGGCGGTGGAGAATCAGGCGACGGACCGCGCCTACCGCATCGGCCAGACGAAGACGGTCTTCGTGCACACGTTCATCTGCGCGGGAACGCTCGAAGACCACATCGACGAGCTTCTCGAATCGAAGCGGTTCCTCGCAAACGAAGTCGTCGCCGGCGGCGAATCCTTCCTCCTCAAGATGAACGCGAGAGAATTCGAACGCCTCACCGCGCTTGATTGACGGGTAGGGAAATTCTCGTTTGCCTCTTATCGTCTGTTTTTGGTATAATTCCACGAGGTGAATTTTCTTGCGTTTTTCCGGATGGGAGGAACGCCGGAGTTTTTGAAATCGGGAGCGCGTATGAAAAAACTGATTGGATTGGGCCTTGCGGCAACGCTTGGCTGGGGAGCCTGGGGCGAAACGCTTGACGTGACGCCGTTTACGCGGGCGTGTACGTTTACGCTGTCGGGGTATCAGGGGGCGTCGACGCTGGTCGACTTCCCGGTGCTGGTGCGGCTCGACCGCACGATTCCCGGATTCGACCCCGCCTTCTGCGGTGCGAATGGCGCGGGGCTGCGTTTCACGGACGAGGCGGGCAATCTGCTGGCGCATGACATCGACACCTGGGACGTGGCGGGCGAATCGTGCGTGTGGGTGAAGGTGCCGGCCTTGAGCGGCACAGCCACGAAGATCCGTCTCTACTGCGGGGCCGCCGACGGTGCGCAGCTGCCGGCCGTCTCTTCGCGCGACGTGTGGAGCAAGTACATCATGGTGGCGCACGGTGGCGCGTGCGGCATTGCCGACGCCTCGCCGAAACAGCTCGCCGTGACGAACGGGGGCGGCCTTTTGACGTCGGCGGGAACGGGCATCGTGGGCGACGGTTTCGGCAAGAGCGATCGCACCAAGATCGGGTTCCAGGTGCCGAATCCCATCACGAACAACACGCTGGCGGATCCGACGCGCTTTACGCTGTCGGCCTGGTACCGCAATAACAACACGGGAACGGACATCCTGATGGCCAGCGTGGATGCCTGGGGGAAAACGGGCTTTCTCCTTCTGTGCGAAGGCGGAGGCTATATGTCTGTGGCGGTGGCGGGGCATCAAGGCCCCACCAGTCCGAAACTCGGCGCCCTCCAGCAGTTCAAGTGGAACCACGTGGCCTTCTCGTATGTGACCTCGGGCGAACTCAACACCTACTTCGACGGGGTGAACATCTTCTCGAAGACCGGCGCAAACGCGCTCACCGACATTGGACTGGCGAACTGGACATTCGGTTCCTACGCGGACATTACGAATGGCGGCAACCATGGCGGCGACATGGACGAACTGCGCATCTACGACGGTATTGCCTCCGCCGACTGGATCCAGGCGGAACACGACTCGATGCGGAATCTGTCCTTTGCGGCGGCCGTCGCGATGGAAAATCTGGCGCAGCCGTGCGATGTCGCCGTGACTTCCGCTTTGCGCGGAACTTCGGGCATCACGGTGAAGGGCGCGCTCGCGACCTCGGCCGCGTCCGCGACGGTGGCGCTCAAGTGGGGCCTGACGCCGAGCCTCGAGGGCAGCCCCGTGGCGCTGGGCACGGTGGCGGGTTCGAGCGTCCTCGAGGGGATGTTCCCCGGTACGGACGCGACGACGCGCTACTACTATGCGTTCGAAGTGACGCCGGCGGGCGGCACGGCGCAAACGGGTGCCGTCCATTGCACGCTCGACGGCGCAACGGGCCCGGTGCTCGATACGACGCCGTTCAAGCGCGGCTGCACGTTCACGCTGAAGGGCTACACGGGCGCGTCGACGCTGCAGAATTTCCCGGTACTCGTGCGCCTCTCGACGGCGATCCCCGGGTTCGACTATTCGCTGTGCGCGCCGAACGGCGCGGATCTGCGGTTTGTGGACGAAAGCGGCAAGCTGCTCGCGCACGAAGTCGACACGTGGGATACGACGGGCGAATCGTACGTGTGGGTGAAGGTACCGTCGCTCACGGGGCAGACAACGAAGATTCGGCTCTATTTCTGTGTGGACGATGTTGCGGCCTTGCCGGGCGTTACCGCTACGGATGTGTGGAGTGCGTATGCCCTCGTGGTGCATGGCGGTTCGACGGGCGTACAGGATGCGTCGCCGAAGGGGCTTGCGACATCGAACGGGGGCGGTTTGGT
>JAZLJP010000070.1:0-2612 GCA_045617985.1 Kiritimatiellia bacterium
CGACGGCAAGTTCTACCTGCGGCCGATCACGCCGGACTTCGACACGGTGTTCAAAGGCAATGGGGTGAAGAGCGTCGAACGCTTGTGCGCCGAGTGGTATTTCGGTTTCGACTTCAAGCCGTTGGAACCGGTTCCGCACGACCCGCGCGCCGTGTGGCAGCCGTATCGGCAGCCGCGCGGCGATCTGCGTCCTGGCGGCGGGGTGGGGGAACCCTCGGGCTTCAAGGCCTTCCTGTCCAAGTACCGCGAGGAAGTGCGGAGGCGGCTGGAGCTTGGATCGAAGGAAATCAAGGTGCTGGCGGTGTTTCTCGATGCGGACAACGACGGCGAAGCGGATTGCTATGTCGCGAACGACGCCGAGCGGCGACCGGACGGGACTTTCCCCTGGACGCTCTATCTCACGTGCAAGGGCGCGCTGTCGGCCGCCACGTCGTCGGTTGCCCCCGTGCCGGGACAACAGGACATCCCAACCTTGCCGCCGACTACGCGGGCCGGCTCCTCGTCGTTCTGCCGGGTTCTCTGCTACCGCATCAATCCGTATTTTGTCATTCAGGATGACAAAGCCCCGAAGAACCTGGTCTACAACCAGCTCTTCCGGCTTGACACGCAGCGGGTGGAGAAGCTCGACTGCCGGGAATATGCCGAATGACCCATTCATTTGAGTGTCCATTGTTGAATCTCATGCCGACGCCTACCAATCAACTCCTTGAAATAAGGAGTATAAGTGAAACGACTTAGTCGTAAGGCGGCCACACGATCTTGCCGTCACGCTGGTCTTCGACCTTGTAGTCGTGGCCGACGTACTGGCCGTTCGAGCCCATGAAGATCAGGAGGCGCTCCCATTCCTCGGGCGTGAGCTTCACGTTGTGGTGGCCCTTCTTGAGCATGTGGTAGAGCGGCGAGGCGTAGGCGCCCGACGCGCGAGGGGCGGTGTAGGCCGGCTCGAAGAAGGTCTGGTAGTGGCCGCGCGTTTCGTGGGTGATTTCGTAGGGACGCGCGAAGAAGTGCACGAACGGACGGATCGAACGATAGGAGGTTGTCCAGCCGTTCTTGTCCTTGCGCCAGTCGCCCGTGCGGAAGTCCGGCGCCTTGGGGGCGCGCTTTTCACCGTGGCAGGTCACGCACTTCGCGTCGAGGACCGGTTGCACGAGGCGGGCGAAGCTGAAGGGACGCGTGCCGTCGGGGCCGGGCTTGATCTTGCTGGGCGGGCGCTTCATTGCGAGCGGACGCGCCTCGCCGGCGGGCCGGGCCGCACCGACGCGCTCTTCATGGCAGCCGTTGCACATCAGGCGTTCGCCCGGATGCACGTAGGTATCGCTGCGCATGTTCTGCACTGTGCAGCCCTCGGCATCGAGCGCCTGGAAGTAGACCGCGACATCCACAGGCACTTCGAAGAAGGCCGAGCCGTCCTTTTCGACCGGCACGGTGCCAAGCAGCTGACGGGCGATCTGCTGCGTTTCGGCGCCCAGACGCGGCCTGGCCGTGTAGGGCGTAGATTTCGGCAGCACCTGCCACACGCGCAGCGCCGTGACGACCGTGTTCGACGGGAAGGGAATACGCGAGTTGTAGACGTTGATGAGGCCGATCTGCGCCGTCTTCGGCAGCGTTTCCCGCGGAAGCGGCTCGGGCCGCGTGCCGTCCGCATTCGCGGGGCGGCCGACAAGCGTGCCCTGCGCGAGGACCGGCGGTTTCGGACGCGCCTGTAGCGGCATGGGCCAGAGGCAGGAGATCGTCGGGTGCGTGTAGAGGCGGATCTTGTTGCCGAACACGTCGACGAGCGTGAGCGCGTAGCGGCGGATGCCGTTGACGTGGTAGTGGCCGTTGGCGAAGCCGTCGTAGGTGCAGAGGTAGTATTTTTCGCTGAGCGGCCACGGTGTCGCGTAGGCGCCCGAGCGGTTGCCGCGGTTGTTCGCCTCGGACTCCGGGAAGGGCTGTTCTGGCGTGATGCGGCGGATTGTGCTCATGTTGTCGTCATCGCGCACGCCGGGATCCACGACGAGCAGCGAACCGAAGGCGCAACCGTGGTGCGGGGCGGCGATGCAGGCGTAGAGGCGCGAATTGGGAATCGCGCGGCCGGTCACTTCCATCAATGGGCCGTTCCCGAAGTGGGCGCGCGTGTTGCCGTTCACTTCGCGCGGGTCGCGGCCGTCGGGCGTCGTGCGCCAGAGGTGGTGCGCCTGGCTGAAGCCGCGGTCCACATAGTCCCAGCGCGTGTAGAGGATCATGCCGTCGTTGTCCACGGTGGGGTGCCACTCGTTCGTCTCGTGGGGCGAGACGCACACGATGTCGGCCCCGTCGGGGAACATCGTATGGAGCGTGTAGGTGGGCACGGGGCGGCCGTGGCAGCGGCCGAAGCCCTGGCGGCGCTCGGACATGAACGCCATGCGTCCGTTGGGCAGCCAGCAGGGGAAGAGGTCGTTGACAATGCCCTTGGTGATCTGCTTCAGGTTCGAACCGTCGGCGTCGCAGGTGAAGCTGTGGTAGACCGTGTTGTCGTTCCACTTGCGGATTTCGGGCTTGGCGCGCGAGTAGGCGAAGGCAATCTGCTTGCCGTCCCACGTGACGTCGGGAGAGATGTAGGCGCCTTCGCCCCGCTGCTGGCCTTTCCACCG
>JAZLJP010000071.1:0-5395 GCA_045617985.1 Kiritimatiellia bacterium
GCGGCGCGCTTGAACGGTATCAGCGGCTTTTCCCCGAGGCGAACCGCGTGCGGGTCGCGCGTCAGGGCGCTTGGATGCCGTTCTACGCCATCAGCAAGGTGAAGGGATGGGAGGATTTCGGCTTCCGCTTCAAGGAAGGCAATGACGAACCGGCGTGGGATGACGCGCATGGCGTTCTCACGTTCCGCTACACGGAACCCTGCACCTGGTGGATGCGTATCCCGGGCGGACTCAAGGGGGCGACAGTGGCGAGCGCGGCGGAGGCGGCGAAACGCCTCGCGGCGGACGGAAAGAACACCTACGCGATGGGCTGGCAGAAGAGCGCCTTCCGTAATGCGACGGGCGGCTATGTGGGGCTCCTGCGCGATACGCCGTGGTGCGTGGGGGCCGTGTGGAGCGTCAACTCGGCGCCGGGCATCGCGGGCGGCGACTGGTGGGCCAAGAACGGCGAACCCGTATTCTCGCAGCGCTATGCGGGAGCGTTCCCGCAGGGGGTCGACGGCGAATACGTCGATTCGGCCGAACTCTATGTGACCGCCACGCTCGACTACGACCGCGCGCATTTCTCGGCGATGACGACGCCGCTCGTCTTCGCGAGCCAAAGCGCCAAGGTGGGCATCTTCAAGGGGCTCATCGCCTACGAGTATGTGCGTGGCCTTGCCGAGCGCGTGTGGCCGAGGGGGCGTTTCATGATGGCCAATTGTACGCCTGTGGCGTGGTGTTGGCTCGTGCCCTACGTGGACGTGCTGGGCACCGAGACGAATTGGAACCCCGGTTCGGGCAAGATGCCGCCCAATTGGCGGCCGATGTCCGATAGCGCGTTCCTCTATCGCCGGGCCCTTTGCGGCGGGAAGCCCTACTGCTTTCTCATGAATACGGTGTTCGATCGTTTCCCGGCGGCCTTCACGGAAAAGTTCATGCAGCGCTCGCTCGCCTATGGCATGTTCCCCGGCTTCTTCAGTGCGGACGCATCGACGGGCCACTACTTCTCGCGGCCCGATCTCTACGAACGGGATCGCCCGCTCTTCAAGAAGTATATGCCGCTTTGCCGCAAGGTGGCCGAGGCGGGATGGCGCCCTGTGAACCGTCTCGTTGCGACGGACGCCCCGCAGATGGTGGTGGAGCAGTTCGGCACCGCTCCCGGTGCCCGCTATGTGACCGTGTTCAACCTTGAAGGCCAGGCGCGGACCATCCGTTTCACCCGCCTCGCAAAAGACGCGACGGCCGAAACGACGCCCGAACTTGTGACGGGAGAGCCGTGGCGTTGGCAGAACAACACCTGCACGATCGAAATTCCCGGCGAAGCCGTCCGCGTCTTGCAGATGTAAGGTAAAAAGATCATGTCGGGCCCTGTCATGGGCTGAGACGAGAATGGGGTTCCCTATGAGAAAAAGACTGAGCGTTTCCGTTTTTGCCCTTCTTGCGATTTCCGCCGGAGCGGCGTTGTTTCCCCTCAATTCGGAACTGCCGTACACCGTTGGCGTTGATACGAACGGCAAAAACCGGTTCCTGGGTACGATTGCCGATTTGCAGATCGTCCTGGGCGGCAAGGTGTTCCATCGTGGCCCCGCGAAGGCGGGAGACCGCCTTGCGGAGAAACCCACGGCGGCGGACCTCGCGCGGCCGCTGAAATTTTCCTGTCGGTTCACCACACGCGAGGTGAATAAACCCCAGCGCCTTCTGGACAACGCCCATGCCGGTTCCAATGACGGCATCATGTTCGACATCTGTTTGGGGCGCTTGCGTTTCATGCCGGGCAATGATCACACCCACCTCTATCATCCCACGCCGATTCCGTCGAATCGCGAAGTCGAAGTGGGTGTGGAGGTCACGGCCGATCATGAGGTGATGATGTCCGTCGATGGCGACTGTCGTTTGTGTGGGCAGCTGGTGGACGGCCGGCTGGTACAGGAGTTGGCCGGGTTCGTTTCCGACGAACCGGATACGATCCTCTCGCTCATGGCGCCGATCGAATACTGGGATGAAGCCCTCCCGCTTGGCAACGGCGGGGCAGGTGCGCTCGTGTGGGGCAAGGGGAATGAATTGCGTCTTACCCTCGACCGTGCCGACTATTGGCACAACTCCCGCACCGAAATCTTCTTCGGTCCCGATTTCAATGTCCGTACCCTGCTCGATTGCGTGAAGAGGCGCGACGACCGGCGCCACAACGCCGTCTTCAACAGCCGAAGGAACTGTCCCACCAAACTGCCGGGCGTACGCCTGACGCTCACGCTCAATCCCGAGACCGTTCTCAGAAAGTTCCGTCTCGACAAGTCGGGCACGGCGCACGTGACGGTGGCGACGCCGGCGGGCGAACGCGAAATCCTCTGCTGGTCCGACGACGGCGACGACTTCCTCTCTCTCCGTCTGCCGGAAGGGGTCACCGTCACGAAGAAGGAGTTCAACCGAAATCCTTCCTTCGAAAAGCTCGGCGGCTATCCCGATCCAGTCATCACGATCGGCGCGAGTGGTGCATTCTACAGCCGCGGCCGCCGCGCAGGCGCAACGAGTCCGTTCGACCATGATTTTCGCCACGGCGTCAAGTTCGTGGGCCCCACCGCCACACCGAAATCTTCGTTTTGGAAACAGTTCAACGCCGCGAGCTCGATTTCCGTTCCCGATGTGGCCCTGCAGCACCTCTATGATTTCGCGATCTACCTGTACGGGGCGTCGGGGCGGCGCGGGTGCGCGCCGCTGGCGTTGCAGGGGCTCTGGACGGCGGATAACAACGCGCTCCCGCCCTGGGATGGCGACTACCACAACGACATGAACACCGAGATGACCTACTGGGCGGCGGGCCCGGCCGGCTGCATCGAGGCGCTTGAGGGCTTCGCCGATTTCTATCTCGAACGAATCGAGAGTTTCCGCGCGTTCGCCCACAAGATCTACGAATGCCAGAACGGTGCGGTGATCACGCCCACCATGGGCTACACGGGTGAAATGATCGCGGGTTGGACCGCCTATGAGGTACTGCCCGAGCACGGGCTTTGGGCCTACAATACGTTCGTCAACGCCTTCGACTATGCACCCACCCGCGAGAAGGCCGCGCGTTATCTCGCGTTCGGGCGCGAACTCGCCGCCGCGATGGAACACGCCTGGACGGTTGAAGACGGCGTGCGCACGCTCATCCTCAGCAGTTCGCCGGAAGTGGACGACAACTGCCTGTCTTGCTTCTTCACGACTAACACGAACTATGCCCGTTCGATTCTCAATGCGTTCTACATCCGCCTGGCGCGTCTGGCGGAATTCCTCGGCGAACGGGACGAAGCGGCGAAATGGCGCAGCTATGTGGGTACGTTCGGTCCGGTTTCCGTAAGGGGTGGCGTATTGGAAATCGCGAAAGGGCGCCTCCTCACGTATTCTCACCGCCATGCGTCGCATCTGATGGACGTCTTCCCGTTCTACGACACGCCGCGCGATGCGGAGGTGGATCCCGTCAAGTCGGTCGACCAGTTCGAAGGGCTCAGTTCCCGGCACTGGGTGGGCTTCTCCTTCTCGTGGGAGGGTTGCCTCAATGCGCGCCTCGGCCGTGGCGACCGGGCGTGGATGTATCTGAAGGAATTCCAGACGTTGTGCGCCTCGCGTAACGGTTTCAATCTGAACAACCAGATCCCAAGTGGTCCGCTGTTCCACACAGGCCGTCCGTTCACGCTCGACGCGAACTTCGGTTTTGCGCGTGCCGTCCAGGAGATGCTGCTCCAGCACGATCCGCACACCAACACGGTGACGCTCTTCCCGGCCCTGCCGAAACGCTGGGACGGCAAGGAGGTCTCCTTCCGAAATCTGCGCGTCCCAGGCGGCCACCGCCTCACCGCCACCCGAGCCGCCAACGGCAAAGTCACTTACCATCTCACTCCCTATCCCGGTTCCCCGCTCCCCAAGGTGCGTTCGAATTGAAACGGTTTTCTCCATAACAGGATTTCGGTCAGAATGAGGAATTTTGAATGAAGTTACAAAAACTGCTGGCGGTGGCTGGAGGCGTGTTGGCCCTTGCGGGCGGCGTGCGGGCGGAGACTGCGGCTGGGCCGGTATGGTCGGTCGGGCCTTCGGGCGTGACGGCGCTGGAGATGCCCGTTGGAGCCGGACGGCGCAATGTGATCGACCGGGGGCGGTCCCTCGGGCGCTTCAGCGTGAAGTACCGGGTGGCGGATGTGGCGCGGCATTTCGACAACCACCGTACGCCCGGGCGGATCGAGGCGCAGGGCGCACGGTCCGCCGTACTCGCGTGGCGGGTGGACGAGGCGCTGACCGTGCGCGAGACGTTTACGCTCACGGATGGGGGGCTCAAGTGGGGCCTTGCGCTGCGGAACACGGGGACAGTCCCCATCCGGGTCACGGATCTTGCCTTCCGCTTGCCGCTCTGTGGTATCGACAAGCAGCTTCCCGCGCGGCAGAACCTCTCCTACCATGCGTCGATCAACCTCTCTGCGTCGTATCTCTTCTGGGTGCCGTTCGACGGTGCCGGGGCATGTCCGCTTCTGATGCCGACGGGATCGACCGGAATCGAATACATGGACTACGACGAATGGTACTTCATCCATTCCGAAACTTCCGTGCCGCGCAAGACCGACACCTGGCCGTTCCCGTCCTCGTCCGTCGAGATCAAGCCCGGCGAGAGTGTGGATTACGGTTTCGCACTTGCGAGTGCGGCGGGGCGTGCTTCGGTGGAACAGGCGATCTTCGACCGGGGCGGCGTGAATTTCAGGTCCGTTCCCGGTATGGTTGTGCCGCGCGGCGAAACGGTCAAATTCGCGGTGCGGACGAAGGGCGGCGTCGCGTCGCTAGCGGGCGGGGCGGATGCGGCGGTGAAGTTCCCTGCAGCGTCTGGGCGCGACGGCTTCCAAATCGGCGAGGTCCGCTTCGACCGGCCGGGCGAGCAGACCCTGGACCTCCGCTGGGGCGGCAATCGGCGGATGAGGGTGCATTTCTTCGTCATCGACGACTTGGAGAGCGTGATCAAAAAGAGACCCGCCTTCATCGTGAAGCGCCAGCAGCACCGCGATCCGTCGAAGTGGTATGACGGGCTCTATAGCGTGTACAATAGGGAGACGGAGAAGCTCTATTCGCCCGATGCGCCCGGCGACTTCGCGCCCCATCCTTTTGTGGTGGGCGGATCGGACGATCCCTCGAACTGCAAACCGCTTTACGTGAGCGAGAAGAACGTCGCCTATCCCGATGCGGACGAGATTGCCTCGCTCGAATATTACGAGCGCAACTTCGTGTGGGGCAAGCTGCAGCGTACCGACAAGGAAACTCCCTATCCCTACGGCATCTACGGCAGCGACAACTGGCACGAGAACCGCAGCGGCAAGAGGGGCGACTACAACTCCGGCGGTTCGGGACGCGAGCGGATGTGGCGCACGTTCGACTACGTGACGCACATCGCGCTCTACTA
>JAZLJP010000072.1:0-6389 GCA_045617985.1 Kiritimatiellia bacterium
GCGCTGCTCGCCGACATCGCCGACGACACGGTGGGCGGCGATACGAACCTCGACGACGATGCGACGGCGCCGGGCGGCGTCGAGTGGTGGCTCGACGATCCGAAGGTCGCGGGGCTTGTGGCGGTTTCGTTCCTCGACGGCGCCGCGAAGGCCGCGCCGACGCGCCGCTACACATCGGGTGCGGCACTGGGCGCGTTGCCCGAGCTGACGAAGGGCGGCGCGAAATTCCTCGGCTGGTACACGGCCCCCGACGGCGCGGGCACGAAGGCGACGGCCGCGACGGGCGCGTCTTCATCCATGAAGACGCTCTACGCCGCCTGGCAGCCGCTTTCGCTGGCGCTCGGCCCGGCAAATGCAACCCTCGCGGCGGGCGCGGGCGACGGCTCGTTCGTCGTCACCGCCAACGGTGCCTGGTCGGTCTCGGCCAGCGACCGCTGGATCGCGCTCGGCACGACGCAGGGCGAAAACAACGGCACCGTGTCGTTCTCGGTCGCGGCGAATTCGCAGGCGACGGCGCGTTCGGGCACGATCCGCGTGGTGATCGACGAGACGATCTTCCGCGATTTCACGGTGAATCAGGAAGCGATGGCGCCGGTGGCGACGCCGGAGATCACGCCCGCCGACGGTACGATGTTCGAAGGCGCGACACGGCGCGTGTCGATCAGCTGCGCGACGGCAGAGGCGACGGTCCGCTACACGCTCGACGGCACCGAGCCGGACGAGACGAGCCTGCTTTACAAGAACAAGTCGTTCAACGTGTTCGATACGACCACGGTGAAGGCGAAGGCGTTTAAGGACGGATGTCTGCCGAGCGCGACGGCGACGGCGCGGTATGTCCGCCTGCAGACGCTGCCGGAGGCCATCGACCAGCCGCTCTGGACGGTGACGACGGGTGGCGATGTCGACTGGACGGTCGATGCCGAGACCTCGTACGACGGCAAGTCCGCCGCCGTCTGCGCGGGCGTCGAGCCGGAGGAGGCGAGCTGGATGCAGACGACGGTCGAGGGCACGGGCACGCTTTCGTTCCGCTGGCGCGTCATCTGCGAAGACGATCCCGACAACGACGCGTGGGACTTCCTGATGCTGGAGGTCGACGGGCTCGACGTCGCCCATGTCGACGGCGTTTCGGGCTGGCAGCAGTACACGGTGAAGGTGAAGGGCGAAGGTACGCATACGATCCGCTGGACCTTCTGCCGCGACGACATGGACGACGTCATCGACTACGAAAACGTGGCCTGGGTCGATCAGGTCACGTGGACGCCCGTGGTGGGCGATGCCGAGGTGCCGATGGCGTGGCTGGAGGGACTGGCTGTTTCCGGCAGCGTGGGCGATGCGCTTGCGGCCGCCCAGGCGGATGCCGACGGCGACGGCGTTTCGAATGCCGAGGAATACGTGATGGGTACTGATCCGAACGACGCCGAGTCGAAGCTTATTGCTCTCATCGACATGGATGCGGAGGGCAATCCGCGCGTCACCTACACGCCAGACCTCCTGGAGGCGCGCCGTTATACGAAATGGGGCAAGAAGCGCCTCGACGATCCTTCGGAGGCCTGGACGCCCGTTCGCCCGGGCGAGGAGAAGAACTTCAACTTCTTCAAGGTCTCGGTGGAATTGCCGTAAGGTTGGCGTTTGGCCGGTCGTGACGCCGCAGTCCAGGCGGGGCGGCGCGGGGGGGGCGGCGCGCACGGTGGGCGCGCCCTACCGGGCACCAGGCACCGGGCACCGGGCACCAAGTACCAAGCACCAATTTTCCCTTCTTTTCAATCGCTTTTAGATTTGCTATAATGCTAACATGATGAGCGAACCTAAGAGTCTTTTTCTGTGGGGAACACCTGAGGAGGTACGGGCGCGAGAAGAGGCGTCGGTGCCGTCGTTTCGTTTGTGCCGAGCGGGGGGAGCCCTGCCGCCTGTCGTATTGCCGTTTGTGGCGCCGGGGGCGAAGGCCGTGCGCACGATCTCGCGCGGGGGGCGAGCCGTTGCCACCGTCTATGAGGACGACGATGCGCGCTACCTTCTCGCGGCCGGCGTGCTGCCGGCCGACCTCGCCGCGCCGCGTGGCGCGCAGGCGACGAGCGTCTTCGAGGAGCTCGAACGTCTTCTCGCCGAAGAAGGCATGACGTTTGCGAATGTCGTGCGCACGTGGCTCTACATCGACGAGGTGTGCGACTGGTACGGCGAATTCAATGCGGCGCGTTCCGCGTTCTTTACGACGCGCAAGGTGTTTGAAACGTTCCTGCCGGCCTCTACGGGCATCGGGTGCGCGAATGTGGACGGCGCGGCGCTCGTGGCGGGCGCGGTTGCGATGATTCCGAAGCGTGCGGGCGTGCGGGCCGAGATCGTGGAGTCGCCCCTCCAGGCGCCGGCGATGGCCTACAAGTCGAGCTTCAGCCGCGCGGCGGAAATCATCACGCCCGCAACGCGCCATCTTTTCGTGAGCGGCACGGCGAGCATCAAGCCGAACTCCCACGACGTCGCCTACGTGGGCGATATCGAACGGCAGGTCGATTGCACGATGCACGCGGTGGAGGCGATCCTCAAGAGCCGCGGGCGCACGTGGCAGGAGGTGACGCGCGCCATCGTCTATTTGAAGAAGCCGGAATTCCAGACGGCCTGGCAGGCCTGGCTCAAGCGCGAAGGGCTCCCGGCCGATTTCGCGGCGGAAACGGTATGCGACGTCTGCCGCGACGAATGGCTCTTCGAAATCGAAGTCGATGCCGTGAAGGGTACGCGTAAGATCTGACGACGATTGAAACAGGCGTTTCAGGAACGCGAGGGGGCGCCGGAAGTCGCTTCGCGTGAACGTTCTATCGGCTGCCTCGTCACCACCCAAGAAGGTCTATTTCTCGATAGTGGACTTCTGATCCTCTTCCGATAAAAGGGGAAAGGGGCTAGACGTTGAACCTTCATATAATTGATCTGAAGTTTCATCAACAGTTTGGTAAGGAGCTCGTCATTCATGGAGCCAATCTTTCGATAGTCAGGAAACATGCCTTGTGAAGACACTCATGGGGGACTGTCCCCCTGGAACTTTAACTGTATCAACAAGTTCTGACCCTCGTACACCCCCTGACCCTCGTACACCCCGGGGAGAGGACATCCCCGGCCGCTGGGTGAAGGGGCTGCGAAAGAAAGTCAGGGTGAACATTCCTACCGACGAGATACGTGTCGGCGCCGACTATATTAAGAAAAATGACGTGGAGGTATACGCAAAATGAGAAACTCCGTTTCTGTGTTTTTAGCGGTCATGGTTGGATTGGCGCTGGTCAGAACCTTGGATGCGTTTACGCCGGCGGAGACGAACCGTGTGGTCGGGATCGCGCTGGGTCGTGTCATCATGTCCAGCAGCGATGATTGCCTGGACGGAGAGGAACATGAGTATGTCCCCGAAGACGATGTACATACGTGGCAGGGCTTTTTCCACTTCGACATGCCGGGGTGGTCGTTTGACGACAAGAAGGCGGCTTTCGACTGGTATCTCTCATCCCTTGGAACGACCGATCTCAAGAATCTTTCCGACGGGAGGGAAAAACTCAAGGTTCGAATGGCTCTTGGCCAATGTTCAATGCTCGGATATACGAATTCTGTTCAGCCGTTGAAGGCTCTCGCGCTCAACCCTCGGGGGATTTATCGCGACAAGGCCATTGAATTAGTCATGAAGTATTCCCCTGTCGATAATACAACAACGGATTTTGTTGAAACAATCGTAACGAATACGATTGGGTATACAATTCGGGAACGTGGGAAGGCGTGTGGAATGTATGCGCGTAACCTTATGACACGAACGTTCACTACGTCGGATCAGATTGCGGCTCGCGATCGTGCCGTGAGGATGCTCTATCGTCATCGCTATCTTGATCTTGTTGGGACGACAATTTTGGATAACCTGTTCCTGTCTTATTATGCAGGTTATGGTTTGAGTTCAAATCGTTTGGCGTTTGCCAATTATGTATTGGCGCACCCCGATTGCGATGAATACGATAGGCGTGACTTCATTCCCATCACCAACCAGCTTATCTCGGTGGGCCAACCGCTTCAACAACTTAATTTGGAGGGGAACTAACAATGATTGCCTCGTTGGGAGAGGAATGTATTGACACGTGGGAGACTTTCATCGGTGGCACGCATGTACCTGGTTGGTCTTTTGAAGACAAAAAGGGGGCATTCGACTGGTATCTGTCGACATTGGGGACAAAGGATTGCCGTACGCTCCCGCAGGGACGGAAGGACTATGTTCTCGGCGCGATTTCACAATGCCACGAACTCCACTACACGAATGCCGTACCCTATCTCCAGGCACTTGCATTCAACACGAATGGCGTACAACGAGACTCGGCTTTCAGGACTGCGATTCAGCTCGGCCAGGTCGACGAGGGGATGACTTCTTTCGTTCAATCAATCGTAACTAATTCTGCAATTTTCTCGGAGATCGAAAGAGAAGCTGTTTTTGCCGAATATTCAGATAAGCTGATCGCCATGTCCAATGATTGTTCTCTGGCGCGCTTGAATGCGGGCAGGATGTTCTATCGGAACCGCTTCATTGGCCCCGTGGGGGAAATCAGCGTCGACGATGCCGTCAAGGCGTGTTTCCCCCTCTACGAAACAAGTTCAAATCGTCTTCAGACTGCCATTACGACCCTTTCACGGTCGGACTGCGAACCCCATGTGAGAAAATATTTTACTACGGTTACGAATCAATTGCTGTCGTTAGACCGTCCTCTGGTGCAGTTGACGATTGGAGAATAGGAAATTAAGACAAACACCAATCGGTTGCTCTCCTCTGGCCAACCGTTCCGGGGGATAAACGTTGGAGGAAACGAATGATGTTTGCGAATTTGCTTCTAGGCGCGGCGCCGGTTGTCGCTTCGCCGACCAATGCCCCTGCGGCGTTCAGTACGGAGGCGGAACAGACGTTCCAGATGCCGGATATCACGGAGCGGAATGTGTGGCTCGACTGCGGCATTTAGACAGCCTCACACCCGAAGAGCCAAATATTTTCGCCCCTGGAAACGGGGTGGGGGTAAATGCTGTTCCATCATTTCCCGTTTCTCATCAGAAGTTCGTCGATGATCTTGACGAGGTCCTGCCGGGGAAGGCGCTCCTGCATCACGAGGTGGGGGCCGTTCGGGTCGTCCTTCCAGCGATTCGTACCTTGGTTGTCGATGATCTCGAAGCGGCCGCGGCGTACCTTGCAGTAGGGTTCCCAGCCGCGTACGGCGAGGAGCACGGTGATTTCGTCCCAGGCGGGATGGCCGTGTTTCTTGCCGGCCACGTTCTTGGTGATCGTTTCGTGGTAGATGGCCTGCACGGGATTGTTGGCTTCGGGCGGACGCTTGGCGAGGGGCGTGCCGCACTTGAGGCCGAAGCCGAAGTTGTAGTCGACGAAATGGATTGGTCTAGGCCAATCGTAGAGAACGATCGCGGTGGAGACCGTGTCACGCCAGGCGTTGTATTCGCGTCCGGTCGGGAAGGCGCAGGCCATCGCGAAGAGGAGTTTTACCTTCTTCGCGATGAGGTCGCGCCCGGAGAGGGGGGAAATCGCATCCGGCGGCGAAACGAGAAGCTGGCGCATGTTGGTGAGCCAGCCGATCGTGCAGATCGTCACGCTCGCATCGGGCTGGGCGGCGAGGAGCTTGCGGTACACGCCCACCGCGTCGGGCGCTTCGTCGCTCCGTGCATGGCGCACCATCTCGGGATGGGCCTTGACGGCGCGGCACATCTGATAATAGTGGGCGAAGCGTTCGGGGTGTTCGTAGAGACCTTTGCGTTCGGGGTCCTTTTCGGGTGCGATCACCCAGTCCTTTGGCGCACCCACCGGGAGGTCGGGCCGCTTGTAGACGGAATTGATGAGTTCGATCATCGGTACGGAGATGGCGCTGCCGCCCGCGCAGGAGATGACGCCGAGGAGTTCGCATTCACCCGCATCGGCGAGCACATGTGCAATCGCCACTGCTCCTGAATCGATATCCGTATACATGTCGGTATCGAGAATCAGTTTCGGCACCGCCGCACGTGAATTCCACGCGAAGAGCGCTCCCATGATGAGCGCAAACATTCTAGAAGTTTTGAATAGGCTCGTGTTCATTTTCAATATCCTTTTCACCCTGGTTGGGGGCATTGCCCGCAACATCCCGTCATCAATGGCCCGTTACGGACAACGGGACCTACCGAGGCGGTCTGGAAGCGATTATAGCAGATTTCGCAAAACCCTGTAAAGTAAATCCTCGCCCCTTGGTAATCGCCCCCCCTGACCGATTACAAGAGATCCTTGCAATGCTTCCTTAAATTTGATAGAACCGTTTTAGATTCTTGAAAACCGTTGCGAAAAAACAGAGGCAGGAAAGGGAACCGCGCATGTATGATACAAAATCGCCCTTCAGACGCGAGAACAA
>JAZLJP010000073.1:0-10517 GCA_045617985.1 Kiritimatiellia bacterium
CACCACGCGGACGACGTGCAGCACGCCCCAGGGCAGGCGCGAGCCGCATTGGTACGCCAACTTCGGCTACTACAGTTCAGGACCCCAGCACACGACCTTCGGTTCCGTCGGTCGCCTCGCCGCCTACAACTTCAAGACCGGAAAATTCCGTACCTTGCTGGAAGACGCCAAGGGTTCCATCCGCGATCCCGCCGTGCACTACGACGGCAAGATGATCGTCTTTTCCTATCGTCCCGCCAAGGACGAGCACTACCACCTCTACACCATCAATGCGGACGGCACAGATCTCAAGCAGCTCACCTCCGGCATCTACGACGACATCGAGCCCACATGGCTGCCCGACGGCGATGTCATGTTCGTCTCCTCGCGCTGCCGCCGCTGGGTCAACTGCTGGCTCACCCAGGTGGCGTCCATCTATCGCATGAAGCCGGATGGTTCGGGCGTACGCATGCTTTCCGCGAACATCGAGCACGACAACACGCCGTGGATGCTGCCGGATGGCAGGGTACTCTACATGCGCTGGGAATACGTCGATCGCCGCCAGGTCAACTTCCACCACCTCTGGACGATGAATCCCGACGGCACCCAGCACCAGATCTACCAGGGCAACACCTATCCCAACAGCGTCTACATCGATGCGAAGCCCATCCCCGGCACGGACGAAGTGATCGGCATCGATTCGCCGGGTCATGGCCAAGCCGAACATGCCGGGGCGTTGAGCATCATTACGACGAAGGGTGGGCCCGACAACCGCGCCAACGTGAAGCATCTTCGCGGCGAAAACCGTTATTGCGACCCCTGGGCGTTCTCGCGTGATTTGTTCATGGCGACGGATGGTCGCACCGTGAAGCTGTTCAATCGCCACGGCAGGTCCTGCGACTGGTTCTCGCTGCCAGAGTCCTTCGGCGAGCGGTGCCGGCTGTACGAACCGCGTCCGCTCATGCCCCATGCGCGCGAGCGACCGTTGGCGGACCGCACCGATCTTGCGCGGAAGACCGGCGAATTCTATCTCGAGAACGTACTCATCGGGCGTACCATGTCGGGCGTGAAGCCCGGTACGGTCAAAAAGTTGATGGTGCTGGAGGTGCTGCCGCGGCCCATCAGCTATACCGGCGGCATGGACCCGATTTCCTGTGGCGGTACCTTCTCGCTGGAGCGGCTCCTCGGGTGGGTGCCGGTGGAGCCGGACGGCAGCGCCTATTTCGAGGCACCCGCGTTGAGGTCGCTGGCGTTCGTGGCGGTCGACGGCGAAGGCCGCGCGGTGAAGCGCATGCAGAGCTTCACCCAGGTGATGCCGGGCGAGCGCCAGGGCTGCGTGGGCTGCCACGAGAAGAAAACCGAAAACGCCGCGCGCCGCGCGAAGCCGGTGTCCATGGCGTTGTCGCGGGGGGCGTCCAAGATCGATCCGACGGGACGCCTCTTCGACGTGCCCGACTTCCCGCGCGACATCCAGCCGATCCTCGACCGGCATTGCGTGAGGTGCCACAATCCCGATGGGAGGTCCGGCGGGGTGGATCTCTGCGGCGACCACAATCCGTTCTTCTCGATGAGCTACTTCTATCTGTCGATGTGGGGGCAGCTCCTTGACGGGCGCAACGACATCAAGAGCGACTGGCCGCCCTACGCGCGTTGGAGCGGGGGAAGTCCGCTGATGGACAAGCTCTACGGCAATCACCATGGCGTAACCGTCACCCCTGTCGAACGCCGCATGGTGATGCAGTGGCTCGACGTCGGCGCACCCTATCCCGGCACCTACGCGGCGCTCGGCAGCGGCTCGATCGGCGGCTACATCCAGAATCGGCCGGTGATCGACAACGACGAGAAGCGCGCTCCCACCCTTGCCGCGCAACCGGTCATCAAGCGGCGTTGCGACGGCTGCCACACGGGGGAGCGGCGGATCCCGCATTCGCTTTCCGAAGACAACCGCACCTTCTTCTGGTACAAGATCGAGCCGCGGCTGAAGCACTACTACCGCTGCATCGCGTTCAACCTCACGCGTCCCGAAAAGTCGCTCTACCTCAAGGCTCCGCTCGCGAAAGAGGCGGGCGGCTATGGCACCTGCACCAACGCGCAAGGCAAAGCGGTTTTCGCGTCGACCGACGATCCCGACTATCGAAAGCTGCTGGCGATGATCGAAGACGCGCAGCAGGTGCACAACGAACACAAGCGCTTTGACATGCCGGGTTTCCGTCCGCCGATTCCCTATCTGCGCGAGATGCAGCGTTTCGGCGTGTTGCCGTGGAACTTCGATTTCGAACATGATCCGGTCGACCCCTATGCCCTCGACCGTCGTTACTGGAATCTCGACTGGACCCAACTCAAATGAATAGGTTTTAGGGGGCAGTGGTCGTCCTAGCGGGGACAGGCCCCCTCAGATCAGTGGGGAACGGCAACACCGTGACATGAAGAAAGTTGAACAGATGGAAGCGCGATCCAAAATCGGCAAGGATCACGGCAGAATCGGATTTTGATGGGGACAGCCCCTAGTGGAAGTGGGGACAAGTGGAAGTGGGGACAGACCCCAAAGGCGGCGGTTTGTTGGTGGGGGGACTGTCCCCTGGGGGGGATGGGGACAAATATCAAATATGGACATCATAATTACGAAAATTGGCGGGCCCGATAAAAAGACTGAAGTTTGTAGTAGACATCCACACGCGAATCACCTGGAAACATGACATGTCGCAAACAACTGGCCAAACGGGCGTCCCGCCCGCAATGCTCGGAAAAACGGTGATGGCGAAACTGGGACAACGGGCATCTTGCCCGTTGGGAACCCACTCCTCAACGGGCGGGACGCCCGTTGTCCCAGTTTATGCGACAATACCAATAAATTCCTGGGAAATTCCTGGGGACAGTCCCCCTCGATTCCGTGTCAAGACTACGGTGCTGACGAAATCTTGGCCGATGTACAGATGAGGGGGACAGACCCCAGTGGGAGTGGGGACAGGCCCCAAAGGTTAGTGGAAGTGGGGACAGCCCCTGGCGATTCAGCCCCTGGCGATTTCAACAGAATCCCATCCGTCCTAATCAAAAAAACAGCTACGACTTGAAAAGACTGCATCTGAGTTTTTCACCACTGAAACCCGCTTCGCGGGACACGGAAAGTAGTTTGAAAAATCACCTTTCGGGCCTGGCACTGGCAACTCACCCTCGCCAAAGGAAGGAGAAGTCGGGCACAAGACCGATGGATGTGCGAAGCGTAGATTTCAAATCGCCTTACGCATCCGGCGGAGCTGGTTTCGGTGGTGAACTCCCACCACCACCACAGTGCGCTAGGGTGCTGCCGCGAGACCCGTGAGGCCATAGCTCGAACAAGAGGAGACCGCGGTGAATTACCTAGGTGCGCCCCAAAAACGTCGTCCGGCGGTTCGGGCTTGTCGCACTTAGGCTGATTTGCTATAATAACTGGCGAATTGCGATGGTTTGGCGAAGATTGTTCGGCAAAGGCGGTTTGGGAAACAATGGTTACACACGAACGGTTACATGAGGAATCATATGAAATTCTCTTTTGACAGACAATCGAGTGTTTTCAACGGCGGAGCGTTTTTTCCATTAGATCATGTTTCGACCATTTTCGATACTCTATATTAACTCGCGGCGGAATGTGCGGCAGCACATGATGAAACTGGCGGGGATACGCCGATTTGCCAGATCGGTGGGGTGGGAGGTGTTTCCTGTCCCGGTTGAGGAATCGGCAGTAGATAGTTTGCGGGAACTCTTGAAGCGTCATGGTCAGGTTGGGGTCATTGTCGAATGCACCGAGGAGGGAGAAAAAATATCGCCGCGGGATTTGAATGGGGTTCCCAGTGTTTTCCTCAGTTGCCAACCAACCTGGCAAGGGAACAAGGTATATAAGATCTATAACGATCCCACCCAGATTGTGGGTGCGGCAGTTCGGGAATTGGTATCTAACCGTCCGTGCGGATATGTAGTCATTGGATATCGAAAACCCCGAGATTGGTCGCGTTTACGAGAAGATTCCTTTATAGGGCAAGTTGCCTCGGTGGGGCGGAACATCCCCGGGGATTTCACCTTGATTGGCGTCGACAATCTCGAAGACATCTGCGAGTCCTCTTCGCCATCGATCTCCAGCGTGCAGATCGACTTTGAAAGAGTAGGGTATTTGTCCGCCTAGCTTGTAGAAGAATTCAACTTAAAGGAGGTTTATTGTGTCATGAAAGTTTCGTGTTACCTTAGATGCGGGTTGATGGTCGCCGCACTGTCCGGGATGGCGGCCGGGGCGGCGGGGGGTGCCGCCCAGGCGCCGAAGGCGATGCCGCCGTCCTATCTCGGCAGTTCTGTGTACTATCAGCTTGTCGTTCAGAATTTCACTGCGGAGGGGACGATTGTGGCGGCGGCGAAGAAGCTGCCGTTCCTGAAGGAGGCGGGCGTCGACGTGGTGCTGGTGAGCCCGATCGTGGAGATGGACCGTAATCCCGATCCGGCGTCGTGGAGTCCGCGTCAGCGCGCCTGCGGCGCCAACTCGCCGCTCAATCCGTGGCGCATCGCCGACTTCTACAAGATCGACCCGGCCTTCGGCACGGCGGACGATTTCAAGGCCTTTGTCGCCGAGGCGCACCGGCTCGGGCTGAAGGCGTGCGCGGAGATCGCCTTCAACCTCATTGGTTCCTCCGCGACGTTCGTGAAGGAACACCCGAACGCCGTTCTGACGAAAGGCAAGGGACGCGGCGGACTGCTCAACTCCTATCCGGCATTCCTCCGCGCCAACCATTCCGACCCCTGGATGCGCGACTACTTTCTGAAGAACTACGCCTGGTACTTCGATACGTTCGACGTGGACGGGTTTCGCTACGACTACGGCGACGGACTCCCGGCGGATTTCCGCTACGCCTCCTATGCGTACATCAAGTCGCTTCGTCCCGAAGCGGTCACGATTAGTGAAACCTGGCAGGACACGCGGAATCAGCCGGGCATGTTCGATCTCAACTACTGTAGTTACAACTGGGGGGCGATCCAGAACCTCGCCGCGAGAAAGACAACGGTCCGCGGATTCGTGAAGTTTCTGGAGAGCGAAAAGAAGAAGTACGGGGCCCATTTCCACCGGGTTAATGCCTTCGACCACCACGACATCGCCAACAACGCCTCGATGAACACCGACGACAAGAACCCCACGTCCAAGGCGCGGATGAACGGCGGCCGCTGGGAGACGGTTTACGGTCAACCGCTGACGGACGGGCTGCTTGCCTTCATCTTCACGATGGAAGGCGTGCCGATGCTCTATTGCGGACAGGAAATCGCCGACAGTTCACTCCATTGCGTCTTCGGGGTGGGGAGCGAGCAGAAGTATTTCATCGACTGGAAGCAGGCCGAGACCCGTGCCGGACGGGAACGTTTCAAACTGGTGAAGTTCCTGTGCGATCTGCGGCATGCGAATCCTGATTTCTTCGACGGCCCCTGTTCTTTCAAGGAGACGGAATATCCTGACGACATCCTCTTCCTGGTGCGCACGCTCAAGGCGGGCGAGTTCCGCACGGCGATCAACTTCTCGATTGCGACGCGCCGCCTCCGGCTCATGTCCGGCTGCAAACTTCTCGTCGCGGCACCCGGCGTGTATCAGGAAGGCGACTACCTCACCCTCCCCCCGCGCTGCTGGGCGGTGTTGAAGAGGTGATGACGCCGGATTTCAAAGTGTAAAAATCAAACTCAACGAGAGGAGTCCAGAATGAAGAACACAATGCCAATAATCGTTGCGTTGACCGTGGCCTTCGCCGCCGTTACGTCGGCCCTTGCGGACTATTCCCGCATGGACTTCCTGACGTGTCGAACGGATGGAACGTCCGGCACGTGGTGCCTGACGGACTATACGCCAATCAGCACGGACCGCATTGAGATGAAAATCCGTTCGCTCGACTTTTCCAACAATCATCAGTGTCTGTTCTGTTCGCGCAATACCGATCAGGGCGGATCAATCACCGCTTTCATTATCAGCGGCACGAGAATACGCTTTGATCGGCATTACGGCATGATCTATTCCGGGAAAACGCTGTCCGCAGAGACAGACAGTACCGTTGACCATGTGTTCACTTACGATGGCAATGCGGCGAAAGGATATGTTGATGATGCAAATGCCGTCTCGTTAACTGCTGCCAGCGCCTTCACCGGGGCCTCGAAGATGGCGCTTTTCGCGGGTCACGTGGCCGGTGCCTCGATTAGTTCTAACTCCGAGATGTATTATTTCGGCCGTTACCGTTTTTACTATTGCCGCGTCCATGACAAGGATGGCAAGCTCATTCATAATTACGTTCCGGCGCGCGATAATTCGGCGCAGGACGGAGCCCCTGCACAATACGGTGTGTATGATTCGGTGACGGAGCAGTTCTTCGCGAATCTGGGATCATTTACGTTTGATACGACGGGTGCACAGGTGCTTGGTCCTCTCGGGAAGGCGGCTTCGCCTGAGCGTGAAGTCGTCATCAGGGAGTATTCGGCTTCGGAAGTACAGGGGTCGGACTACGAGGTGGCGATTGACATTTCCAATCCCGGCTTCGCACAGCGCATTTTTCTCGGCTGGAGTCCGACGACCGCCGCCGGTGACACAACCAACACTTGGGAACACGTCGAACAACTCTCGGATGTGCAGGCGGACGAGGTGACGCGCATCGTTCCCCTGCCGGCCGGTGCCCGCTACATTCGTTTCTTCCTTCAGCCTCTTCTCCCAGACGGCGCCAGGGCGGTTCGCTATCTCCAGTCGTCCGGAGCTAACGAGTACATCGATACCGAGTTCACGCCCAACTCCAATTCGCGGGCCGACTATCACATCACGATGTTAAACCCGGTGAACGTCTTCATGGCTCCGTTTGGGAGTCGATCCGGGAATTCGTATCAGTTCTGGATCGGGGCTGCGACGGGAACTGGCACAAGCTCCAACTACTGGTTCCTTCGCTCGAGCAATCTGGGGCAAGTTCAGGTTTTCGATCCCAACTGGCCGGGGGAGCACTTCATCTCTATCGATCATAACCAGTATAAGATCGACGACTATGTGAAGCTGATGTCGAGAACCACATTCACATGCGCTGGGCCTGCCCACATTTTCGCCGTCAACAACGGTGGCGCAACCCTGTTCGCGAACATGCAACTTCATTCCTGCTCGATTTGGGATGACGGAACCTTGGTGCGCGACTACGTGCCGTGCGTCAAGGCGGACGGCAACAGCACCCCCGCGCTCTATGACGCCGTGACGGGCGGCTTTTCCGTCAACCGCGGCACGACGCCGCTCATTTGCGGCGAAGAAGTGTGGGCGATCTCCGCAGTGATGGAGATCGGCAACTACCTCCCCGTTCGTGCAGAATGGTCTGGCTCGGGCGAAGCGGGAAATCTTTCCGATTCCCGCAACTGGACCTGCTGGAACGTTAATGGTACGAAGTTGGAAAATGTGATTCCGAACGAAGATACCGTTGTCGAAGTGAAGGGGATAACCACCTTCAGTTGTCCGACCGGAAGTGATTTCGCCTACAAGTCCATCGCCTTCGACTGCGTCCTCGCCGGTAACGCGGACTGGCGCGGACTCGATCCGTCACGTGTCGTCGCTGACCCGCAGATTGAACTGAACGGACACTCGCTCCAGATTACCGCGTTGGAAGGCGCGGGAACGATCCAGAACTCGGCTGTGGGGATGGCGGAATTGCATATCGATGTTGTGGAGGGCAAGACGGTTGAGAACTCCCAGTTCGTCTTCGGCGGGAAACTCAAACTCGTCAAGGACGGTGTCGGCAATCTTGTCATGTCGAAACCGAATCAGACTTACACGGGCGGAACGCTTGTCGCGGAAGGCTGTCTCACCATGGGCGAGAACGGCGGCCTCAAGCCGATTGGCGAAGGTTCCATGGTCACGGTTACTGGGGGCGCGACGTTGGACATGAACGGCTACGGGAGTTTCTCCGCTTACGACTTCGTCCTTGCGGGCGGTACGCTCGCCAACACCGTCGCGATCCGTAGCTCATTTGGATTGACCGGCACGGCACAGATCAAAGGACTTACGCTCACGGAGGATTCGTTTGCGAATATCACCGCCGATTATGGTGTTCTCAACAGCGGCTTTGCCGCTGCGGTCATCGATTTGGGCGGGCATGCCCTTACGGTGAAAATCGGCAATGGCAAAAAAATCCTTCTTGCCAATACGACGGTTAAGGACGGCACGCTGGTGGTCGAAGGCGGCTGCTTCTATCCCTATGAAGGTAGTCATGACGTCACCTTCGCCAATGCGACGCTTGTTTCCCGTTCGGCATTCTACGTCCAATCCAAAACGCTTGCACTCGACAATTACACGGCGGACTATGGGGAGAACGCCGGCGCTGCGGGAACGATTCCGACGGTGAAGGGCGTCTTCACGCCGCTTCAGGACTATTTTGCGGGTTGCAAGCTCCTTAACGGCGCGACTCTGTGCCTCACGAATCAGATGTCCGCCTGGACGCCTTACTCGAAGATCACATCGGGCGTTTCGCGCACCGTCACGTTTGCCGACAACGCAACGATCAAGATTGACCTCCGTGGACGCGAACTTGCGGTTGGCGAACAGCTTGTCGCGTGGCAGACCATCCCCGAAAATCTCAATACGCTCACCTTTGTCCAGACGCAGGAATCGGCGCAAGAGCTGCCGGAGGCGCTTTTTGTGACGCATAAAGGTGTTTTCTACGGGGCGGATCCTGCCTCGACGGTCATCGAGACGGCGACCTGGACGGGCAGGGCGGGAGATTGCAACCCTAGCAATCCGGAGAACTGGGATTGCAAGAACATGGCGGGGGGCACCGTGCCTGGCGTTTTGCCGACGGGGGATTCCGTCAACATGTTCGGGAACTGGACGTTGACAAAGAACTGCGACTGTCGGTTCCTGACAAGTTTTTCCGGTACGATTGATTTGAACGGATACACGCTTCAGGTTTCCACGCTGGAAGGTTCGGGCTTGATCATGAACTCCAGTTCCAATGCGGCCGAACTCCATGTCGACGTGGCGGAGGGGAAGACGGTTGTGAACACTCAGTTCATCCTCAGCGGAAATCTCAGGCTCGTCAAGGACGGTGCAGGCACGTTCGTACCGGCCAGATACAATCAGACCTACACCGGTGGCAACGTTGTCAAGAACGGTGTGCTCAAACTGAACAGCTCTTCGGAGATCGTGGGAATGGCCACGGAGGGATACGAAAAACCGCTGGGCGAGACCCAGGCCCTGCCGATTGTCGTGATGACCAATGCGGTTTATGACATCAGCGGCCTCTATGATTCGTACTTGGTTCCGGTTGAACTTGTCGGCGGTACGTTGCGGAACTCGAAGAGCATGTCGGATTTGAGCAAGGGCGCCATTGACAACGTGACGGTGACGGCCGAAGGATCGCTCTTTGATTTCCAGGTCGACACGGTCATCCATGGCTCGAATATCGATCTCGGCGGTCATGTGTTGGAGATCAACGGAGCTCCTGGCCTGCACCGATACATGAACGGAGGCATGACGAACGGCACGCTCAACGTCACATCGAGCGGATGGTTCATGTTCAACGGAGCGTTTTTTGCGCCAACGGTTGATCTCATTGCAAATGCGGCCTTTTATCTCAGTGCTGATGTCACCGTGCGGAACCTGACGGTACTCTACGATCTAAACTTCGCAGAAGGCAGTCACACGGTCAACATCCTTGGCGTGTTTACGCCAAGCGAGCACAACTACCTCAATCATTTCGTGCTGCAGAACGGCGCAACGATCAACCTCGCGAACTGGGACGGTGTCTATGACATTGAGACGTCTTTGACGGGCCAGACGCTTGGTTTCGCGGACGACGAGCCGACTGTTTACGTGTCGCTGGGCAACCGCAAAGTACCTTCGAAGGAGAAGGTCGTTGCGTGGTCCGTCGACAAGGCGCCGAATGTGAAATTCAAACCGGCCCCCGGGTCGGACTTTGTCCTCGCCAAGGGAGCGGACGGCCTTTATGTCGAGCGCGGGTTAACCCTTATATTCCGCTGACTACAAATGGCGTGACTTAAGGTTAAATCGTCATGTACGCAGTCAGAGGGCAGGGATATTCGCCCCGCTCTCTGAGTTTTTTCGTCCGTCTGTCCTCATAGCGTTCGCCTCCCTCGCCGGGATGTTCTCGGTCGCCAGGGGCTCCCTCGCCGCGACGTACAGTCCCTGTACGCGCAAGAACTGCAGGATCTGCACCGAAGGCAAGGGGCTTCCGAAGCCCGTCTTCACCTGCCGCGACTACGGCAGGCAACGTCGACTCCACATCCGCATTTCAATTGTTCCGCACATAAAATCAAACTTTCTGCTTGAACCGCCCCGCCCGCTTTGCTATACTCGTACCCGATGAACCGAAAAATCAGAACACGCCTCGTCGCCGCCGGTCACGCGCTCGCCCCGCCTGCGGAAGAACCGCCCGCCGCGGGCGGGAAGTCCTTCCTCGCGTGGTTCGAGCAGGACGTGCTCGGCCTCGACTCGGCGGAGTACCGCCGCGCCTTCTGGCGCGAGGCCAACCGCACAGGCCGCTCGATCGGCCGCACCCCGCGCACGT